>CBINJQ010000318.1:0-5583 GCA_966251015.1 uncultured Akkermansia sp. | reverse complement strand
AAGCCGGAGACCATTCGCAACAGCGTCGTCTTTCCGCAGCCCGAGGGCCCGAGCAGGGTGAGAAACTCGCCCGCGCGCACGTTCAGGCTCACGTCGGCCACCGCCGTGAAGTCCCCGAAGCGTTTCGTGACTGATTCGATCTCGATCATGTTTTGAAACCTTCAATCCTCACTAAAGGGCACTAACGCAGAGAACCTGTTTCACTGGATTGGAATTAGTGACCATCAGTGACTATTAGTGGTTAAAAGTCTTCTTCCGCCGCGCCACTGCAACGCCGCGTAGCTCAAGAGGAACAGCAGCGTGAACACCACGCCCAGCGCCGCGCCGAAGGGGAAGTTGAGCGCCTTCGTGAACTGGTTCTGAATCACGTTGCCGATCATCGGCACACGCGCCCCGCCCATCAGGTCCGTGATCGCGAACATCCCTATCGCCGGCACGAACACCAGCAGCATGCCCGCCGCGACTCCCGGCCAGGTGAGCGGCACGATCACTTCGCGAAACACCCGCAGCGGCCCCGCGCCGAGGTCGTGCGCCGCCTCGATCAGCGCACCGTCGAGCTTCTCCGCGCTGCCGTAGACCGGCAGGATCACGAAAGGCAGATAGGCGTAGACCAGCCCGATCACCACCGCGGTCGGCGTGTAGAGCAGGCTGAGCGGCTCGGGGAAAACATGCGGCACCGCGCCGGAGGCCTTCAGCAGACCGTTCAGCAACCCTTCGTTTTTCAGAATCGCGATCCATGCGTAGGTCCGGATCAGGAAACTCGTCCAAAACGGAACCATCACGAGCATCAACAACCGTTCCCGCCAGACCGGGCGCCGACGCGCGATATACCAGCCCGCGGGATAGCCGATCAGCACGCACAGCGCCGTCGTGAGCGCCGCGTAGCCCACCGAGCGCACGAGGACCTTCACGTAAACCGGATCGAAAACCCGCGCGTAGTTGTCCCATGAAAAACCGAACTCCACCGCGCCGAGCGCCCCGCGCGTCGCGAAGCTGTAAGCCACGAGGATGCAGGCCGGCGCCACCACGAACAGCGCCAGCCATGCCAGCAACGGCGCGATCAGCACCCAGCCCCACACGCGCGGGCGACGCGCATGGGGATTGTCGGAAACTCCGCCGGGCAGGCCGTGCATGGATTGGGACATGATTCGTGTCTTGAGGTAGGGCGCGACCGCTGGGCGCGCCGTTCACGCCGCGAATGCCGGCTTACGCGCGGCGGGCCCGGCGGTCCCGCCCTGCCTCCAAAATTCAGCGCGCGTTCTTCAGATCCGTGATCAACGCGTCGATCTTCGAGCCGACCTCGTCGCCAAGGTAGCGGAACGTGTCGAGCTTTCGATCCAGCTTCGGATAGCTGGCGGGGTTGGACAGCTGCTCTTCGCTCAAAAGCTTTCGCGCCGCGCCGTTCGGGTTCGTGTAGGGGAAGTCGTCGGAGATCAGTTTGCTCACCTCGGCCCGCAGGATGTAGTCGATGAAGAGGTGGGCGTTCTCGACGTTCTTCGCCTTCGCCGGGATCGCCAGCACGTCGACAAACATGTGCGCGCCTTCCGCCGGCAGCACGTATTTGAACTTCTTGTTCTCCTTCCAAAGCAGCGCCGCCTCGCCGCACCAGACGAGGCCGAGATCGACGTCGCCGTTGAGCAGCGCGGTCTTCGGGCTGTCGGAGTCGTAGAGCTTCACGCGCGGCAGCCACTCGGAGAGCAGCGGCTTGATCGCGGCGAGGTTTTCGTCCGAAAAGTCGTTCAGTCCCTTGCCGTTCACGTAGAGCGCGGCGGTGGCCAGCTCGCGTCCGTCGTCGAGCACGACCAGACGGCCGGAGTTCTTCGCGGCAAAAAAATCCGCGTAACCCTTCACCGGCGCCTTCACCTTCTCGGTGTTCACCACGATGCCGACCGTGCCGGTCATGTAGGGCACGGTGAACTTCTGCTCCGGGTCGTGCGGCATGCCGAGATACTCGGGGAGAAGCTTGTCGTAGTTCGTCAGCTTCGCGCGGTCGATCGGCAGGAGCTGGCCGTTCTTGATCATCGCCTCGGCGATGTAGTCGGGCGGCTGCACGAGGTCGTAGCGCGCGCGGCCGGCGGCCAGCTTGGCGAGCATCTCCTCCCCCGAGGCGTAGGTCTCGTAGTTGACCTTGACGCCCGTCTCCTCGGTGAAGCCGTCGAGCACGGCCTGCGGGATGTATTCCGACCAGGCGAAGAGGTTGAGTTCGCCTTTCTTTTTCTTCGGCGCGGCGGAGGCGCCGGCGGCGCAGAGCGCGGCCAGTCCGAGTGCGAGCAGGGTGCGTAGCGTTTTCATGGGTTGGAAAAAATCGGTTTCAACGCGCGGCCATCCGCCGCAGATGTTCGGTGAAAAGCACGAAGGCGATCGTCGTCACGATGAAGAGGGCGGAGAGCGCGTTGAGCATCGGGTTCAACCCCACCTTCGCCATGCCGTAGACCTGCATCGGCAGGGTTCGCGAATCGGGGCCCGCCGTGAAGACGCTGATGATCAGCTCGTCCATCGAAAGCGTGAAGGCCATCAGCGCCCCGGAAATCACCGCCGGGCGGAGACACGGCAGGATCACCAGCCAAAAGGCCCGCGCCGGCGTCGCGCCGAGATCGAGCGCCGCCTCCTCCAGCGCCGGGTCCAGTCCCTGCAACCGCGCCTGCACCGCCACCAGCACGAAGGGAAAACAGAAGGTCGTGTGGGCCAAGATCACCGTGAGGTGCCCGGCGTCGATTCCCGCGACGGCGAAAAACACCAGCAGGCTGATGCCCATCACGATCTCGGGCATCACCATCGGCACGCAGACCAGCGCGTTCATCGCCCGGGCGAAACGATACCGATACCGGTGCAACAGCCACGCCCCCGTCGTCCCGAGCACCACGCTCAGCCCCGTCGCCGCCACCGCGATCAGCAGGCTGTTTTTCAAGGCCCGCATCAGCGGCGTGCTATGAAACAGTTCCCCATACCACCTAAACGTGAAGCCTTCCCAAATGATGTTCAGCTTCGAGGTGTTGAACGAATACGCCACCAGCACGAGAATCGGCAGGTAGAGAAAAACCAGCACCCCCGCCGTCCATCCCGCCAAACCCAGTTCGATCAAGCGCGGCCCCCGGAGCCGACGCGCGACCCGTGCGGACGGGGCGGAATCGGCTTGGCTCGAAGCGGCGGGAGTCATCGGTGCGGCGTGCAGCGAATTGCACGCCGGCCCGCCTCCGGCGCAAGCGCGGAGCCCGCCCGCAAAAATATCGAGCCCGCCCTTTCTTCCGCGCCACCCGCGCCTAATATGCCCGCGTGTCGATTTCCCCCGCCCTCCGCCCGCCGCTGCTCGTGCAGCTGGCCGCCGCCTCCTTGCTCCTCTTCTGCTCCGGCTGTTCGACCGCGGGCTCGCGCGCATCCGCGGAGCGGCCGCCCACCCTCGCCGCGCCGGCCCGCCCGAGCGGCACGGACGCGCTTCCTCGCTGGCGGACGAGTTTCGAAGATCTCGGTCGCGCCCTGTCGCCCCTCGAAAAAACCGGGTCGCTGGGCAACTTCGAGTCCGCCGACAGCCCGCCGCCCGATATCCCGGACGAGGCCCTTCGTCCCGCGCTCGCCTTGCTCGAAGGCCTTTCGCTCGCCCCCGGCGAAACGCTTGTCCTCCCGCCCGTTCACGGCCCCGAAACGCCTTTCCCCGACCATCAGCCGCTGCGACAGCTCGCCAGCCTGCGCACCGTCCAGGCACGCCGCGAGATAGCCGCGGGAAACTTCTCCCAAGCCGTCGCTCTCGTCCGGCAGAACCTCGCCCAGGCCCGCGCCACGCTGAACGCCCAGGAAGGCCTGATCCCGCTCATCCAGGCGACGAGCGTCTGGCAATGCGCGCTCGATGGCGTTCACGCCCTCGCCCGCTCGCCCGGGCTTTCCGCCGCCGACGCTCGCGCCCTCCTCTCCGAGCTCCAAGGGGATCGACGCCTCGCCGCCGTCGCGATCGAGCGGGCGCTCGTCGGAGAATACCTCCACGTCTACCGAGTCATCGTCGATCGGCTGCCCCAAACCGACGATCCCGAGCTCCTGCTGTCCGCGGTCGGCAGCCTTGGCATGGCCGAACCGGAGGCCTCGGCCCCCGGCGAAATCGGCCTCGGTCTGACCGACCACCTCCTGCTCGACCGCGACGCCACCCTCGCCGCCTACGAGGCCGACATCCGCCCCTACCTCGCCGCGCTCGCCGCGTCCACGCGCCTTCCCCGCAAAATCTTCGACCAACACACCGCGCCGACGCTCGCCGCCTACCGCGAGCAGCTCGGGGCCTTCTACGACTACAGCAGCGGCGACGCCCCGGTCACCTTCGAGCTGATCGTCCGCGCACGCGCCGCCATGGAGGCCACGCCCAATCCCGTCGGAAAACTTCTGGCCATCTACCTCACGCCGCCCTGGCAGGTCCTTATGACGTCCGCCCTCCGCCGCGAGGCGCAGCGCGCCGCCCTCTGCGGGCTGCTCGCCTGGCGCATCCACGGTCGCCCCGCCTCGTGGGAAACCCTCGTCGCCGCCGGCCTGCTCGACTCCCCGCCCGCCGACCCGTTCTCGAACGGCGCCTTGCTGGTCGAACTCCACGACGCTCCCCGCGTGTGGAGCGTCCACGCCGATGGCGAGGACGACGGCGGCCAGCCCGTCGAGGGCAACTACGGCCAACCCGAGGACCTTGTCTGGATCTGGTGAACGTCCGCGCCGTGCGCTGCTTCTACCACCGCGACTACTATTTTCCGCTGCCCGGGAGCCATCCCTTCCCGATGGACAAGTTCTGGCGCGCCGAGGCGATGATCCGCGCCGCCGCGCCCGCGAGCCTTCGCATCCTCGATGCCGAGCCCGCCCCGTTTGAAAATCTCGTCCGCGTCCACACCCCGGAATATCTCGAAACAATCCGCCGCGGAGCGCTGAGCTCGCTCGAGTCTTTGAAGCTCGGTCTTCCCGCCGGCGAAGCCCTGCTCGAACGCTCGCGCCTCGAGACCGGCGGCACGCTTCTCGCCGCCGAGGCCGCCCTCGCCGACGGCATCGCCGCCAATCTCGCCGGCGGCACCCACCACGCCCACGCCGACCGCGGCCTCGGCTACTGCGTGCTCAACGACGTCGCCGTCGCGATCCGAGCCGTCCACGCCTCGCGCCCCGACCTGCGTATCCTGGTCGTCGATACCGACGCCCATCACGGCGACGGCACGGCGCATATCTTCGCCGCCGACGCCCGCGTCTTCACCTACTCGATCCACGTCGGACGCAACTATCCCTCCGTCAAACCGCCCGGCTCCCTCGACGTTCCCCTGCCCCGCTGGGTGCATGGCGCGGACTACCTCGACCAGCTCGAGGCGACGCTCCCGCCCGCCCTCGACGAACATCGCCCCGGCCTCGCCTTCTGGATCGGCGGAGCCGATCCCCACGAACACGACCGCTTCGGCCAGATGAAGCTCGCCGACGCCGACATGGCCGCGCGCGACGCCTTCGTCCTTCACGAA
This sequence comes from uncultured Akkermansia sp., assembly GCA_966251015.1. Taxonomy (GTDB): domain Bacteria; phylum Verrucomicrobiota; class Verrucomicrobiia; order Opitutales; family Opitutaceae; genus IMCC26134_A. The sequence continues at coordinate 124 of CBINJQ010000318.1, read as the reverse complement.
GTTTTCCGCCGCCGCGGCATCCCGACCGTCGTGCTCTACGGCGGAGGCTACAACCGCGACCGCGAGCACACCGCCCGCCTCCACGCCCGCGCCATCCTCGCCGCTTCTGCGCTGTAGGCCGCCC
>CBINJQ010000317.1:0-5586 GCA_966251015.1 uncultured Akkermansia sp. | reverse complement strand
GCAATTTTAATAAAACCGTAGCCGTAGTCGTCGCCTCTCGGGGTAGGGCGGGACCGCTGGGCCCGCCGCCCTTGCCTCCCAGTCCTTGCCTCTCCGCCGCGGCGCGCCCGGAGGTCGCGCCCTGCCTTTCGGCCACGGTTCCGCTTAAAACGCTTCAGGCGTGCGAAACCGCCGCGACCTCGCCGCGGCCGGACTTCGCGCGCGTCGCGGGCGGGACGGCGACGCGCAGGCTCGCCGGCCGGACCCGGACCTCCACCTCGCGCCCGCAGTCGCGCACCTCGCCGTCCGTGTGGATCGGCCCGTTCGCGACGCGTTCGATCACGAAGCGCGGAGCACGGAGCCGCAGGACGCTGGGCGAACCGTCGATGCGTTTGGTGAACAAACGCTCGGCCAGGGGCAGCGCGTTGAAGAAGTTCAACCGGCGAACGAGCGTGAGGTCGAAAAGCCCGTCGTCCACCCGTGCGCTCGGCGCGATGTAGCAGTCGTTGCCGTATTGGTCGGAATTCGCGATCGCGACGAGGAACGCCCGCGTCGTCAGCGGCATGCCGCCGTCCGTCCGGATCGTGTAGTGCTGCGGACGATACCCGAGGAGCGTTTTCAGGGCCGTGCTCGCGTAGGCCTGGAGGCCGCGGGACCCGAGGGCGTTGAAACGGGCGCTGATCTCCGCGTCGAAACCGAGCCCCATCGCGTTGAAAAACGGATGCCCGGCGGCCAGTCCGGTGTCGATCAGGCGCGTATGCCCGGCCAGCAAGGCGCGAAAGGCGCCTTTCCCCGGGCCGGGGATGCCGAGATGCCGGCCGAGGCCGTTGCCCGACCCGCACGGGACAAGCCCGAGCGCGGCGTCGGTGCCGACGAGGGCGGCGGCCACCTCGTTCATCGTTCCGTCCCCGCCTATCGCCACCACGAGGCGGCAACCCGCTTCCAACGCTCGCCAGGCGAGCTCCGTCGCGTGGCCCGGCCGCTCCGTCGCCACCAGGTCGGCGTCGAGCCGGTGTTTTGCGATGAAGTCCCGCGTGTAGGCCATCAGCCAAGGGTTCCGGGCGTTGTGGCCGGAGCGGGGATTAAAGATGAATCGTGCGCGGGGGAGCATCGCTGCGCGAGGGGGCCGGGGTGCGGGGACACATGGGTGACTAGTCGAAAGGGGGCGGCGGGCGAGGGTGGCGAGGGTGAAAAATTACGAGCGTAGGCGGTCGGGGGCGATCATGGCGGCCTACGTCCGGGGCGCCGGATTGTCGGCGTGGCGCTCGGACGGGCCGCCCGCCACTTCGCATAGATCGCGGACAAAGCCGTCTATCACCCGCGACCAAGGGATGTTTTCCGCCGTGAGGCGCGCCGCGAGGCCGAGTCGCCGCCGTCGACGCGGGTCGCTCTCGGCCAAGCGCGAAGCCTGGGCGAGAAAGGCGTCTTTGTCGGCGAAGGGCGCGAGCAATCCGTTCTCCTCGTGCCGCAGGTAGCGGGAGGCGGCCGCGTAGTCGAAGGCGAGGATCGCGAGCCCGCTGGCCATCGCCTCGGTGACCACGTTGCCAAACGTCTCCGTGAGGCTGGGGTAGACAAACACGTCGGCCGAGGCGTAGTGGCGCGCGAGGTCGCCTCGCTCCAAGGCCCCGGTGAAGCACGCCCACGGGTGGGCTCGCGCCAGTTTGGAGCGCAGGGGACCGTCGCCCGCCACGATGAAACGCGCGCGCGGCCGGGCGGCCCGGATCGATTCCCACGCGCGAAACAGCAGCTCGTGGTTCTTTTCGGCGGCGACGCGGCTGACGTGGATGAAGACGGGGTCGTCCGCGCCGGCGCCCCAGGCGGACCGAAGCGCTTCGTCGCGTCTCGCCGGCGAGAACAGGCTGGTGTCGACGCCCCGCGAGAGAAGACGCAGACCGCGAAATCCCTCGCGCCCGAGCTCCCGGTTCAACTCGTCGGTGGGCGAGAGCGTCATCCGGGTTCGATTGTGAAACCAGCGCAGATACGCGAGCGCGGGCCGGGTGAGAAAACCGAAGCCGTAGTGACGCGAATACGCGTGGAAGTTCGTGTGGAACGAGGATGCGAGGGGAATGCCCAAGGCGTCCGCGGCGGAAAGCGCCGACCAGCCAAGCGGACCTTCCGTGGCCACGTGCACCACGTCCGGAGGGGCCGCGCGCCACGCACGGACAAGCGCGCCACGCGCCGGCAGTCCAAGGCGCAACAACGGATAGCCGGGAATGGGCAGACCGCGATGCAGCCTCTCATGAAAGCACGACGCGTCCGGGGCGGGTTCGGAGGAATGGAAGGCCGGGGTCGCAAAGCAGGAGGCCTCCGGATCGCCCGGTTGCCGGGGGCGATGGACGGTCACGCGCATGCCCCGTCGCGCGAGCCCCGAGGCGAGCTGCCCCAAGGTCATGGCCACGCCGTTGATCTCCGGGGGAAAGGTTTCGGTGACGAGGGCGAGTTTCACGCTTGCGACCGGGTGTCGCGGCGCGTGGCTGGATACGCAACGGAAAGCCGCGAGGCGTCCTCGTTTATCACCATGCCGTCACCTATGTCTCGGATTCTTCACGTGCTCACCGGCCCGACCGCGGTGGGGAAGACCGCGCTGGCCCTGGAATGGGCCGAACGAAACGGCGCCGAAATCCTTTCCTGCGACGCCAGCCTGTTCTACCGCGGCATGGACATCGGCACGGCCAAACCAAGCATGGCGGAGCGTAGCCGCGCGCGGCATCACCTGATCGACATCTGCGAAGTCCGCGAGCGGATGGACGTCGCCAAATACGTCGGGCTCGCCCGTGCCTCCGCGGAGGACATCGCGGCTCGCGGGCGGCGCGTTCTGGTCACGGGGGGAAGCGGCTTTTACCTCAAGGCGTTTTTCGGTCCCGTCGCCGACGATATCGCCGTGCCCCCCGGACTCCGCGCGGAGATCGAAACCAAGCTCGCCTCCGAAGGACTCGAGGCGTTGCTCGCCGAACTGCGCGCGCTCAATCCCGCCGGCCTGGGCGGACTCGACATCCAAAATCCGCGGCGAGTGACGCGCGCCTTGGAGCGTTGTCGGGCGAGCGGTCGCACCCTGGCGGAACTGGCGGCCGACTTCGCCGCCAAGCCCGGACCTTTTGCGGATTGGGAAATAAAAGCCGTGCGTCTGGACCGCGATCCGGAGGAGCTGCGCGAGCGCATCGTGAAACGCGTCGACGCGATGATGCACGACGGCCTCGTCGACGAAGTGCGCGGACTCCGCGACGAGGGAATCGAAGAGAATCCCAGCGCCGCCTCGGCCATCGGCTACCGCGAAACGCTCGCCATGCTGCGCGGTGAATTGCCGCTGATCGAGCTCGCCCCGACCATCGCGCTCAACACCTGGGGTCTCGTGCGCAAGCAGCGCACCTGGTTTCGCACCCAGTTGCCGGAGGGCGCGGTTCGCGCGGTCCGCGCCGACGAAGCGCGGGCGGACACGCTGTTCCAGGCGCGATAACCGGGTGGCATCGCGTCCGGAACGACGCTGCGGCGGGACGGCGACAGCCCTTTCCATGTCGCCCGAGGCGGAGATTCCACCGATGCCAGGCAGGCGTGCGCGGGAATAGGATGTCGGCGTGAGAAAATTCCTTCGTTTGAACGGGCTCTCCCTGGTGCTCATCGGCTTGTTCCTCGCCACGTATGCGGGCGGCCAGATCCTCACCGGCAGGCAGGTTTGCAACGAAGAGCGCGCCTTGCACGACGAACCGCCGCTGAGCCTGGCGGAATACCTGGCCAGCGCGCACTTCGTCGAGGCCACCGCCGAAAACTGGGAGAGCGAGTTCCTGCAGATCTTCGTCTACGTCTACCTCACCGCGCACTTGTTTCAGAAGGGCTCGGCCGAATCGAAGGACCCCGACGAGCCGCCCGAGAAAATCGAGGTCGGGCCCGACTCGCCGTGGCCGGCGCGCAAAGGCGGTCTCTGGCTCAAGATTTACTCGCACTCGCTTTCCCTCTGCATGGCGGCGCTCTTTCTCGTCAGCTTCTGGCTTCATGGATGCGGCAGCGTTCGTCTGGAAAACGAGGAACGCGCCAGGCTCGGCGAGCCGCCGCTTTCGCTCGCGGAGCACCTCTCCGGGGCGCGGTTCTGGTTCGAGTCCTTTCAGAACTGGCAAAGCGAGTTCCTCTCCATCGCGGCCATGGTCGTCCTGAGCATTTTTCTCCGCGAAAAAAACTCCCCGGAATCGAAGCCCGTCGGCGCGCCGCATCACGAAACGGGTTGATGCGTTTCCGAACGGCTTCACAGGCGCCGCGAAACCCGCGCGGGCGCGAAGCCGTGGAACCGGGTCAGCGCGCTCCGGGCCGGGCGGCTCGGATCGCGTCGACCAGTTGTTCGATGAACCGATCAAAATCGGCGCGGGCGGGGCCTTCCTTGAAGACGGTCAAAACGGGAACGCCCGAGATCGTCCGGAAATTGACATAGCGTTGTTTTTTCAGGCCAACGAGAAACATGAACAAACCGGCGAAACCAAACGCCAGGAACAAACCGGCGAACATCTTGAACGGGTCCACGTTCGTCAGCTCGACCAACGCCCAGTAGATCAGCCAAGAGCCGGTCATCATGCCGAGGCCGGCGCTAAAAAAATTGCTCCGCGTGGCGCCCCGCTCGTAGGCCGGATCGAGCTCCGCCAGGCGCAAGGTGGCCTCGCCCTCGTTCCGGAGCGTGTCATTGTGGGTCACTTGCAGGCGGTCGTTGAAAAGCCGATACGCCCGGCGCCCGAAATGCGATTTGTCGACGTAGGTGGCGATGGGCTCCATGGGACGGGTTTGAAACATTCCCTAACCGCGCGCGCCTGAAGTTACAGGAAGAAACCCGACGAGCCCGGGCTCGGCAGGGTCCCCATGGGCGTTTGGAAGAACGGTCCGATGGTCCGGAGGCGGGCGGGCGCCTATCCTCCGATTCACTCCCCGGCCCAGCGGGCCCGACCGGACCGCGTTTCACCGAAGCAAAAGGAAATCCGATGCCCGAAAAAACCACCGTCGAACGCGCGCGGCGCGACGCCCGCGAAGGCAAATCCGCCTCCACGCAGGCGGGCGAATTTGTCCGCGACGTGATGCGACACATCCGCCGAGGCAAACACGGAGCGTCCTCCGCCAAACAGGCGATCGCGATCGGCCTCTCCGAAGCCCGGCGCGCAGGCGTGAAGTTGCCTCCGCCGAAAAAAGGCAAGGCCTCGCCGAAAACGCGTCGCCAAGCCGAACGCGACCTCGCCAAGGGCGGCGCAAAGAAGAAAGCCTCGCGCAAACGCTCCCGTGCGAGTCTCGACGCGCTCAAGAAGAAGAGCGGCTCCGCGGCCTCCCGCCAAGCGCTCTCGCGGCAGGCGAAAGATGCCGCCCGGCGCCGCGGGCCGCGGGCCCGTTCGCTCGCCGGGAAAAAAGCCGCGCGGACTCGCAAACAAACGGCGCGCGGCCGGATGACGTAGCCTCCGACCAAGACGAGCAGGGGCCGGGCGCACGGCGCGGAACGGGCCGGCGAAATCAGGCCGCGCGTGCCGTCCGACCACGCCCTCGTTCAACTTAGATCCCGCAGATGGATAAACCGCTAAGATACGCTAAGTATCGCTAAATGAAAGACTAGGGCGTTTGGATTGCGAATTTCATTTTTCACCCGGC
>CBINJQ010000316.1:0-5634 GCA_966251015.1 uncultured Akkermansia sp. | reverse complement strand
CCCCGAGGACGCGCCGGACAAGCCCGAGTATGTCGAGATCGAGTTCGAGAAGGGCAACGCGGTCGCCGTCAACGGCAAGAAGCTCACCCCCGGCGGCGTGATGAAGGCCCTCAACAAGCTCGGCGGCAAACACGGCATCGGCCGCGTCGACCTCGTCGAGAACCGTTTCGTCGGCATGAAGAGCCGCGGCGTCTACGAGACCCCGGGCGGCACGATCCTCATGCAGGCCCACCGCCAGATCGAGTCGCTCACCCTCGACCGCGAGGTGTTGCACCTCCGCGACGGCTTCATCCCGAAATACGCCGAGCTCGTCTACAACGGCTTCTGGTTCGCGCCCGAGCGCGAGATGCTCCAAGCCATGGTCGACGAGAGCCAGAAATACGTCTCAGGCACCGTCCGTCTGAAGCTCTACAAGGGCAACATCATCACCTGCGGCCGCAAGTCGAAGTATTCACTTTACGACGACAAGATCGCCTCCATGGAAGGCGTGAAGTCCTGGTATAACCAGTCCGACGCGACCGGCTTCATCCGCCTCAACGGCCTCCGCCTCCGCGCCCGCAAGCTCGCGCAGGGCGGCCCGAAAGTCTGAGCGGCTCTGCTCGGCGCCACAGGCCGGCGTTCCTCCTCGGGAGGACGCCGGCTTTTTCGCGTCCGACAACGAACACGCCTCGTTCCGCGCCTGGGAGGCAATCGTGCGTAAGGAAAATCTCCGGAGGCATGAGCGGGGAATTTCTCCGACCCCTGGGGTGGCGCATGGCCTCAAAGAAGCGACCGTCGCTCGGGAAGGTCCTTCGCACACCGCGCGTCGCATCCAGTCTCGCGCGCACGGAACCCCTTTCGCGCCACGCCATGCCCGACTCCACGTTGCCAGTCTCGCCCCCGCCCGACGCGTTCTTCGCCGCGCTCGTCGGTTCTTCGAGCGACGCGATCATCAGCAAGAATCTGGACGGCGTCATCACCTCGTGGAACAAGGGCGCGGAAAGACTCTTCGGCCATACCGCTGCGGAGATCATCGGCCGGCGCATCGAGACTTTGTTTCCCCCCGACCGTTTGGACGAGGAGGCGGCTATCATGGAACGCATCCGGCGCGGCCAACGGATCGAGCACTTCGAAACGGTGCGTCGGCGCAAGGACGGGACGCTTGTCGATATTTCGCTCACCATTTCACCGATCATCGACGAGAGCGGACGCGTGATCGGCGCCTCGAAGGTCGCGCGCGACATCGGCGATCGCCGCGAGGCCGACTTGGCCGCCCGGCGGTTCGCCGCCATCGTCGAGGGCACGGACGACGCCATCATCGGCAAAAATCTCCAAGGCGTCGTCACGAGCTGGAATCCGGCCGCCGAGCGGATCTTCGGGTTCACGGCCCGGGAAATGATCGGCGCGCCCATCATCCGGCTCATCCCTCGCGACCGGCTCGACGAGGAGCAGCAGATCCTCGCGCGCCTCCAACGCGGGGAGCGTGTGGAGCACTTTCAAACCATCCGCCATCGCAAGGACGGCCGCCGCATCCACGTGTCGCTCACGATCTCCCCGATCCGCGACCGCGACGGCGTCATCGTCGGCGCCTCCAAAATCGCGCGGGACATCACCGAGCTCAAACACGCGCAGGATCGCCTGAGGTCCCACGCCGAGGAGCTCGAGCTTCGGGTGCGTGATCGCACCGCGCGTCTTCAGGAAAGCATCGCCGAGCTGGAGGCCTTCTCCTACAGCCTTTCGCACGACATGCGCGCGCCTCTTCGCGCGATCCAAGGGCTGAGCGAGGTCGTCCTGGAGGACTATGGCGAACGCATCCCGGAGGGCGTGGAGCACCTCAGGAAGATCATCGATACGACCGTCCGCCTTGATCGCCTGGTCCAGGACGTGCTGAGCTTCACGCGTCTGTCGCGCGCCGAGATCCAGGTGGGGCCGGTCGATGTCGAAGCCTTGGTGCGCGGGCTGCTGAACGAGCGGCCGGAACTCGGCGAGGAGCGCGCCACCGTGCGGATCGAGAGCCCGCTGGCGCTGGTCCGCGGCCACGAGGCCTCGCTCACGCAGTGTTTGGCCAACCTCCTCGACAACGCCGTCAAATTTGTCGCTCCCGGCGTTCGCCCGCTGGTCCGCGTCTACACCGAGTTGGTGCCGGGACGGGTGCGGGTTTATGTAAGCGACAACGGCATCGGCATCGACGAGGCGGGGCAGCGGAAGCTCTTCGGAATGTTCCAGCGACTGTCGCCGGAATACGAGGGAACAGGCGTCGGGCTGGCGATAGTGCGCCGCGCCGCGCAACGCATGAACGGCACGGCGGGCGTGCGTTCCACTCCGGGCTCGGGCAGCGCGTTCTGGGTGGAGTTGCCCCGCGCCTGAGGGCCGGGTTTGCGTTTCAGGCAGGGCGCGACCGCCGGGCGCGCCGCGAGTTCGTAGGGGCAACGATCACCGCTTCGACGCGGCGGACCCGGCGGTCCCGCCCTGCCGAAGAATCGATCACCACCGGCTACGGTTCCGCTCGTATGGTTCTACGCGAACTGCGGGTGCGTCTCGATGCTTCGCTCGAAGGCCCGCCGCTCCGCCTCGGGCAGGTCGGCGGGAAACTTCGCCCCGCTCCGCCGCCAGCGCGCGAGCCAGTCCGCGCCGAGGAGGCGCATGTTCCCTTCCGGCTTTTCGACGCACGCGATGGTCGTGCTCGCCTTCGGTCCGGTGGCGACGCCTTCGGCGACCCACCAACCCGCGCGCAGCAGCGCCGCGCGCACCGCCGTCGCGGCGGAGTAGGTGTAGAGTTCCGTCGGCGCTTGGTGCGCGCGATCACGCTCGTTCGCGAGGCAGCGCCGACGCACTCGCGCGAAAACCTCCGCCGTCCACAGGCCGGTGTCGGTCTTCGCCGAGAACGGGTCGTAGAAAATCAAATCCGGCGCCGCCGAGGCCTCGAACTCGGCGAGAAAATCGCCGTGACGCAGCTCCCACGCGATCAGCCCGCCGGCGTCGTTCCATCGTCCGTCGCGAAGCAGGGCGGGCGGCGCCGCGTGACGCAGATGCGGAAAATGCGACGCGTAACGTGTCGCCAGCGCGAGCGGATCGAGGTCGCGCTCGAAGCTCACCACGCGCAGCGGGCGCAAGGCCCCGCCACCCGAGCCGGCCCCGCCGCGCGCGTTCTCGGCGCAGGCGATCGCCGCCATCGCGTTCGAGGCCGCGCCGAGGCCGACGTCCCAGATCACGAGCGGCCGGATGTTTTCCTCCCCGCTTGGCGCGCGCAGGCGCTCCGCCAGCCGCGACTGCGCGATGTAGAGCCGCTCCGCCTCATCGGATGGCGCCGACACCGAATGCATCACCTCTCCCGAGCTGATCTGGCGGATGCTGTTAAAGGTGCCGCAGAGCGACGGATGAATCTCGTAGTCGCCGCGACGCGGAGCCTTGCGGGCGGGCGGGGGAGCGACGCGCGGCGGCGGGTTGATCTCGTCGTCGAGGACGAGTTGCTCGCGCTTCCGCGCATAGTAGGCGGCGAAGCCGCCGTCCAAAATCGCCGCGCGGATCTCGGCCATGAGGCCGTGGTAGAAGGCGATGTTGTGGTGCGCGAGCAGGTGGGCTCCGAGCTGTTCGTCGGATTTGACGAGGTGGTGCAGGTAGGCGCGCGAGTAATCGCGGCAGGTCTTGCAGCCGCAGCGCGCGTCGAGCGGCTCCTCGGCGAATTTGTAGACCGCGCGCCGGCAGTGGATGCGCCCGTGCGAGGTGAACGCCGTGCCGCGCTGCGCGAGCTGGGTCGGGATGATGCAGTCGAACATGTCCACGCCGCGATGCACCGCCTCGAGGATGTCGATCGGCGTGCCCACGCCCATCAGGTAGCGCGGCCGGTCCGCCGGCAGCTCGGCGGCGGCGATCTCGGTGAACTCGTAGCGTTGCGCGTCCGTCTCGCCCACCGCGAGCCCGCCGATCGCGAGGCCGTCGAAGGGCAGCTCGCGCAAGAACTCCGCGCTGCGCACGCGCAGGTCGCGGTGGCAGGCGCCTTGCACGATGCCGAAAAGCGCCTGCGGCGAATCGTCTCCGCGCGCCTTCAGCGATCGCACGGCCCAGCGATGCGTGAGCTCCATCGCCGCCTTCGCCTCGGCGTGGCCCGCCGTGGAGGGGATGCACTGGTCGAGCACCATCATGATGTCGCTGCCGATGGCCTGCTGCATCGCGATGCTCGACTCGGGCGAAAGGTGGTGCAACTCGCCGTCGACGTAGCTGCGGAAAGACGCGCCGTCCTCGCGCATCGCTCGCGCGTCGGGCAGGGAAAAAATCTGGAAGCCCCCCGAGTCGGTCAGCACCGGACGGTCCCAGTTCATGAAGCGGTGGATGCCGCCGAACTTCCGAAAAACCTCGGGACCGGGCCGGAGCAGCAAGTGGTAGGTGTTGGCCAGCACGACCTGGGCGCCGATGGTTTTCAGGTCGTCTCGCGTCAGGTTTTTCACCGTCGCCTGCGTCCCGACCGGCATGAAGACCGGCGTGAGCACCTCGCCGTGCGCGGTGCGAAAACGGGCGGCGCGGGCGCGCGTGCCGGGGGCGGTTTTTTCAAGCGTGAAGGCGAGTCGGGACATGCGGCGAAACAGAGGGGCGGAGCGTCGCGGGGCGGACGGCGAAAATAAAACGAAAGTTCGCGCCGCGTGTTTGCGATTGCGTCGGCGTCGATGGTCGAGAGATCCCAAGTTTCATGAAATCAGGGCGATGCGTGTTGGTTGGCTGGTTGCGGGCAATCGCCTGGGCTTTCGGTCTGGCCGCCGCGACACTGCTCCTGGCGGCGGAGGAGGGCGGCGGATTCGACAAAGAGCGGGCGCGCTGGCTCGAGTTGCGACGGGAGATCGCGCGCCACGACGAGTTGTATTTCCGCAAGGGCGCGCCGGAGATCAGCGACCACGAATACGATTTGTTGAAGCGCGAGCTGAAGACCTTGGACGCGCGTTTCGCGGACGAGGCCGCGGAGGGGGCCGGACAGGGGACGGCTGGGCCGGTCGAAATCGGGGATGATCGTTCGGCCCGCTGGCCGACCGCCCGACATCGGGTGCCGATGCGGAGCTTGGCGAAGGCGCATTCGGACCAGGAGCTGGCGGCCTTCCATGCGCGAGTCGCGGCGAAGCTCGGGCGCGAGGACGTGGCTTTTCGAGTGGAGCCGAAATACGACGGCCTCGCGGCGAGCCTCACCTACGAGCGCGGGCGGTTGGTGCGCGTCGTCACGCGTGGCGACGGCGCGGAGGGCGACGACCTGACGACGAACGCCCGCGCCTTGATTCGCGGACTGCCGGAAAAATTGCGCGGCGAGGCCGGGGATCGGCCGGAACTGGTCGAGGTGCGCGGAGAGATCTTCATGCGCGAGGCGGAGTTCGCCCGGCTCGACGCCGAGCGGATCGCGCAGGGGGAGCCGGGCTTCGGGACGCCGCGCAACCTCGCGGTCGGCACGCTGCGTTCGCGCGACGCGGACGAGGTCGCGGGGCGGCGGCTGGAGCTGGTATGTTTTGGCTGGGGCGCCTGGGAGGGCGGAGGCGGGGCTCCGCCGCCGGAATCGTTCGCGGCCTTCCGGGCCGCGCTGGAAAGCTGGGGGCTGCCCGTCGTCGACGAGGCGCGCGTCGCGAGGGGCCGGGCCGAACTCGCGGATGCGGTTGCCGCGCTGCGCGCGGCGGGGAAGCG
>CBINJQ010000315.1:0-5643 GCA_966251015.1 uncultured Akkermansia sp. | reverse complement strand
GCGGCGCGCCCGGCGGTCACGCCCTACCTTTTCGGCCACGTCGCTACACAACGCGGCAGCCTCCGCCCGGTCGTATCTCCGGCGAGACATCCGTCGGCGGCGCGGCCTCGGACAAAGTAACAAACCGCGCGCGGCCGGAAGAATCGCGGCCCGCGCCATACGCGCCCGTCTCGACAAAGAGACACGAGCGGGAGACGAAAATCGCTCAGCGGTCCAACTCGATCGCCGCCGTATGCACCACACCGGTCCGATCCGCGTCGAACGCCACCCACGCCATCCAGCGTCCGGTCACCGAGGACCGATAAGCGTAGATATAAAGATTCTCCTCCGCGTTGAAAAACACCTCGTCCGCCGCTTCGAAAAACCCGGGGGCCTCCGCGATCGTCAACCCCTCGGGGATTTCGCGGGCGAGCCAGAGCTCCACCTCCGCGGCGCATTTCAAGCGGCGAAGCTGCGCGGCGCTCGGCTCAAACCCCTGGGACTCGGCGGAGCGGATATTCTTCTTCGCACCCGCCCCGCTCTCGGAACCAGCCTGCACGGGCGAGATCATGGCTATGGCCCCGACGAGGAGAAACGAACCGATGAACACGCGAGACGGTGGCTTGGGATGCAGGGGCATAAACCGCTTTGAGACGCTTCTCGAAAAGGCAAGTTCCCCGAAATCTCAACGGTTTCACATCCTCCAGCCGAACGGCTTTTTCCGATAGCGGACCGTGCGGGAGGCACCGCGCGGAATCTATGCCTCCCACACCAAGGCGACCTCTTTTTGCACTTCGGGCGCGAGGCTGCGGTGAACCGGGCAACCGCGGGCCGCGCGTTCCAGTTCACCTTCCGGAACGGCCCGCGCCGAGGCGGGCAGCCAGATCGTCGCCGCCAGACGAGCGATCGATCGCGGCGGCGTCGCGGTCATCTCCTTGGTCACCTCGTAACGCAAAGCCCCGAGCTCGTGACCGTGTTTGCGCGCCATGATCGCCATCGTCGTGGCGATACAGGTCGCAAACGCGGTCGCGACCAAATCGGTCGGTGAAAAAGCCTCTCCCCGTCCTTGATTGTCGCGCGGGGCGTCGGTGACGAGCGTGTTGCCCGAGGGTTCGTGTCTGGCGGTGCAGTGCAACTCGCCTTCGTAAGTGCCGGTGATCTTGACCATGGCTCGCAAAAAACGCGTCCGGCGAATTGCGGCAAGATCCGCGCAAGCTTCGGGGTTGAACAATTTTCCGCGGCGCGGCGCGATGGCGTCCATGGATGCATGGAAGACCGAACTCGACGCCATCGTCGGCGCGCGCCACGGCGGCCGCACCGACCAGGTGCTGCCCGCGCTGAAAGCCCTCGACGCGCGTTTTCCGCACACGCCCGAGATCGCGGTCGAGCTGGCCTTCGCGCTCGTCTCCCGCGGAGACGACGTCGGCGCCCTCGAAGCCTACGAACGCTCACTCGCCCTCGGCCTCTCCTCGCCCGCCGAACAGGCCAACGCGTTGGCCGGCCGGGCGTCCTGCCTGCTCCGCCTCGGCCGCGCCGCGGAGGCCGTGGCGGGGCTGGAGCGCGCGCGGGCCCAGTTTCCCGAAAACGCCGAGTTCGCCGCCTACCTCGCCGTCGCGCTCAAACGCGCGGGCCGCGCCGACGAGGCCTGCTCGCTGCTGCTCGAGACCTTGCTCGATCTTTCGGACGACATCGGTCTTGGCGCCCACCAGCGCGCGTTGCGGTTCCTGATGCGGAGTTGACACGGCCTCTCGGTGAAACGCCGGTTCAGCGCGCGACCGCCGGACGCGCCGCATTGGAAGAGCAAAGTCGGACGTGCGGCCCGCCCCGCCCGACGAACCGGTTCAACAAAAAGCCCCGCCGGTGAAGGCGGGGCCGGATAGCGAAACAAGGCCTGTGACGCGACTCAGACGGCGGATTCGCCGCGCTCGTCGGTGCGGATGCGGACCACGTCCTCGACCGCGAGGACGAAGATCTTGCCGTCGCCGATCTTGCCGGTCTTGGCGGCGGCCGCGATGGTGTCGACCGCCTTGGAGGCGAGGTCGTCGCCGACCACGAGCTCGATCTTGGTCTTCGGCAGGAAGTCCACGGTGTATTCGCTGCCGCGGTAGATTTCGGTGTGGCCCTTCTGGCGGCCGAAGCCCTTGACCTCGGTGACGGTCATGCCCTCGACGCCGATGCCGGCCAGGGCCTCCTTCACTTCCTCGAGCTTGAAGGGCTTGATGATGGCGATGATGAGTTTCATGCGGAGTGTAGTCTATGGGTTGATACGCAGGGGCGGCGATTAGTCGACATAGCCCTCTTCGCCGTGTTCGTTGATGTCGAGACCCTGGCGCTCGACCTCGGCGGTCGGGCGGAGACCGATGAGGGCCTTGACGATGTAGGCGATGATCGCGGTGGCGACCACGCTCCAGACGATGGTGAGGGCGACGGCCTTGAGCTGCTCGACGAGCAGGCCGTCCTTGAGTCCGGCGACCACGCCGTTGGCCTTCTCGCTCGCGAAGACGCCGGTGAGAATGGCGCCGAGGGTGCCGCCCACGCCGTGCACGCCGAAGGTGTCGAGGGCGTCGTCGAGACCGAACTTGGCCTTGAGGTAGCTCACGAAGATGAAGGGCACGATGCCGGCGAGGATGCCGATGAGGATGGCGGAAGAGGGGGTCACGAAGCCCGCGCCGGGGGTGATGACGACCAGACCGGCGACGATGCCGGAGCAGAAACCGAGGACGGAGGGGTGGCCGCGGGTGATCCATTCGGCGACGCCCCAGACGAAGCCGGCGGTGGCGGCGGCGAGGGTGGTGGTGGCGAAGGCGTTGGAGGCGATCGCGTCGGCGCCGAGGGCGGAGCCGGCGTTGAAACCATACCAGCCGACCCAGAGCATGCCGGTGCCGATGGAGCAAAGCACCATGGAGTGCGGGGTCATCTTTTCCTTACCGAAGCCGAGGCGGGGGCCGAGGATGATGCAGAGCACCAGAGCGGACCAACCGGAGGTCATGTGAACGACGGTGCCGCCGGCGAAGTCGATGGCCTTGATCGCGGCGTTGGGATTGAGCGGGCCGCACATGAGACCTTCGGCATGCCACACCATGTGGGCGAAGGGGAAGTAGACCGCGAACATCCAGATCGTGACGAAAAGCAGCACGGCGGAGAACTTCATGCGCTCGGCGATGGCGCCGACGATGAGGGCCGGCGTGATGATCGCGAAGGAGAGCTGGAACATCGCCCACATCAGGTCGCTGATCCACCAGTAACCCGCGCCGGTCACGCCGGGCTCCACCCCCTTGAGCATCATGTGGGAGAGGCTGCCGATGAACGCGTTGCCACCGGAGCCGAAGGAAAGGGAATAGCCGATCGCCCACCAAAGGATGGTCACCAGGCCGGCGATACCGAAGCACTGGGCGAAAACGGAGAGGACGTTCTTTTTACGCACCAGACCGCCGTAGAAAAGAGCCAGACCGGGCAACGTCATAAAAATAACGAGCGCCGTGCTCACCATCTGCCATGCGTTGTGACCGGGCCCCGGAACGGCGATCTTCGAGGTCCAGGTGGTGTCACCGCTCTTACCGGGCTGAACATTGGTAACGTAGGCTTCGAGGTCGCCCACTCGCTGCTCAAGCGTGGGCTCCGTAACGGCGGCCGCCTCGGCGGGCGCCGGGGCGGCGTCCTGCGCGGTCAGGGTAAACGAGGCGCCGGCCAAGGCCAGCGCACAGAGGATGGTCTTTAATAAGGTCTTCATGGACACCTCGCCCAAAAGCAAAGGGCGCGCCATGAATGAAGCTCATGCCTCCGGAGATTCCACCTAATCGTATTACCCTATCCGGCAGTGACTTATTTCATCAAATATTTCATCGACCGGGATAAGCACCGGGCTGGCAAATTTTATCCACCGCCTGAAAAACAACCGAACAACCCTCCTCAAGACATTAACTGTAAGCACGTAAAACGTTCCTCATCGAAATGATCGACGGCGGGAATGAGTGCGGGCGTCCGGATCTCCCCCTGAAAGCCCGGCTCCACCGCCGGGCTTTCCAGACAAAGCCAATCAGCTTGCCGGCGTAGCCTCGGCCTCCGACTTCGCAGGTATCGCCAACGAAGCCACGACCGAAACGGCGAGAATTCCTCCGATGATTCCGAGCGACAGTCCGACCGGGAACTTTCCGCCAAAGGCGTCGTTCAGCCAGACCATCTTCAAGCCCACGAAGATAAGCACCACGCCAAGGCCGTATTTCAGGAAACGGAACTTGTGCATCACGCCGGCCAGCAGGAAGAAAAGGGCCCGCAGTCCGAGAATCGCGAAGATATTGGAGGTGAATACGATCAGCGGCTCCTTGGTGATCGCGAAAATCGCGGGCACCGAATCCACCGCGAACACGATGTCGGTGATTTCGATGAAGACGAGGCACACCAGAAGCGGCGTCGCGTAGAGCACGCCTTCTTTGCGAAGGAAGAACCGCTGCCCCTCGATGGTCGGGGTGATCGGAACGATCTTTTTCAGAAGCCGGATGATGGGATTCTTCTCCGGTTCGATGGGTTTCTCCGGCGCGAACAGAATTTTTATCCCCGTCAGGATCAAAAAGGCCCCGAACAACAGAATCACCCAGTGGAACTGCATCAGCGCCGCGCCAATGGATATGAAGATGATCCGGAAGATGAGCGCCCCCAATATCCCGTAGAACAACACGCGGTGCTGATACCGCGCCGGGATCGCGAAGTAGGAAAACACCACTACAAACACGAAAATGTTGTCCACCGACAACGCCTTCTCGACCACGAAGCCCGTCAGATACTCGAGCGTGGACTGGTCGGCCAGCTTCGCCGCCGCGAGCGCCGCATCCGGCCCCGTGATGCCCTTCGACGCCAGCTCCGCCAGCAACGGTTCGTAATTCGGAAGCTTATAGTGGGCGTATTTCCAGAACCCCGCGCAAAATAGCATCGCCAGACTGACCCACACCACGCTCCAGATCGCCGCCTCTTTGACGGACACCTCGTGGGCATCGCGGTGAAACACGCCCAGATCGAGCGCCAGCATGCCCAGCACGAAGAGCGTGAAGAGGCCGTAGAGCCACCAGTAGTCGGCGAGGGGGAAGAGAAGAATATCGGTCGTCATCAGATTCGGTTATGAAGCGGAGGGGCCACCCAAACAGCGTTTCCCCGCGCCTCAAGAGGGACCGGATTGGAAAACCGCGCGGCGTTTCCAGCGCGCCCTCGGCCTGCGGGCAACCGCGGCGTCCCACGCACGCCTTCGCGCCATCGGCGGCGATCTCGCCCGCCTCAGGTGTTCGCGTCCTCGTTCTCCGCCACCACCCGCTGGTTCGCCGGGAGATGCTGCGGCAGCACGAGGTAGTAGTTCATCAACCACCAGCTCCGGGACGAACGATAGAACAAGATCGGGAAACCCACCGCGCCCGCGCCCGCCGTCACCGCGGCCGCCAGGCCGCCGATCCAACCCGCCAGGTAGGCGAGCAGCACGGGCACGAGGAAAAGGCAGATCGTGACGCCGTAGTTGAGCGACATCGCGCCGAGAAAACTGCCCTCGTCGCGCTCCAGCTTGAGCCCGCATTCCCCGCAGGCGGCGCGCAACGTGAAAGGACTTCCGGACTCGAACAAGGACCGCGCGCCGCAGTTCGGGCAGCGGTTCGTCAATCCACGAGCCACGATCTCCACGCGTGT
>CBINJQ010000314.1:0-5650 GCA_966251015.1 uncultured Akkermansia sp. | reverse complement strand
ATAGTCCTGCCTCCAGATCGGAGATGCCCGATGACTAACTGGAGATCGTGATTTGCTAAATGGTGAACCCTCGCCGCGCGGCTAGGCGGCTTGCGCAAAAACAAGACGGCGTTCGCCCGGGGGCGAACGCCGTCAAACCCAGTAACCAAGGTGCAAACTCAATACTCGAAGGTCTCGCCGGGGAGCGCCGGGGTCGTGGCGGGGCTCTTGCGGCGCTTGCTGACCTGCTCGTAGGCGTAGGCCAGCTCGATCACCGTTTTGTCGGTGAAGGGCTTGCCGAAAAACTGGATCGCGATCGGGAAGTTGTTCGAGGGCACGTAGCCGCCGGGGACGACCACCGCGGGCAATCCGAGCGTGGAGGTGAGGTTGTTCACCGCCATCGGGTCGCGCGAGCGCGGGGCGGCCTCCGGATTGCGACCGGTTTCGGTGCTCGGGGCCGGGGCGATCGTGAACGGGAGGACAAAGCCATCCAGGTCGAACCGGGCCTGCAGCTCCGCGATCAGGGCAATGTAAGCCGTGCGGGAACGGTAGCGCGCCAGATACTCCGGGCTCTCGTCGGGCGGCGGGAGCTTGGCGGCCTCGATCATCGAGTTGCCGAACTTGTCCGCACCGACTTTCGCCATCATCTCCTCCACTGTCTTGTATTTGGCGGCGGAACCGAGGCGGGCCAGGTAGGCGTTGGTGAAGGCGAACTTTTCATACTCGGCCGTCCGGCCCCGGGTTTGCGCGGTGTCCTGGACCATGTTCGGGCTGCCCGACAGGATCGGGTCCACGATGTAGGCGCCGGCCTTGCGCATGTCGGCCAGGGCCTGCTCGAAGATCGCGCGGCCCTCGGCATATTGCGATCCCTCGGGAATCATCTCACGCAGCACGCCGATGCGCTTGCCGCGGAGATCGGCGCCCTTCAGCTCCTTCGACCAGTCGCCGTTCGGGAAATGCCCGATGGGATTGAAGGTCGTGAAATCCTCCGCATCCCAGCCGGCGATCACGGAGTAAAGCGCGGCCACGTCGTAAACGCTGCGACCCATCGGGCCGGGCCGGTCCTGCGTGGCGCCGCGGGGCACGATGCCGGCGCGGCTGACCATGCCGTAGGTGCCGACGAGGCCGACCACGCTGCAGTTTGACGACGGACTCTGCACGGAGACGCTGGTGTCGGTGCCGACCGCCAGCGTGGCGAACCACGCCGCCATGGCCACGCCCGAGCCGTTGCTCGAGCCGCCGGGCGACAGCGAGAGGTTGTAGGGATTGAGGCTCTCGCCGATGGGATGAGTATCCTCGAAGCCCTTGCCGAACCAGTTCGTCGTGGAAACCTTCGCGAGGATGATCGCGCCGGCGGCGCGCATGCGGGCAACGATGGTCGAATCCCGCTCCGGCACCGGTGCGCCGAAGGGCGTGAACCCGGCCGTCGTGGGCAGGCCGGCCACGTCAATCAGGTCCTTCAGCACGACCGGCACGCCGTGGAGCGGCGACCGCGGGCCCTTGGCCTTGCGCTCGGCGTCGAGCGCGCGCGCCTCGACGAGGGCGTTGGGATTGAGCATGATGACGGCGTTCACCTTCGGCCCCTGCTTGTCGTAGGCCGCGATGCGGGCCAGATACAGCTGCAGGAGTTTTTCCGAGGTCAGCGCGCCGGCGTCGAAGGCCTCGTTGATGTCGGCCACGGTGGCGGTCGAGAGATCGAAGACCTTGGCCGAGGCCGGGGCGGCGACCAGGGTCGCGGCGCAGAGGAGAAGCAGGAGCTTTTTCATCGTGGTGGGGACGGAGGGTTTACTTGGCCGCGAGCGCGGGGGTGGTCTCGGGCGGACGGCGGTGCTTGGTCGCCTGCTCGTAGGCGTAGCCGAGCTTGAAGAGCGTGGGCTCGGAATACGGCAGGCCCATGAAGGTGATACCGGCCGGGATCTTGCCGTCGCTGTAGCCCATCGGGACCGTGATGATCGGCGTGTAGATGAGGAACGTATTGAGCGACACGACGCCGCCGTTGCTCTTGTAGGGCGGATTGGTGGCCTCGGCGATGATCGAGGGCTCGTGCTCCACCGTCTTGAAGGCGATCGCGTCGAGTTTGTTGTCGGCCATCACCTTCGCGATGTTCATGAGCAGTTGCTCGCGGGCGCGGATGCCCTCGAGGGTGCGGGCGGGATTGGCGGGGGCTCCACCGGTGCCGCCGCGACCTTCGCCGCCGCCGCCGGTCGCGCGGGCGACGATGCGCTTGAAGCCGTTTTCGTATTCCGGGTGCTTGTTGATGTCCTCGCGGGTCTTGATCGGGTGATTCGGGTTGCGCGCGAGATAAACGCGCAGCGCCTCGTCGGTCAGCGCCGGGTCGCCGCCGCGCTTGGCCATGAGTTCCTTCAAATTGGGAATCTCAACGTCCATCACCGTGGCGCCGGCGGCGGTGAGCTCACCGAGCGCCGTGTTGAACACCGCATCCACGCGCTTGAAGTCGTCGGCGGCCGGATTGGAATTGCCGCCGATCGGCACGCGGATCACGCCGATGCGCGCGCCCTTCAGGCCGTTCTTGTCGAGGAAGGCCGTGTAGGTCTTCGGCGTGTGCATGATGCCGTTGGCCGTGATCGGGTCCTCGGGATCGTAGCCGACCATGCCGTCCATCAGTTTCGCGAGGTCGGTGACGGTGCGCGCCATCGGCCCCATCTGGGCGGTGGGCACCGGGTGGCCGTCCCACATGCCCGTGCGGCTGATAAGCCCGGGCGTGGCGCGCATGCCGGTGGAGGCCGCCCAGGCCGCGGGGCGCTTGAGCGAGGAACTGGTCTCCTCGCCGAGCGTGACGGTGGAGAAATTGGCCGCGAGCGCGCCGCCGGAGCCGCCGGAGGAGCCGCCGACCGTGCGGTCGAGAGCGTAAGGGTTGCGCGAGTGGCCGAAGAGCGTGCTGTAGGTGTCGCCGCCCGCGTATTCGCTGAGCGTGGTCTTGCCGAGGATGACGGCGCCCTCTTGGCGGAGCTTGGCCACAACGAAGGCGTCGAGCGGCGGGAAGTAGTCGGCGAAGACCTTCACGCCCTGCGTGGTCGCCATGCCGGCGGCGTCGATCTCGTCCTTCACCAGCACCACCACGCCATGCATCGGGCCGACCAGCTTGCCGGTCTTGGCAAAGGCGGCGTCGAGCTTGTCCGCCTCGGCGAGCGCGGCGGGGTTGAGCGAGATGACGCAGTTCAGCGCCGGGCCCTTCTGGTCGTAGGCCTCGATGCGGGCGAGGTAGGCCTCGACCAGCGCGCGCACTGTCACCTTCTTGGCGGTGATCGCCGTCTGGATGTCGGCGATGGTGGCCTCGACGACCTCGAACTTTTTCTGCGCGTGGGCGGAGGGAGCGGTCAGGGAGAGCACGGCGGAGCAAAGCAATCCGGCGAGGCCGGTGCGGAGGACGGGCAGCTTGAGTTGGGTAAACATGGCGTTGAAAGAGGAGTTCAGTAGTCGAACCGCTCTCCGGGGAGCGCGGCGGTGGTGGGCGGGGTCTTGCGGTTGTGCGAAAGCTGCTCGTAGGCGTAGGCCAGGCGGAACAGCACGGGCTCGGCGTAGGGCCGGCCGAGGAACTCGATGGCGATCGGGCCGTTTTCCTTGGCGGTGTAGCCGGCGGGCACGAGCACGGCAGGCAGACCGGTAACGGAGCTGACGGGATTGTCCTTCTCCGCGCCGCGGTCGAGGTGCCCTTCCGGCGGGACGGACTTGAAGGGGTGGACCAGCGCGTCGAGCTTGTAGCGGTCCATCACCTCGATGATGGCGGCGCGCAGGGAGTCCTGCATTTCGCGGCGGGCGATAAAGTCCGCGTGGTGGTTCAGCGAGCGGAACTCCGCGTAGGCCTTGCGGATGTTCGGCTTCACGAGGTCGCCGAGCGCGACGAGCTCATCCATGTTCTTGATGACCGCGTTCGGCCCGAGCCGACGGAAATAGAGGTCGTAGGAGAACTGCGCCTCGTGGTAGTTGGTGCGCATGCCGCCATGCGTGTCGAGCAGGTCGAAGACATCGATGCCGAGGGTCACGCCCTCGACGATGATCGCGCCCTCGGCCTTCATCTGCGCGATGGCCTTCTCCACCAGCGCCGTGCCTTCCTCGTGGGCCGGGCCCTTGCGGAACAGGTCGCGGAAGACGCCGATGCGCGCGCCCTTGAGTCCGTCCTTCTTCAGGAACTGCGTGTAGGACCCCGCCGGCATCCGGCCCGGGGTCGAGATCGTGAGCAGGTCCTCGGCGTCGAAGCCGGCGACGACATCGGTCAGGGCGGCGACGTCATAGACGGAGCGCGCCATCGGCCCGCAGCGTTCCTGCGTGAACGAGGTCATCACCTGACCTGTCCGCGGAATCAGGCCGCGCGTCGGGGCGAGGCCGACGACGCTGTTGTTCGACGTGGGATTGCGGATGGAAACGCCCGTCTCGCTGCCGAGGCCGAGCTGGGCGAAGGCCGCGGCCAGCGCCGCGCCCGTGCCGCCGCTCGATCCGCCGGGCGTGAGGTCGAGGTTGTAGGGATTGGAGGTGCGGCCGAGCACCGTGCTCTGGTCGCCGCGCTTCGGCACGCCGAACCAGTCGCTCATGTTCACTTTCGCGAAGATGATCGCGCCGGCGTCCCGCAGGCGTTTCACCACGGTGGCGTCGTAGAGCGGCACGGAGTCCTTGAGCGGGAGGAAGCCCGCGCTGGTCGGCAGATCCTTGGTGTCGAAGAGATCCTTCAGCACCACCGGAACGCCGTGCAGCGGGCTGCGGGGGCCCTTGGCCTTGCGCTCGGCATCGAGGGCCCGCGCGATCTCCAGCGCCTGCGGTTGCAGGGAGATGATCGCGTTGATGTTGGGGCCCTGCTTGTCGTAGGCCGCGATGCGGGCGAGGTAGAGACCGACGAGTTTCTCGGAGGTCAGCGCGCCGGCATCGAAGGCGCGGTTGATGTCCTCGACGGTCGCGGTCTGCAGGTCGAAGGTCGCGGCGCGGAGCGGCGCCACGGCGAGGGTCAAGGCGGTGGCCAGACCGGCCAGCCCAAGCCGGCGGAACAGGGAGGTTTTCATGACAGGCGGGGTGAGCGCGGATTAGTAGGCGTAGCGGAGGGTCATCTGCCAGCGGAGGCCCGGCATAGCCTGGGCCAGCGCGTCACCCAGCGTGTCGCCGGTGCGCGGCTTGAAGTAGCGCTCGTCAGTGAGGTTGAAGACATCGGCCTTGACCGACCACTTCTTGAAGTTCCAGAAGACGCCGGCGTTGTAGATGTAGGCCTCCGGGAGGCGCACGATGCCGAGGCGGCCCGTGTCCACTTCCGAGAAGAAGTTGCCGCTGACCGTGAAGCCGAGTCCGCTCGGGAGCGTGTAGCCGGCGGTGATCGCGGCCTGGGTCTCCGGGTTGCCGGACTTGAACTTATAGGCCTCGATGCCGTCGGGCAGCGTGATGCGGCTGCGGCCGCCGTAGAGGAAGGCCTCGGCCGGGTAGATGACGTTGCCGGTGGCGGGATCGATGACGTCCTTGAAGCCGAGCGTGCGCGCATCCACGAGGATGGTGCCGCCGCTGTTGGGCGTGAACTCGGTCTGCTGCTTCACGAGATAAGCGGTCATGAAGAAGGACTTCGTGGGCACCCACTTCACTTCAAACTCGGCGCCCTTCGTCGTCGTGGCGCTGGCGAAGGCACCCAGCTCGGCGGGGCTCGCCCCCGAGTCCTCGTCGAGGCTGCGCAGGATGA
>CBINJQ010000313.1:0-5662 GCA_966251015.1 uncultured Akkermansia sp. | reverse complement strand
TGCCCGCCCGTAGTTTTGCCGCCGCCGTTTTCCTCTCGCTCGTTTTGCCTCCGCTGTCCGTCGCGCTTCGGGCCGAGCCCAAGATCATCGACCTGAAAAGCGGCGCCCAGCTGCGCGCCGAGATCCTGGCCGAGCGTCCGGATCGTCTCGTCGTGGATCTCGGCTTTACCGTCGTCTCGGTTCCCCGTGAAGAAATTGATCGCGTCAGCGGCCTGGCCGCCCTCTCCGCCGCGGCGGACGCCGTGGACGCTTCGTCCGCCGGCCAGCTTTTCCGTTCCGTCGTCAATCCGCCGCTGCTGCCGGTGCAGGCCAACGTCGAGCGCGTGGGCGGCGCGGTGGTCCTCGTTCAATCGCCCACCGGCCTCGGGTCCGGCTTCATCATCCATTCCGATGGTTATGTCGTCACCAACCATCATGTGGTGGCCGGCGAGACCGAGCTGACCGTGACGCGCTACGTGCGCGGCGGCGGCGAGCTCGAGCGCGTGCGCCACCAGAAGATCCGCATCGTCGCGACCGATCCGCGCGCCGATCTGGCCTTGCTCCGCATCGAGGACACCAAGGGCGTCGAGGCGTTTCCCACCGTCCCGGTGGGCGATTCGCTGACTCTCGAAGAAGGGCAGGGGGTTTTCGCCATCGGCAGCCCGCTCGGCCTCGACCGCACCGTCTCACAGGGCATCGTCTCCTCGCGCAATCGTCTCGTCGATGGTCAGCTCTACATCCAGACGACCACCCAGATCAACCCGGGCAATTCCGGAGGCCCGCTCTTCAATCTGCGCGGCGAAGTCGTCGCGGTGAACAACATGAAGGCCATGGCGGTCGGCGTCGAAGGCCTGAACTTCGCGATTCCCGCCGCCGTGTTGAAAAACTTCCTCCGCAACCGCGAGGCCTTCGCCTTCGATCCGCGCAGCCCCAACGCCGGCTTCCGTTACAACGCGCCTCCGCGGCCCGTCGTCGCCCGCGCCAAGTCCCCCGCCCCGTCCGACTCGCCGAGGTCTCCCTGATTCCGAACGCTCGCGCTTTCCTTTAGCCTTCCGCCCCGGGGTCTTCCCGGGGCATGTTTTTTCTCTCCGCGCGTTTCCTCGCCCCCTTTTTCATACTCTATCCCCGCATTCGCATGCCTCGCCTCACCCGCTTCCGTCCCGTGTCCGTCCTCGGTCTCGCCCTCGGGCTTTCCGGACTCGCCCCCGCGCTGCGGGCCGCCGAGCCCGCCCTGGACAAACTGGTTCCGCCCGGCGCCGCGCTGGTCTTCGCGCTCGAGGACGTGCCGGCGCAGCGCGCGCGTTTCACCGCCTCGCCGTATGGGCGCCTTTTTGCCGACCCGGTCGTGGAGAAGTTTCTCGCGCCGCTCTTCTCGAACCCCGACTACCTCGAGTTTATCGAGGAGGTGAAGAAGGAGACGGGTTACACGCCGGAGCAGCTCCTCGATTTCGCCGCAGGCGACGTCCTCGTCAGCGTCCCGCTCTCCTCGTTGAAGATCGCGGCGTCGGATTTCGACGCCGACTTCCTGCTCGCGATGGAGCTGGGCGAGAACGACGCGAAGCTGCGCGAGCTCATCGAGCAGCAGCAAACCAAGCACAAGGACGACGTTTCCCGCGCCACGACGACCGAGGACTACAACGGCGCCACGCTGCACCTCGTCGCTCCCGCCGCGCCGAAACCCGGCTCCGACGATCTCGACGCGGCCTCGACCCAACCCGGGTCCGCCGAAAAGACCTTCGTGTGGACGATCCACCAGGGACGGCTCCTGTTGGCGTCCAGTCGCGAACTCGTCGCCGGCGTTCTCGACGCGGCCGCCGCCGGCGGTCTGGCCGAGTCGCTTTCCTCGGCGCCCCGTTACCGCGCCGTCTTGGAGCGCGCGGGCGGTCGTCCCGACTACGTTTTCTTCGCCGACATCGAGTCGGTGTATCCGTTGGTTGTCGCCGGCATCGAGGCGTCCCGAGATCCCGCCGAGCAGCCCAACGCCATGGGCGCGGAGCCGGTGACCATCCTCAAGGCGCTCGGGATCGACACCCTGGGCGTGCTCTCCGCCACGGGCGTGTTCACCGCCGACGGCGCAAGTTCCAGCGACATCGTGCTCACCCACGGCGAGGCGCGCGGACTGGTCAAACTCTTCGCCTATCGCGACGGGCCCGTGCCGCGGCCCGACTGGATTCCCGCCGGTTGGATCAGCGTGGCGTCGCAAAACTTCTCGATCCCCGACCTCTACGCCGAACTCGAGCAGATCCTCGACCGCATCAGCCCGATGATGGCCGGCATGGCCACCGGGCAGATCAAGGCCTTCGACCGGCAGCTCAACATCGACATCAAGCGCGACCTGATCGGCAACTTCGGCCCCGGCCTCGTCACCGGCACCTCGCTGCCCGTCGGCGCCTCGACCGCCAATCCGCCGCCCTACGACAAGATGGAGAACTTTTTCGCCGTGTCGCTCGCCGACGCGGCCGCGTTTGAGCGCACTCTCGACGCGATCAAGGGCCGCTTCCTTCCGCCCGATGGCGGTCCGCTCCAGACGCGCGAGTATCTGGGCCGCAAGCTCCACGTGTTCACGCCGCCCCAAGCGGGGGCCGACGAGGACAAGAAAGGCATGGCCTACGCCATCGCCGACGGTTGGCTGCTGGTTTCGGTCGGCTCCGCCGCGCCGCTCGAAGCCGTGCTTCAGCGCATGGACAAACCCGACGGCTCCTCCTCGTTCTGGTCGCGCGCGGATGTCCGATCCGCCCTCGAGTCCGTGCCGGCTTCGGCCTTCAACGTGCAGTATGACGAGCTGCCCTCGATGTTTTCGTCGCTTTGCGCGCTGGCCGTGAAAGCCCAGGCCGAACGCGGCGACGACGAAGCCCCGTTCGTGGACGCCTCGGCCGTTCCCGCCGCCGAAGTGTTCGCCAAATACCTCTCGCACGTCGTGACGCACGGCGAGCGCAAGGCCGACGGCATCCACCTCAAGTCCCACACGCCCGCCGTCCCCGCCCGCTGATGCCTCCGCGCGCCGCCCGTCGTCTGTTGATCGCCTCCCTGCTTGCGGCCGTCTCCGGCCAGCTGCGCTCCGAGGACGCCCCGCCCGTCGGCCCGCAGTTCTCCGGACCGGAGGTCGCGAAGCTGGATTGGAACACGCGCGGCCTCGTCGCCCGCGATCTCGACGGCGACGGGCGCGTGGATCTCGCGCTCATCAACAACGATCGCGCCGCGGTGGAGCTTCTCTATCAGCAAGACCCCGCCGCGCCGGCTCCGAAAAAGGCGTCTTCCGGCTCCGGTAATCGGTGGGAGCCGGTCTTGGACGACGCGCGTTTCCGGCGCGACACGCTGATCGTGGGGCAAAATCTCTTCGACCTCGTGGTCGAGGATTTCGACGGCGACGGCCGCATGGACCTCGCGGCGACCGGCGAGCCTGTTCCGCTCACGCTCCGACTCTCGCGCGCCGACGGCACCTGGGAGGAGAAGACCTATCCCTCCGCGCCCGCCCCGGTGAAATTCCTGGGCTGTGTCGGCAGCGCCGATCTCGACGGAGACGGCCGCGCGGACCTCGTGATCCTCGGGCAGAAGGAGATCGCGGTTTTTCTCCAGAAGCCGGGCCTGGGCCTGGTGCTGGACGAAAAAATCCCGCTCGCCGACGACAACGCCTACGGGCTGCTCCTGCACGACATCGACGGCGACAAGCGCCCCGACCTGCTTCACCTCGTGTCGGGCCAACGCGAGGCGCTTCGCGTGCGTTACCAGGTGGCGCCGGGGAAATTTGGCCCCGAGCTCGCGTTCGGCCTGAAAACGCCACGCAGTCCGCTGGTGCCGATCGAAGGCGGCGGCGAACCGGTGGCCGAAAAGGCGCCGCGCGCCGCGCCCGGAAAGCCGGGGGCGAAAGCCGCGCCCAAGTCGCCGTCGGCCAAACCGGGCTTCGGCCCTCTTTTCGCCAGCGCGCTCGGCAACAGCGGCCAGGTGGAGTTCACGCGTCTGGTCGCCGCCCCCGGCGATGATCCCTGGCGCGGGCTTGCTCCTCGCTCGTTTTCCCCGCTCGCCGGAGCGCGCAGCACCGCGCTCTACACCACGGGCGATTTCGATGGCGACGGCGCCTCGGACATCGCGGTCGCCTACGGCGAAACCGCCCAGATTTTCGTTTACCTGCGCCAGCCCGCCGGCGGCTTCACCGTGCCGCGCCGCGTGTCGTCTCTGACCGACGCCCGCGCCCTGGCCACGCTTGCATGGGCGCCGGGCCAACCGACGGAGCTCCTCGTCCTCAGCGGCAAGGAAAACGCGCTCGCCGCGATCACGCTCAAAGCCGACGGCTCGGCCACGCCCGCGCGTTCGCTGCCGATCCCGGGGCGCTTGATCACCTTCGCAGCGGGCGAGCTTTCCCCGGAGAAGGGCGGCGCGACCGGCGTTCGGCCAGGGCTCGCCGTCGTAACCGAAGAGGATTCGAAGCGGCAGCTCACTCTCTGGACCCGTGACGGAGAGGGCGCGCTTTTGCGCGGCGCCTCGGTGGTTCTCGCCGGCCTGCGCACCGATCCCCGCGCGGTGCATTTGCACGATCTGGATCAGGACGGCCGGGCGGACGTGCTCGTGTCGGTCCCGTCGGTCGGCGTGCGCGTGTATCTGCAAAAAGCGGACGGCTCGCTCGCCGACGCGGCCGACAACCAGCTCTACCGCCCCGGCCTGCTCGCCCGGGCCGAGGCCGCCGGCGCGCCCTTGGCGGCGGGCGATGTGGATGGCGACGCCCGCCCGGAATTGCTCGTGAGCGCGGAGAATTTCATCCGCGCGCTTCGCCTCGCCGAGGACGGCGAGCTCGTCACCGTCGCGCAGTTTGACGCCCGCGACGCGAGCGCCGAAATCACCAGCGGCTTCGTGCTGCCGCCCTCCGACGGCTCGAAGGACGAGCCCTTGCGCGTCGTGCTGCACGACCGGAAGACCAACCAGCTCCATCTCCTCGCCCGGGCCTCCGGCGCCTCCGTGGCGGAGACCCTGGATCTGCGCTCGGTGGCGCGGCTCGACGTCACCGGAGCCATGCAGTTGACCGGTCCCAAGGGCCGGCGGGAACTCGTGCTCCTCGGGAAGGATCGTTTCTGGTGGATGCCCGAAGGCGCGGCCGACTTCGCGTTGAAAGGCGAGGGCACCTATGCGAGCGATCTTCCCGACCTGCGCCACGCCTATGTCACCGGCGGCGACTACGACGGCGACGGCGACACCGATCTCGTGGCCGCGGACGTGGGTTCCAACACCATCGAGTTGCTTTCCAGGGACGCGGACGGCGTGTGGACCAGCCGTCTGCACTTCCGCGTCTTCGAGAGCGATCCGCACTACGAGGGAAATCGCGGCGGCGGACAGGAGCCGCGCGAGGCGCTGATGGCCGACGTGACCGGCGACGGAAAGCCCGATCTCGTGCTCCTCGTTCACGATCGCGTGCTGGTGTATCCGCAGGGGTAGGACGCGCGAGGCGCGGGCGGCTTCGTATGGAGCGCGGCGTCATGCCGCCGCACTCGTCGAGCCGACGCGTCGGCTCGCGGAGATGCAGCGATGCGGAGCGCGACGAGCCGAGGCTCGTCGTCGAAAGCGGCGTCATGCCGCCGCGCTCCATGGCCAGGCTTCAGCCCGCGAGCGCGCGCTTGATGAGCTTTTCCGTCGTGGCCTCGGCTCCGAGCGCGACCTGGGCGCGGCGCACGGCGGCGTCGGCGTCGGCCGGTTT
>CBINJQ010000312.1:0-5667 GCA_966251015.1 uncultured Akkermansia sp. | reverse complement strand
AAGGTCAACGCCTTCGCCACCTGGCAGCGCATCTTCGACTTCGGCACCGGCACGAACAACTACATGTTCCTGACGACCCAATACGCCGCCGCGCCCAACAACGCCCGGCTCCGCTTCGGCACCCGCAGCACCACCGTCGGCGAGCAAAGCGTCAGCGGAACCGGCATCGCCCTGTCCACCGGCGTCTGGACCCACGTAGCCGTCACCCGCTCCGGCACCACCGTGCGTCTCTACGTCAACGGCGTTCTCGCCGGCTCCGGCACCATCGCCCTCGGCCCCTCGGACCTCGGCGTCACCACGCTGAACTACCTCGGCAAGTCCCAGTTCAACGATCCCTACCTCAACGCCGCCCTCGACGATTTCCGCATCTATGGCAACGCGCTCAGCGCCGCCGAGCTCACGAGTCTCGCATCGCCTCTCGCGACCCCGCAGAACCTCGCCGCCACCCCCGGCCCGCTTTCGCTCGATCTCTCCTGGAACGCAGTGCCCGACGCCACGCGCTACACGCTCAAATACTCGACCACCAGCGGCGGCCCTTACACGACGCTGTCCTCGGGTCTCCCCTTCACCACTCGGCTCCACTCGGGCCTGAGCTACGGCACGACCTACTACTACGTCGTCTCCGCCGCCAACTCGGTCTACGAAAGCCCGGTGTCCGCCGAGCTTGCCGCCACGCCCCGGTCCGCGCCGCTGAACGAGGCGGAGTCCGCCACGCCGTCCTTCGTCATCGTTCCAGCGTCCGGCGAAAACCCCGCGACCGCGACGCTCACCACCGCCACCTCCGTGGCCGGCCATAGTTATCAACTCCAGACCAGCACCGACCTCGCCGCGGGCTCGTGGGTGGCGGTCGGCGATCCGGTCCTCGGCCACGGATCGCCGCTTGTATTCGAAACTCCCTACGACTCCGCCGAGCCTCGCCGCTTCTACCGCATCCTCGTCTCCCGCTGACTCCGAAACAGCGCGGGCTTCCCGCCTGCTTGGCTCTTCCATGGCGCAGGCTGAAAAAGCCCGCGCCATTTTTGTTTCAGGGCGCGAACGACCCGCCGCGCGCCGCCTCGCTTTCCGAACTAACAGGGTAGGCAACCCGCCGGTTTGCCGTCGGGCCGCCCCGCGAGCACCACACGCATCCGAGCACGCGAGCGACGCCCCCCCTTGGTCGCCCGTCCGTGTTTTTCACCCCCGACCCCACCCCGACCCCATGCGTAACCACGCCCTTGGCCGTGCCGTGAAGGCGCGCGCCCTCTGCCTGCTCGCGGCCCTCGCCGGCCTTTCGTATCAAGCCCAGGCCTACACCCACCCCTGCGTCCCGACGACCCGCGAGGAGTTGGACACCATCAAGGCCAACCTCGACCAAGAGCCGTGGAAGTCCGGCTACGCGTTGCTCGCCAACGACGGCAAGTCGAAGCTCACCTATGTCCCGAACGGCCCCTATGCGCAGGTCGGCCGCACCCCCGACGTCAACCTGTGGCCGTGGAGAAACGACATGCAGGCCGCGTATAACCTGGCGCGCATGTGGTATTTCACCGGCGACCCGGCCTACGCGCAAAAGGCCCGCGACATCCTTGTCGCCTGGGCGGACACGCATACCGCCTTCACCGGTCAGGAAATCTCCCTCTCCCTCGGCGACTACGCGCACGTCTACGGCGGCGCGGTGAGCATCCTGCGCGGCACCTGGCCCGGATGGACGACCGCCGACACGACCAAGATCAAAAACTATCTCCTCAACGTCTACTGGCCCGCGAGCCTCGCCGGCGTCAACTACGTCGGCCCCGCCAACAAGGGCTCGCTCAACATGAAGTCCGGCATCGCCCTCGCCGTGTGTCTGGACGACACGGCCAAGTTCGACCACGTCATCAACCACTTCCGCACCCACCCGGCCTCCGGTCTGACCAACACCCTTCCCATCGGCGTGATGGGCGAGACGGGCCGCGACGCGGGCCACGGCCAGGGCGACCTCTACGGCAAGGCGTTCGTCGCCGAGGTCGCTTGGAAACAAGGCGTCGATCTCTTCTCCGAATCGGACAACCGCCTGCTGGCCGTCGGCGAATACTACGCCCGCAACACCCTGGTTTGGGACAATCCCTTCGTCCCCTTCGGCACCATCGACTACAACTACTACGACAACGCGGAGGGACCTTACACCGCCAGCCGCGCGATGCTTTATATCCTCCAAAACGCCTACAAAAACCGCTTCGGCCTGCCCACTCCCTGGATCGACCAAAAACTCCAGGAGCAGCCGGTCGATGCCGAGAACTGGATGTTTGCCAAAGCGGCCGACTTCACCGCCGCCACCCCGCCGCCGGCCGTTGTTCGCCCGGAGGTTTCCCTGGCCTCGAGCGGGCTGACGCTGACCACCCTCGGCACGCAGACCGCGGGACGCGGCGCGTCTTATTCGAACGGGGTGTGGACCATGACCGGCCTTGGAAACAGTGTCTGGACCGGCGTGGGAGGCTCCGACGACTGCCAGTTCGCTTACAGAACGATGACGGGCGACTGCGCCATCGTTGCCAAAGTCACCTCGTTCACCTTTTCGGGCAACAACAACGGCAAGGCGGGATTGATGATCCGCGACAATCTCTCCGCGACGGTTTCGCAGCGCGCCTGGGTCGGTGTTCTGCCCGCGGCGACCACCACCATGGAATCCCGCAACGATGGCTGGACCGAAACCTGGGGCGGGAGCAACTGGTCGCGTCGTTCACAGCCCCTTCCGCCCGGCATGCCTTACTGGCTCAAGATCGAACGCAGGGGCCGGCATATCAACTCCTACACTTCGCAGGATGGCACCAGTTGGGCGGCGCAAGTTTCCTCCTATTACGGCAATCTGCCGGCCACCGTCCATGTCGGCCTGTTCCTCTGCAGCGGGACGGCGACAGCCCAGACCGCCACCTTCGCCAACGTCGCCTTCACCGGCGGAGCCGGGGGCCTGGTGACGGCCCCGGCCGCCCCCGCCGCCATCTTCGCCTCCGGCTCGGCCAATGCCATCACCGTGCGCTGGCTCCCCTCCTTTGGCGCCACCTCCTACCGCCTGCTCCGCTCCACCAATCCCAACTCCGGCTGGGCCACCCTCGCCGACAATCTTCCCACGACCAAGACCAGCTACGTGGACACGACGGCGGTCGTCGGCACGACCTACTACTACGCCGCCCGCGCCATCAACTCCGTCGGCAACGCCACCTCGGCCGCCTTCGGCGCCTCCCGGCCGCCCTCGCCGCTGGTCAACCTCGCCTTCGGCGGCACGGCCGCCGACGACAAAAACTCGGTCGCGTCGAACACCGCGAACGGCTTCGACCGAAACTCCGGCTCCCTCTGGTTCCATCAAGGGACGACCGGCTGGCTGCAGTATGACTTCGGCGCGGGCAACGCCCAGGTCGTCAAACGCTACACGGTCAACTCCACCTACCTCATCCCCGCCCGCGACCCGAGGGACTGGCAGTTCCAAGCCTCCAACGACGGCGCCAACTGGACCACCCTCGACTCGCAGAGCGCCCAGTCCTTCGCCGTTCTGCATCAGCAGAAAGCGTATGGCCTCTCCAACTCCACCGCCTACCGGTTCTACCGCTTCAACGTCACCGCCAACAATGGCGACGCCGAATTCCTGCACATCGGCGATCTGGGCCTGTGGGGCGACACCGGCCGCACCGTCCCCGACGGCCGCTACCGCGTCGCCAGCCGCAAGAGCAACAAGGTCCTCGACCTCGTCAACGGCGGCACCGCGGACGGCACCGACGCCATCCAGTGGGGCTGGAACGCCGGCAACGACCAGAAGTGGGACCTCGTGCATCTGGGCAACGGCCAGTATAAGCTGACCGGCGTCGCCAGCGGCAAGTTGCTCGAAGTCACCAACGCCTCCGCCAGCAACGGCGCGGTCGTCCAGATCTGGCCCTCGAACAACCACAACTGCCAGAAGTGGACGGTCACCCCCTCGGGCGACGGATTCTTCAAGCTCCTCAACGTGAACAGCGGCAAGGCCGCCGACGTCGGCAGCGGCAGCACCGCCGATGGAGCCGGCGTCATCCAGTGGACCTACGGCGCCGCCGACAACCAGCAGTGGCGTTTCAGCATCGCGCCCTGACGCCTCACGCTGATCACCCCGAAATCAATCGCGCCGCGTCCTCCCCCGGGGGCGCGGCGCATCCCTTGCAAGCCCGCACACGCATGCGCGACTCGTCGAGAGCCCCGACGGCGGCCGTTCTCTCCGCCACCGTCCTCCTGCTCCTTTGCGTTGCGCGGCGTGCCCGCGCTCCGGAGCCCGAAGAAAACCTCGTCGCGTTCTCCGCCGCCCCTTCCGCATCGGCCATGGTTCCCCCGCCGCTCGCGCCCACGACGCCAGCCAAAGACGCGTCCGCCTCGACATTCACCGACCGCATGGAGCTCGCGCGGCGCTGTCTTCGCCTCGGCGAGACGGATCCTCTCGCCGCCATGGACCTCGCCATCGCGCAAAAGCTCACCGACCACGACCCGGGGCTGCTGAACGCGCTCGTCCTGCGCTGGGCCGAACGAGACTTTTCCGGCGCCCTCGAGTGGGCCCGCGCCCAGCCGCCCGAGGCGGCTCGCGACGACATCCTCGCTCACCTCGCCTTTCTACGTTCCTCGAACGCGCCCGCCGCCGCCGCGGAAATCGCCGCCACCGAGATCGCCGGCCCCCGCGCCCGCGCCGAAGCCATCCTCGGCGTCGCGCACCAATGGGCCCAACGCGCCCCGGACGCGGCGCTCGCCTGGTCGACGCGCCTCGCCGAAGAGGACCTGCGCCAACGCGTCCTGGACGACATCGCCGCGGTGGCGCGAACACAAGCCGTGCGCGAGGCGCGCTAACGCGTTTCAAATGAAGTCGTGACCACGGGCGTGCCGCCCGCGCCCCAAACAATCGGAACGCGCCCGAAACGGGCGCGGCTGCTGCAATTCAGTTTGAAACGCCCGGCGCCCTCTCGGGCTTGGCAAAAGGCCGGGATCTGGGATCTCGGGCGTCGGGGGGCGGGCCCCGGCGGATCTTCCCGCTTTTCCAATTGCGCCACGGTGCGACCGCGCGGCACGCGTATCAAGGAGTCCAATACAGAAAGACCCGGCGTTTCGCGCTCGACCCGCGTCACCGCCGCTTCGCCGGCGAAGGCGTGCGCGAGCAGCGCGGCGTTTTTTCGCCGGAAGGCGCGGAGGGTGTCGTGGTCGGGATGCGTGTCCGGCGCAGAGCAGGCGCACCGCCTCGTTCTCGTAGGTCGAGCGCTCGATCTCGCGGCTTGGCCCCCGTCGCGTAGCCGCGCTGGTTGGCCACCGCCAGTCACCTGTCGACCCCTTCCATCGCGTCGATCACGAAATGCACTACAGCAATTCTAAAAGAACCGTAGCCGTATTCGTCGCCTCTGAGGTAGGGCGGGCCCGCTGGGGCCGCGCCCTTGCCTCTCAGCCCTTGCCTCTCCGCTGCGGCGCGCCCAGCGGCCGCGCCCTGCCTTTCGGCTACGGTTCTCCTTAAAACGCACCAGGTGATCCGCCCCCACCCACTCCCGCAGGCCCGGCGGCAAGAGCAGCGGCCTGTCCGGTAGGTGCTCACGAACATCTGCATAATGATTGCCTGACAATCACTAGGCGAATTCATCACCTAAGTCCGCGAGCCCCACGAGCATCCGCCGACGGCATGAAAAAATCAAAGGCCCGACGCAGCCGTCGGGCCTTTTC
>CBINJQ010000311.1:0-5688 GCA_966251015.1 uncultured Akkermansia sp. | reverse complement strand
TCGGCGGCTACCTCTCGCTCGTCCAGCCCTTCCCCGACTTCCAGGACTACATCGCCGGGCTCGCGAACGAATTCCGCCTCCTGAAACAATTCCATGCCGGCGACGCGCCCTACGTCGCCCCCTTCAAGATCGCCATCCTCACCGCCTGGGGCGACCTCCGCGCCTGGGTTTCCTCCGGCCACTTCATCCCCGGCCTCGACTACATCGAGCTCGTCGAGTCCCTCGCCGGCCTCCCGCTCGACGTCGTGTTCATCAGCTTCGACGACCTCCGCAAGAAGGGCGTGCCGAAGGACGTGAAGGTCATCGTCAACTGCGGCCGCGCCGGATCTTCCTGGAGCGGCGGCGCCGACTGGGACGACGCCGAGATCAACGCCCTCCTCACCCGCTGGGTGCAAAAGGGCGGCGGCCTCGTCGGCATCGGCGAGCCCTCGGCCACGCCGTCCAAGCCCGGCCAGTTCTTCGCCCTCTCGCACGTTCTCGGTCTCGACCGCGACCGCGGCGAGCGCCTCGCCAACGGCAAATACAAGTTCACCGTCGCGGACGAGAAACACTTCATCACCGCCGACCTCGAGAAGGAACCCGACTTCAACAAGGAGGTCGACGGCGTCTACGTCTTCGGCGCCGACACGAAGGTCCTCCTCGCGAAGAACAACTCCCCGCGCCTCGCCACCCACGAGTTCGGCCAGGGCCGCGCCGTTTATCTCTCCGGCCACAAGTTCGACTACCAGAACACCCGCCTCATCCACCGCGTCCTCTTCTGGGCCGCGAAGCAGGAGGCCGGGTTCACGGTCTGGAACACGTCGAACATCCGCACCGAGTCCGCCTTCTTCGCCAAGCAGAAGAAACTCGTCGTGATCAACAACAGCGGCGAGCCGCAGAAGACCAAGGTCTGGGACGCCAAGGGCAAGGCCATCGACGTCTCCCTCAAGGCCCACGACATCGCCATCCTCGACGTCTGATCCGCAAAACCGACCGAGCCACGCATCCACTCCAAGGTGGACGGGCCGGTCCCTCCGCCCGTGGTTCGAAAGTCGAGACGGCGGGCACAGGGACGTGCCCGCCCGCCGCGGGTATAACACCCAACCGTAGCCGAGCCCATGCTCGGCATGCTTCGCCCCGATCCTCGCGGACCGGGGCTTTTTTTCGGTCACGCTCCCCGCGCCAAGCCGTCGGCCTCGCGCCGTCCGGCCGGTTTCGTATCGCCACCCGGATACTCGTCACGGTCTCATCGCCTCCTTGTCTCCCAAAATGAAACACCTCCGCCGCCTCGCCCTCGTCCCCCTCGCCGCGCTCGCCGGCTCGCTCTTCGCCGAAGAAAGCCCCGACGCCGCCATTCTCGGCGGGCTGCGCATCGGCAGCCTCCAGGATCTCGCCGCATCGTCGGGCGCCTTCGCCGAAAAGATCCAGCCCGGCTCCGGCGCGAACACCGCGCAGCTCACCTTCGGCGCGACCGCCTTCGGCCTCGCCCTCGACCAGGAGTTGCTCGCCCTCGTCATCGACCCGCAAAAGTCCGGCCAGCCCTACGCCCTTGTCCTGCCCGTGCTCGATCCGGAGCAGTTCAAGGCCAACCCCGCGCTCAAGTTCCAGGCCGCCGCCTCGTCGCCCGACCGTTACCAGCTCACGCTCCCGAACGGACAGACGATGTTCGCCGCCTTCGTCGGCAAACGCCTCGTCGCCTCGCCGCTCGAGGCCGGGCTCGACGCCGTGCTCCGCGCGATCCGCGCCGACCAGGACATCCGCGGCCTCCGCGCCGCCGGCGGCCAGCTCGCCCTCAGCCTCGACACCGGCCGGCTCTACGCCGCCTACAAACCGATGGTGGACCTCATGCTCATGGGCATGCGCGGACAATTTGCCAATGGCCAGACGGACAAAAATCCGCAGGCGCCCAACCCCGCCGATGTTCTCGGCTCCATGCTCGGCTCCCTCGCCGACATCCAGGACTACTCCCTGCGCATCGCCATCGAGGCGGAGCACCTCGACCTCCGCACCGCCCTGGTCGCCAAGCCGGGCACTCAAACCGCCGCCCTCCTCAGCGCCGGCCGCGGCCCCGCCGTCGCCCTGCCCGCCGCCTACGACGAATCGTCCGCCGTCTTCGGGACCGTCTCCGCCCGCCCCACGCCCGAGTTCTGGACCGCCTACAACCAGTTCACGTCGCGCATGCTTTCCACGATGGGTTCCCCCGGCTCGGAGGCGGCGGGACAAACCATCGCCAAAACGATGAACGAGTTCGCCGCCATCTGGGACGGCACCGGCTCCTTCGCCATGTTCCCGCCCGGCAAGGCCGGCTTCAACGGCGGCGGCAAGATCGGTGTCAACGACCGGGAAAAGGCGCTCGCGCTCATCCGCGCCATGCCCGAGCTGCAAAAGAACATGGCCGCCATCAACGAGGCCCAAGGCCTCGTGACCGATGTCGCGTTCGGAGCGGAGCAGAAACACGGCGACGCCATCCTGATCGACGCGACCCAAACCATGCGCGCCGCGAAGCCCGAAATGGAGGAGGCGCTCAAGCAGATGCAAAAGCTGGGCCTGGAAAAAATCACCTCCACCTACGGCTTCACGGCCACCCAGCTGGTCTCCGTGATGGGCGAGAACTCCAACGCCAAAGCCAAACGCCTTCTCGACACGTCCGGCTCCGCCTCCGCCAAAATCACCCCGGCGGCCTACGGCCTTCCCGCCGAGTCCACCGCCTTCGTGGCGATTTCGGTCCCGCGCTACCTCGGATGGATCGCCCGCGTCGGAGACTCGATGCCCTTCAGCTACGATGCCGGCGCCGCTCCGCAACAACCCGGCCTGGCGATGACGGCCGACATCGTCGACGGCCGCGCCGACATCCGCGTCCGCCTCGAGACCAGTGAAATCGTCGCCGTGAAAAACGCCTTCGCCAAACCCGCGACCGCATCCGCCGCGCCCGCCGCCGCCGTCGAATAAGCCCCAGCCCCGCCGTCGCGGCCCTTGGCCGCCCGTTGAGACCACAAAGCCGCGCCCGAAAGGCCGCGGCTTCTTCATTCCAAGGAACACCACTCCTCGCGTCGTTCCATTCGAGCGATCCGTCCGTAGCGACTCCGTCGCCGAGGGCGGCCATGTCCAGGGCGCCTGCCGCGTCCTCCCGAAACAGCTCGAGCCCTCGTGAAGTTCGCCGCCTTCGACCCGAACACCGACATCGGCGGCGACACCACCGAGACGTGGACCTTCGGCGTGAACTGCCACATCAAGGGCGGCGATCTGAAGATTCAGCTCAACCACCTGCCGTGCGACATCCCCGCTCCTTCGAACAACAGGACAAGATCCTCGTCCGCCGCCAGGCCATCTTCCGATCCGCGCCCCATCCTCGTCTTCACTCCATGAAATTCCACCTCCGTCTCGCGCCGCTCGCCGCGTGCCTCGCCCTCGTCGCCGCGATTCCGCTTCACGCCGCCAACATCCGCGTGTCCGCCGCCGCCAGCCTCGCCGACGCGCTCAAAGAGATCGCCAGGTCCTACGAGGCGACGTCCGGCGACAAACTCGCGCTCAACCTCGCCGCTTCCAGCGTGCTTGCCCGCCAGATCAAGGAAGGCGCCCCGGCCGACCTGTTTTTCTCCGCCGACCAAGCGAAGATGGACGACCTCGCCAAAGCCGGCCGCATCGTCCCCGACACCCGTCGCACCTTGCTGGGAAACACACTGGTCGTCGTCGTCTCCTCCGACTCCACGCTCGCCATCGCCGCCCCCGCCGATCTCGCCAAGCCCGTCGTCGGTCGTCTCGCGCTCGCGGAACCGCAAACCGTGCCCGCCGGCATCTACGCCAAGGAGTTTCTACAAGGCTCCGGCCTCTGGAAACAGGTCGTCGACAAGGTCGTCCCCACGGAGAACGTCCGCGCCTGCCTCGCCGCCGTCGAGTCGGGCAACGTCGACGCCGGCATCGTCTACAAGACCGACGCGCTCGTCTCGAAGAAGGTGAAGACCGCCGTCGAGATCCCCGCCGCCGAGGGGCCGAGAATCAGCTACCCGCTCGCCGTCGTGACGGACGCCCCGCAGACGGAGGCCGCGCGCCGCCTCGCCGCCCACCTCGCCTCGCCCGAGGCGATGGCCGTCTTCGTGAAACACGGCTTCCTCGACGCCTCGCGTTAAAAACGTCGTGATCTCGGGCTCATGTCCGACACCTGGCAAATCACCGCCTTCACGCTCGCCATCGCCGCCGCGAGCACGCTGGCGATCCTGCCGTTCGGACTCGCGCTCGGCTGGCTGCTCGCGCGACGCGCCTGGCCGGGCAAGGCGTTCGTCGAGACGTTCGTCGCCCTGCCCCTCGTCATCCCGCCCGTCGCCACCGGATTGATCCTCCTCAAACTTTTCGGACGTCGCGGCCCGCTCGGCGGATTTCTCCACGAAACGATGGGCGTCGAGATCGTCTTCACCTGGAAAGCCGTGTTGCTCGCCACCGCCGTGATGTCGTTTCCGCTCCTTGTTCGCTCCGCGCGGGTGGCCTTCGAGGAGGTGGATCATCGCTTGGAAAAAGTCGCGCGCACGCTCGGCGCCGGCCCGTGGCGTGTGTTTTTCACCATCACCCTGCCGCTCGCCGCGCGAGGGCTCACCGCCGGCGCCCTGCTGGCCTTCGCGCGCGCCCTCGGCGAGTTCGGCGCCACCGTGATGGTGGCCGGCTACTTCGTCGGCGAGACCGCCACGCTCTCGCTCGGGATCTATCACCTCGTGCAACTCGGACGCGACGCCGAGGCGTTCGCCCTGCTCGGCGTCTCCGTCGCCCTCGCCTTCGGCGCCATCCTCGCGAGCGAACTGCTTCTGGGTCGCGCGCGCCACCGCCCATGATCGCCTTCGACAAAGTCCGCTGGCGGACCGACCGCTTCTCGCTCGAAATCGACGCACGGCTGGAGTCGCACGTCACCGGGCTCTTTGGTCCGTCAGGCTCGGGCAAGACCACGCTGATCGAACTGATCGCCGGCCTGCGCCGCCCTCAGGCCGGCGCGATCCGGCTGCGCGACGAAACACTGGCCGACGCCGCGACCGGCCGTCATTTGCCGCCCGAACGGCGCCACCTCGGCTACGTGCCGCAGGACGGCGCGCTTTTTCCGCACCTCGATGTCGCGGGGAACCTGCGCTACGGAGCGGCGCGCGACGGAACGGCTCGCTCGCCGGAATTCGAGGCCGTCCGCGATCTGCTCGGCCTGCGCGGACTCGAACACGCCTCGCCCGCGAAACTCTCGGGCGGGGAGCGCCAGCGCGTCGCTCTCGGCCGTGCCCTGCTCTCGAGGCCGAAAGCGCTCCTCCTCGACGAGCCGCTGGCGGGCATCGACGCCGGGCGAAAGAGCGAAATCCTGCCCTACCTCCGTCGTGTGCGAGACGAGTTCAAGCTGCCGGTGATCTTCGTGAGCCACCAGCCCGAGGACCTTCTCGCGCTGTGCGACGAGGTGCTCGTCATGCGCGAAGGCCGGGTCGTCGCGCGCGGCGCGCCCGACGCGGTCTTTGAAGCCACGAGCGAGCCGCGTTACCGGCTCAGGAACTGATGCCGCTTCGTGTTCCGCGGCTTTGACCCGGAGGGGCGACGTCCTCGTCGCCTGCGGCCGCGTTTGGGCTCGCGTGGCGACGCCCGTCATCGCGGACGCCGGGGACGGCATCCCTCCAAAATCGACGCGGGGGAGGCCCGCTCAGCCTGGAAACGGCAGTCGGGTGGCGGAGTATCGCGCAAGATGTTGAGTCG
>CBINJQ010000310.1:0-5703 GCA_966251015.1 uncultured Akkermansia sp. | reverse complement strand
GGGCGCCGTTGAGCTCGGCGAAGGCCTGCTCGTCCTCGCGCTTCACCATGACCTGGGTCTCGGTGACGAGGGCGCGCAACACGTGGTCGCGCAGCTCCTCGATGTGCAGCTCGGCGGAGGGCGCGAGCTCGACCAGGACGCGGGCCTTGGAGCGCTGGTTGTGCGGGATGGCGTAGGCGCCGCGAACGTCGCGCGCGTGCTCGGAGAGCTCGGCGCTGCACGGGCAGGCGGAGGAGTAGACGAAATCGAGCTCGATGAAGCGACGCACGCCGCCGGCCTCGTCGATGCGGCCGAGGAAGGCGGCCTGGTAGTATTGCCAGCCGGCGAGACCGCTGCGGAGGGCGCGTTGCTTGACCGGGTAGGAGAAATCGAGACGCAGGCGGGCGGAAAGGGCGCCGACGTCGCGGCGATAGGCCTGCAGGATCTTCGCGACGAGCGCGGGCGAGGCGAACTCGTCGGCGTGGTCGTAGAAGGAGCGCACGATGCGGCTCATGTTGATGCCCTTGAGGTTGGCGTCGAGGGAGACGGTGCCGGTGACGGCGGTCTCGAGCGTGTGCGCGGCGCGGCCGGAGCGGGCGCGATACTTGAGCGGTAGCTTAAAATTGGATACGCCGACCTGCTGGATGGCGACGGGCGCCCCCGGGATGGCGTCGACCGCCTCCATCATGTCGGGGAGCGAGGCGCGGTAGTCCGGCGTGACGGCGAAGGCCGCGTCGTAGCTCCGCGCAAGGAGCGGGGAGGCGCCGCCCGCGCCGCGGTGGAGATACATGGCCTTGGCGGACGCGGGGGACGGGGCCCCTTTCGCGTGCTTGGCGGAGGCGGCGGACGGGCTCGGGCGGATTTTTTTCTTTTTCGCGGGCATTTCGTTTTTGTTTTTCGGCGGCCAGGCGGTTGGGACGATAACCGTAGCCCCGACGCAGGCGGGGTTAGCTGGCTCGGTGCGGGTTTAGAGGGCGGGATTCGGGCCTCGGTATTCGGCGAAGTTGCGCGGCGTCTCGTAGAGTTTCACGGAGTGGAGCCGGGCGGGGCGGAGGAGCGGTTCGAGCTCGTCCCAGAAGGCGATGACGAGATTCTCGGTGGACGGGATGACGTCGCGGAGAAAGGGGACCTCCTCGTTCAGGTTGCGGTGGTCGCAGGCCTTCACGATGCGCTCCTCGAGCACGGTCTTCAACACGCCGAGATCGATGACGTAGCCGGACTCGGGGTCGGGCTGGCCGGCGACGGTGACCTCGAGGACGTAGTTGTGGCCGTGCCAGCGCGGATTGTTGCAGAGGCCGTATTTCTCCGCGTTC
This sequence comes from uncultured Akkermansia sp., assembly GCA_966251015.1. GTDB lineage: Bacteria > Verrucomicrobiota > Verrucomicrobiia > Opitutales > Opitutaceae > IMCC26134_A. The sequence goes on along the minus strand of CBINJQ010000310.1, from coordinate 4,411 downwards.
CAAGCCGCGCTCTTCGCGGGGTTGTGGAGACGATGCGCCGCGTTGAAGTGGACCTGGCGCGTGACGAACACCGTGCCGCGCAGGGCGCGGACGGACGGGCGTTTGGGAGACGCGGCGCGGGTTTTGGAGGCGGGCTTCGGCATGAAGAACCCGGCTACACAGCCGAAAACGGCCCGATGGTCAACGGGAGCGTCGGTTTTGGCTGGCGCGGCGGACGCGCGGGCCTAGGCCTCCCCGGGCGAACGAACATGGCGATGCGTATTCAGATTTTGGGCAGCGGGAGCGCGGGCAATTGCGCCCTGTTGCAGACGGAGGGCGCGCGCGTGCTGATCGACGCGGGTTTTTCGTGCAGGAAGCTCAACGAGTTGCTGCGCGGCGCGGGCACGCGGCTGGAGGAGATCGACGCGGTGTTCCTCACCCACGAGCACGGCGATCACGCGGCGGGGATAGAGGGGTTCAAAAGGCACCCGCGGGCGGAGATTTTTGCAAACGCCGCGACGGCCCGCGCCGTGCAGGCCAAGGCCGGGCGCGAGGCCACGTGGAAACTTTTCGAGACGGGCGCGAGTTTCCGCTTTCGCGATCTCGAGGTGACGAGCTTCTCGGTGCCGCACGACGCGCAGGAGCCGGTGGGGTTTCGATTCACGCACGGGCATGCGGACGATTTGTTTTCGCCCAGGCGTTCGCTGGCCTGGCTGACCGATCTGGGACATGTGCCGGGGCATGTGCATCGGCATCTGCGCGAGGCCGACGTCGTGGTGGTGGAGAGCAACCACTGCCCGAAGCTGCTGGAGGCGGACCATCGTCGGCCGTGGAGCACGAAGCAGCGGATCTCCGGACGTCACGGGCATTTGTCCAACGCGGCCGCGTGCGAACTGCTCGAGGCGACGGCGCACGCGGGCTGGCGGCGGGTGTTTCTCACGCACCTGAGCCGGGACTGTAACTCGCTCTCGGCGGTGGAGCAGAGTTTCGCGGGGCTGCGCGAGCGGCTGGGGGCAAACTGCGGGTGGGAAATCGTGGCGCCGGGAGGCGGCACGGCGGCGTGGGAATGGTAGAAGTTGATAGATATCGAGCGGATATCTCGCGCAAACGTGCGAACATAGGTTGAGGAATTGGCAAGAAACGCGAGGTCTCGGGACTCGCGTGGGGCGGGGACGCGACCTTTGCTAAAAGGCGATTATGTCCACCACGCCGCACACCTTCGCCGAGTTCCGTCGCACGAAGATCATCTTCACCCTTGGTCCCGCGACCGAGAGCGAGGAGATGCTCGAAAAGATGATCCGGGCCGGGGCCGATATCGCCCGCCTGAACATGGCGCACGCGTCGCACGACTGGTGCCGCACGGTGATCCGTCGCATTCGCGCCGTCTCGGCCAAAGTGGGCCGCGAGATCGCCATCATGATGGACATCAAGGGGCCGGAGATCCGGACCGGCGACGTCGCGCAACCGATCCAGCTCGAGCCCGGCCAGACCTTTGATTTCACCGTCCGCCCGGGCGGTCTCGCGGCGGAGTCCTCGGAGGAGGTTCGCAGCGTCGACGTGAACTACCGCGATCTCGTCAACGACATCAAGGTGGGCGACACGGTGCTGGTCGACAACGGCCTGATCCGTCTCGAGGTGCTGGAAAAGAAGGACGCGCGCATCCGCTGTCGCGTGCTGACCCAGGGCGAGCTCAAGTCCCGGCGTCACATCAATTTGCCGGGCGTGAAGGTAAACCTGCCTTCCTTCACCGACAAGGACCGCGCCGACACCACGGTGGCGATCGACGAGGGCGTGGATTTCATCGCGCTTTCGTTCGTGCGCGAGGCGGCGGACATCGAGCTGCTGCGCGAGTTTCTCCGCCTGCAAAAATCCCAGGCGCGCATCATCGCCAAGATCGAGGACCAGTCCGCGATCACGAATCTCGAGGAGATCGTGCGCGCCACGGACTCGTTGATGGTCGCGCGCGGCGACCTCGGCATCGAGTGTCCCTTCGAGGAGCTGCCCTCGATCCAACGCCGGGCGGTGCAATGCTGCATCGACCACGGGAAGTCCGTGATCATCGCCACGCACATGCTCGAATCGATGATCACCCAGCCGATGCCGACGCGCGCCGAGATCACCGACGTGGCCAACGCCGTCCACGAGCGCGCCGACTGCGTGATGCTCTCCGGCGAGACCACGGTCGGCCGTTATCCGATCGAGTGCGTGGGCATCCTCGAAAAAGTCGCCCGCCGCGTGGAGTCGGAGGATCTCACGCCCTTGCCCGATCCGGCCTACATCCACGGCGACAAACCCCGCCTGCTCGCGGCGGCGGTCCACCTGGCCAACGACATGCCGGGCACCGGCCTGCTGACCTTCACGCGCCGCGGCTACATGGCGCAGGGCCTGGCCGCGATGCGCCCGGTGCACGCGCCGATCTTCGCCGCGACCAACTCGGTCGAGACGCTCCGCCAGATGCGCATCCTGCGCGGCGTGGAGCCCTTCATCATGGCGCTCGAGTCCGATCCGAACGACACGATCGAGAAGGCGATCACGGTCCTCGTGAAGGCGGGCAAGGTTCGCATCGGCGATAAGCTGATCGTGGTGACCGACATCCTCAGCCACGACCGTTTGGTCGACAGCATCCAGCTGCGCCCGGTGCGTTGAGCATCGGGTCGCTCGGGGCATCCATAGCGGAGTCGTAGCCGCGTTTTCGGCGTAGGCCGTCCGCTTGCGGACGCTCTTTCGCTTATGGCGTCTCGTAAAAAGCGCCCGCAAGCGGGCTGCCTACGCGGCTACGATCTCGTTTGAACCGCCAAGACGGTTCCGCGGCGATCAACCGCGGCGCAGGGCCGCGCAGACGATGCCGGCGGCGACGGCGGCGTTGAGCGATTCGGCGCCGCCCACGCGCGGGATGGTGATCCAGCGCGTCACCGCGGCGCGCACGGAGGGGGAGGGGCCGCGGCCTTCGCTGCCGACCACGACGACGGCGTCCGAGAGCGGGGCGAGCGAGTAGACGGAGTCGCCGCTCAGATCGCAGCCGAGCACCGGCGCGCCCTCGCGCGCGGCGGCGGCGAGCGCGGGCGCGAGCTCCGTCGTGACGGCGCGGATACGGGCGAAGGAGCCCATGGACGCGTTTATGACCTTTTGGGAGAAAAGGTCGGCGGAGTCGGGCGAAAGAAGGACGCGCGCGAAGCCGAACCAGTCGGCGAGGCGCAGCAGCGTGCCGACGTTGCCGGGGTCCTGGATGCAGTCGAGGGCGAGGGTGAGGCCGCGCGAGAGTTCGCCGGGGCCGAGCGTCGCGCGGCGCAGGCGGCCGACGGCGAGCACCGACGAGGGCGTGGGGAAATGGCTGATGCGCGCCATCTCGGATTCGGAAACCGGGCGCAGTCGCGGGTCGTCCACCGGCGCGGCGGTCCATGCCGACGTGGCGTAGAGCCCGGCGATTTCGGCGCCGGCGGCGAGGAGTTCGCCGACCACCTTTGGGCCCTCGACGACGAAGAGGCCCGCGGCTTCGCGATGTTTTTTCTCCTGGAGGTCGCGGAGGCGGCTGATCTCGGCCTTGGTGAGCGGCATGGGCGAAACCTGAGGCGCGCGGCGCGCGCTTGGCAACGCGGCGAATTTGCGGCCCCCTGTGGCCCCATGACGAGCAAGTCCGTGTCGCCCTTGCGCTGGGGAATCCTGTCCACCGGCAGAATCGCCGGCGTGTTTGCCAAGGCGCTCTCCGCCTCGCGCGGCGGGCGTCTGGTCGCGGTGGGCAGCCGGTCGGCGGAAGGCGCGGCGCGTTTCGCGAAGGAGCACCGGATCGCGGCGGCCCATGCGCACGCGAGCTACGGGGCGCTTCTGGCCGATCCGGACGTCGAGGCGGTCTACATCGCGACACCGCACCCCGGGCATGTGGAGTGGGCGGAGAAGGCGGCCGGGGCGGGCAAGCATGTGCTCTGCGAGAAACCGGCGGGGATGAATCTCGCGGAGGGGCGGCGAATGGTGGAGGCGGCGCGGCGCGCTGGCGTGTTGTTCATGGAGGCTTTCATGTATCGTTGTCATCCGCAGACGGCGAAGCTCGCGGAGCTGGTGCGCGGCGGCGTGATCGGCGAGGTGAAGTTCGTGCAGGCGAGTTTCGGGTTTCGGAGCGAGTTCAACCCGTCTTCGCGATTGTGGAACAGGGCGCTCGGCGGCGGCGGGATTCTGGACGTCGGATGTTATCCGGTGTCGTTGGCGCGGCTGATCGCGGGCGCGGCTTCGGGAGGCGCGGCCTTTGCCGATCCGGCGGACGTGACGGGCGCGACGGCGGAGATCCATCCGGAGGGAGGCGCGGACGCGTTTGCGACGGCGACCTTGCGTTTCGCGGGCGGCCTGGTGGCTCTGGTGTCCGGCGCGGTGGGTCTGGCGATCGACAACCCCGCGCGCGTCCATGGCAGCGAGGGCTGGATCGAGGTGCCGCATCCATGGA
>CBINJQ010000309.1:0-5714 GCA_966251015.1 uncultured Akkermansia sp. | reverse complement strand
GTGGAGACGCGGCGGGCCCAGCGGTCCCGCCCTACCTGAAGACCAGATTCGTCGAGTGGTCGGTGTGTCTTTTTCCCCTTCGCCTCACGTCGCCATATTTGAAGCCATGGGTCTGCTGAGCTTTATCGCCCGTTTGTTTGGCGGTGGCGCATCGGCGCCCCCGGGCGATCCGCGTGATCCGGTGGCGCCGTCGGGGATGCCCTACGGCACGTCCTCGGACGGGATAAACGTCGGCGAAGCTCGCACCGCGCTTCCGCCGGTGGTTCCTCCCTCGCGCCCTGCGCCGCCTCCGCCGCCTCACTCTCCCGGACCGTCCACCACCGTCGGGCGTCCTGCGTTTCCGACCACGCCGGCAAGGGTTGCAAGGGCCGCCGCGCCGATGCCCGCGCCGAAAAAACTGAATCTCGACGCGGGGCGGTTCACGCCGACGAGCCGCGAGGAGATGATGAAGAACGCGGCCACGCTGCGCTGGACCTGGGCGAGCGTGAACTTCGACCGCCGCGACCAGATCCCCTCGGCGGGCGATCCGCGCACGGCCTTGATCGATCGCGCGCTGGTCGCCCAGGGCCTGCTCACGCCGGAGCAGCTGGTGGAGATCCACGAGGCGGGCGCGAAGATGGGCGAGCTGCGGCCGGTCCTGCGCGAGGTGCAGAACATCGCGGCGGACGCGGTGCTGGCGGACGAGGCGGCGCGGCGGGCGCGCAGGGAGGAGAATCGGGCCGACGCGGAGCGGCGCCGGGCGGAGCGCGCGGAGGCGGTCCGCGCGCGACGCGCGACGGACATCGTGTTTCTCGGGCGCGGCGTGTCGGGCGGGCTGGCGGACCGGCGCGCGAACATCGAGCGTTTGCAGGCGCAGGGCTTGCCCGTGCTGGCGACGCCGGCGGACGTGGCGAAGGCGCTGGGGCTGGAGGTGTCGCGGCTGCGCTGGCTGGCGTTTCACAGCGAGGCGACGGCGGTGACGCATTACGTTCGTTTCCAGATCCCCAAAAAGAGCGGCGGCACGCGGGAGCTGGCGGCGCCGCATCGCGACATGGCGCGCTGCCAGGAGTGGATCCGCATCCAGATTTTGGAGCGCGTGGCGTTGCACGACGCGGCGCACGGCTTCGTGGCCGGTCGGAGCACGCTGACGAACGCGAGGCCGCACGTCGGGCGCGCCGCGGTCGTCAACGCGGACCTGAAGGATTTTTTCCCGAGCGTGACCTTTCCGCGCGTGAAGGGCGTGTTCCAGCAGCTTGGCTATTCGCCGGCGGCGGCGACCGTGCTGGCGCTGCTTTGCACGGAGTGTCCGCGCAGCCGGGTGAACTATGACGGGCGCGAGTTGTTTGTCGCGACGGGGCCGCGCGGGTTGCCGCAGGGAGCGTGCACGAGCCCGGCGCTGAGCAACCTGGTGGCGCGCGGGCTGGACGGGCGGCTGGCGGGGTTTGCGAAGACGCTGGGCTGGACCTACACGCGCTATGCGGACGACCTGACTTTCTCGGCGGAGGGCGAGGCGATGGGGCGGACGGCGCGGTTGTTGACCGGACTGCGGCACATCGTGGGCGCGGAAAATTTCACGGTGAACGAGAAGAAGACCCGGGTGCAGCGTCCGAAGACGCGGCAGACGGTGACGGGCGTCGTGGTGAACAAGCATCCGAACGTGTCGCGCGAGACGGTGCGGCGTCTGCGGGCGATCTTGCACCGGGCGAAGACGGAGGGGCTGGCGGCGCAAAACCGCGAGAATCATCCGCGTTTCGAGGGCTGGGTGCGCGGCATGATCGCGTATGTGGCGATGGTGAACCCGGAGCGCGGGCGCGAGCTGCTGACGGAGTTCGAGCTGCGGGAGCGGTAGGCGAGCGCGTCGACGGCGCTGTGGGCGATGAGCGCCCGCAAGCGGGCGGCCTACGGGCGGCGAGACGCGACGGCGGGGATCGGCGTGGAATCGATCGCGGTGATCCAGACCACCTCGCAGGCGCCGCCGCCGGTGTCGTCGCGGGTGAGCGAGCTGCGCCAGCGGTAGCCGCCGGGGCCGGTCAGCTCGACGAGATGGCCTTCCAGCGTGACGAGTTCGTGGCGACGAACGGAGAGAAGTTTTTTGCGAATCTCCGGCGTCGACGGGAGGCAGTGGGTGTTGGCGGAGTTGCGCGCGATCTGGTCGGGCTCGAGCGGGGGGCCTTCGGCGCTCCAGCGGTATTCATACCAGCGACCGGACTGGGAGATCTTGAGTTCGTTGATCACGGAGGCGGCGGACATCGGGCCCCAGCCGAGGGCGAGGTCCACGGGAGCGAGGCCGGCGACGCGGTCGTTGCGGTAGCGTTCGCGCGCGAGGACGACGGCCTTGAGTTCGTAGCGTGCGAGCGGGGTGATCGTGTAGTCGCCGTGCTGGAAAGGCGGCGGGAGCGGATGCGTGGTCTGTCGGGGCGCGTCCGAGGCGGGGAGGCCTTTCCATCCGGCGGCGGGTTCGTGCAGCCACCACGCGAGGAGACCGACGAGCGCGGCGAAGAACAGCCACTTTTTCATGGAAGACGTTTTAACCGCGGACGGCGCGGATGGACGCGGGCAAGACCGGCGATGGAAGCGCGATCATGGGGAAGCGACGGGGCTGACTTCGAGGAGGAGGGGGAAATGGTCGCTGCCGATGTCGGGGCCGACGCGATAGGACACGCAGGCGAGCTCAGGGCTGATCAAGGCGTGGTCGAGCGGAATGCGAAGGAAGGGGATCGGGACCGGCCAGGTGGGGGCGAGCAGTCCGGCGTCGCCCGCGGCGGGTCGCAGGCCGGTCTCGGAGAGGAGGCGCCGGACGGGCGGGCACCAGGGGGTGGCGTTGAGATCTCCGAGGATGAGGACGGGTTGGGGAGGGGCGCCCGAGGGGGCGAGGCCGGCGACGAAGCGGCGCCATTTGGCCAGGTCCTCGAGATGTTGATTGCGGAGAAAGTTGGACCTCTCGTCGCCGGGAGGAAGCGGATGGGTGAGGACCATGCGGATGTCGGCGTCGGGGTGAAACCATGTGAGATCGATCGACGGGGTCTCGACGTCGGCGAAGAACTCCACGCGGCCGCCGCCCGGGATGGCGCGAGAGAAGATGGCGAGGCCGAAATTGTCCTCGCGAGGATGGACGCTGTGATGGGGAAAGTCGGCGGCGAGCGCGGCGAGGAGCCGCGCTTTCCAGCGGGCGTTGATTTCGAGCAGCGCGACGAGGTCGGGCTTTTCCGTCGCGATGAGGGCGAGCAGCGGGGCCGGGTCGGTGTTGGAGGTGAGGACGTTGGCGTAAAGGATCTTGAGGGGGGCGGCGGAACGGCCCGGGGCGGAGGGCGGCCCGGCGGGGGCGGGGAAGGAGCGAGTGGCGTGGAGGACGGCGCCGGCGTTGAGCAGGGCGAAAGCGACGAAGAGGGCGGACCAGCGTCGGCGTCCGAGGACGAGGCAGAAGAGGGCGTGCGCGGCGAGGAGCGCGGCGTATTGGACGCGGAAGGGGGAGAGCTGGGCGAGGACGGCGTAGTGGTTCGAAAAATACGCGGCGGTGGTGAGAAGGGCGGCGGGGAGGGCCAGGGCGGTGAGCGTCCAGAAAGCGGCGCGGAGCGCGGAGCGAAGGGCGTGGCCGGGTGCGGAGGATCGGGCCGGGAGAGCCGAAGGCTCGGGCGGGGACGAATTTTTAACCACGGAGATCACGGAGGGCCACGGAGAGGGGAGGGGAGAGGGGAAGTCGGAGGGGCGGAGGACGAACCCACGCGCGGGACGCCCGTGCCACAAAAAAGGCCGCCCGGAGTTGGGCGGCCTTGGCTGCGGGCGGTTTAGATTTTGCCGGCCTTGCGCTGCTCGATGAGGCGGTAGAAGTCGGCGAAGAGCGGGTCGGCGTCGTTGGGGCCGGGGGCGGCCTCGGGGTGGTATTGCACCGAGAAGATGGGGAGCGCCTTGTGGCGGAGGCCCTCGACGGTGTTGTCGTTGAGGTTGATCTCGGTGACGACGGCGCCGCCTTTTTCGAGGGAGGCGGGGTCGGTGGCGAAGCCGTGGTTTTGCGCGGTGATGGAGACCTTGCCGGTTTCGAGGTTCTTGACCGGTTGATTGCCGCCGCGGTGGCCGAACTTGAGCTTGTAGGTCGTGCCGCCGAGCGCGTGGGTGATCATCTGGTGCCCGAGGCAGATGCCGAAAATCGGATAATGCGGCACGAGCCCGGTGACGGTTTTGTGGATGTAGGCGAGGGCGGCGGGATCGCCGGGACCGTTGGAGAGAAACACGCCGTCGGGGGCGTGTTCACGCACCTGCTCGGCCGTGGCGGTGGCGGGGAAGACCTGCACCTCGAAGCCGTGGTTCACCAGCTTGCGGAAAATGGTGTGCTTGGCGCCGAAGTCGAAGGCGGCCACGCGGAAACGTTTCGCGGGCGTCGCGGGCAGGCCGAGCGTGGTGCCGGCGGGCACATAGGGGGTGTTGAAACGCGAGGGATCGGAGGCGCCCCAGATGTAGGGCTCGCGGCAGGTGGTGTCCTTCACGTAGTCGCTGCCGGCCATGTCGTGCCAGGCCTTGGCGCGGGCGACGGCGTCGGCCTCGGACATGGGGAGGGTGGTGAGGCAGCACTTCATGGCGCCGTCGACGCGGAGCTTCTTGGTGATGGCGCGTGTATCGACGTCGCTGATACCGGGGATGCCGTATTTGCGGAGGTAGGCGTCGAGGGAGGCGTTGGCGCGCCAGTTGGAGACGACGGGGGAGAGCTCTCGGACGACGAGGCCGGAGGCGCGGGGCGCGGTGGCCTCGGTGTCCTCGTCGTTGACCCCGTAGTTGCCGATCATGGGGGCGGTCAGGGTGACGATCTGCCCGAAGTAGGAAGGGTCGGTGACGATTTCCTGGTAGCCGGTCATCGACGTGTTGAAGACGCACTCGCCGGCGATGGTGGCGTCGGCGCCAAATGCGCGGCCGTGATAGACGGAACCGTCTTCGAGAGCGAGGAGGGCGGGCTTCACTGTGGACATGGTTGAGGCGGACGAAAGAGCCCGGGGCGCGGCCTGCCAAGGGTTTTGTGCCGGGGGACGCGACGGAAGGGGAAGTGGTTTATTTACGGTAGCTTCGGAGACCGAAAAACGCCGGACCGCGGCCGGAGCCGAGCCGGGTGGAGCGGTGCGAGAAGAGGCCGCGACGAAGGAGGGCGCGGGCGCGGGAGACGGCGGCGGGGAGGGCGAGGCCGCGGGCGAGACCGGCGGCGATGGCGGCGGAGAGCGTGCAGCCGGTGCCGTGGCTGTTGGGCGTGGCGATTCGCGGGGCGGAGAAGCGGCGGAGGTGGAAGGCGGGTGCGGCGGACGAGCGGGAAGACGCGGCGGAGGAGGCGGTGGCGCCGGCGGCGGGGGCGACCAGGAGGTCGATGCAGCGGGCGCGGTCGGGGGAGTGGCCGCCTTTGAGAAGGACGGCGCAGCCGGCGGAGCGGGCGAGGGCGAGGGCGGCGGCTTCGGCCGCGGCGAGGGTGGCGACGGGGAGGCCGGTGAGCGCGGCGGCCTCGGGCCAGTTGGGGGTGATGAGCGTGGCGAGAGGGAAAAGGTGGCGGCGGAGGGCGCGGAGGCCGGCGGCGTCGAGGAAGCGCGTGCCGCTGGTGGAGCCGATGACGGGGTCGATGACGAGGGGGATTCGCGGGTGGCGGGCGAGGGCGCGGGCGACGGCGCGGATGGCGGGCTCGCCGGGGAGGAGGCCGGTTTTGAGCGCGGCGACGGGGAGGTCGGACAGGACGGCGTCGATTTGCGCGGCGAGGAGGGTGGGCG
>CBINJQ010000308.1:0-5738 GCA_966251015.1 uncultured Akkermansia sp. | reverse complement strand
GACGCGCTCGAGCAGGCTTTTGGGGTGAGCGAGACGCGCAATCTGGGGACGGTGGCGTTTGTCGCCGGGCTTGGCCTTGCGCTGGCGTGGTTTCGCTGGCGCTTGTGGCGGGATATGCGGGACGCGAAGGCCGGCGCGGCGCAGGTCAGATGACCGGCCGGGTTTCGCCGACGAGCGCGGCTTCCAGGTCGCGCAGATCGCGGAAGCGGTCCGCGAGCGCGAAGGTGCGCGGCTCCCGGCGGCGGCTGTAAATGCCGGCAAGGTAGTCGGAGCGCTCGTCGAGGGCGAGCAGCTCGCGCCGCAGGCCGCCGAGCATCGGGCGGAGCGAGGGCGTCTCGTCGGCGAGATGCAGGACGACTCTCCACGCGGCGCGCTTCGGCAGGCGGAAAAACTCGCGGAGAACAAAGACGAAGAGCGAGCGGTTGAGGACCCGGGCGGCGGGGGAAAGGGCGGGCCAGATGCCGCGGATCAGTTCGCCGTCGAGTCCGACATGGCGCGCCTCGTCGAGGGAATGGAGCCGGTGCAGGTTTACGAAGTGGGACTCGCAGGAGTCCGGGCCGTTGGTGATCTCGCCGGAGGCGGCGATGGTGCGCTCCTCGATGATCATCGCGAGCCAGAGACAGAACGGATATTTCCAGGGGCGCCGCGCGCAATGGCCGAAGAGCGACGAGACGCGGACGAAGTGATGGTAGTTGTCGCGATACAGACCGGGTTCGCAGGCCTGATGGAGGGCGTGGAACCACGCGGTGTGGCGTTGTTCGTCTTCGCGAAACTCCGCGAGGCGATGCGCCAAGGGGCCGTCCGCGTGACGCGCGATCAGGGCGGGCAGCGCATGGTCGGCCAACATGCGTTCCAGGAAAATGAAGTGCTCGTGATAGCAGCTGGCGAAGAGCTGGTTGTAGCGCAGCTTTAGCGCGCGAGGCAGGCCGGCGTGCGTCGGCGTGTGCGCGAGCGGCGTGAGATGCGGCGGGATGAAGAACCGCGAGCGATCGATGGTGCCGATCGGGAAATCGGCGGGGCGGGCGGGGCGCATGGAAATCTCCCGGGTGCGTCAAAAGAAGGCGCGCTCGACGGTCCAGTAGAGGCCGGTGGCGGCGACGAGGGCGCAGGCGGGGATGGCGAGAGCGGGGCGATACCACGTCTTTTGGCGGAACCAGCCGACGGTCAGAAACGCGAGGGCGAGGACGGCGAGCTGGCCGAGGTCCACGCCGACATTGAAGGCGAGCAGCGCGGTGAGAAATTGGCCGGGGGGCATCTCCAGTTCGGAAAGCACGCCGGCGAAACCGAGGCCGTGGAGCAGGCCGAAGACAAACACGACGACGATGCGGGCGGGGCCGATGCGCGGACGGAAGATGTTTTCCAAAGCGACGAAGGCGATGGAGAGCGCGATGAGCGGCTCGACGATGGCGGGCGAGACGCGGACGAGCCCGGCGGCGGCGAGGCCGAGCGTGGTCGTGTGGGCGATGGTGAAGGCGGCGATCTGGGCGGCGAGGGCGCGCCAGCCGGAGCCGAGAAAATAGAGGCCGAGCACGAAGAGGATGTGGTCGAGGCCCAGCGGCAGGATGTGGAGGAAACCGAGCCACAGAAACCGGGCGAGCGTGGCGAGAGCCCCGGCCGCCTCGGTCGGGGCGGAGAGCGCCGCGGATGGCGAGCCGGTGTTGGAGTTCGACGCGGAGGCGGCGCGCCAAACGAAGGCCTGCGTCGCGTCGCCGGGGGCTTGCAGCCAGCGCGTGACGGCCCGGGTTTCACCCGGCGGGATAACGGAGCAGGCGACGGGGAAGACGAGGCGGGCGTCGGAGCGGCTGCGGACCAGGACCGTGATGGCGGGGCGGTCGGTTTCCGATCCGGACGACGCCGGGAGGCGGGTTCGCCAGACGAACGCGATGGTGGCGGGGTCGTCGGCGGAGCGCGGCGCCGATGGATCGGGCGAGGGGAAACTCCAGGCGGAAAGGCGCCACGCGTCGGCGTGGAGCGGCGGCGTGAATTCGGGGCGTAGTTGCGCGAGGAGCTCGTCGGCGAGGACGGCGACGCGGGGGGCCTGGAGCGCGGGCTCGGCGGCGGGCAGCGAGGCGGCCTCGGCGGCGTCGACGAGGGGCGGGGCGAGGTCGGTTTCGACGCGGAGTTCGACTTCGTCGTCGGCGCTTCCGGGGACGGCGGAGACGATGACTCGCGTGAAGTGGAGCGCGTGGGCGGAGAGGCTCGAGCCGGAGAGCGCGAAAAACGCGAGGAAGGTCAGCGCGGCGAAGAGGCGGTTCATGCCGATGACCGGTGGATTGCGGTGGCTACGGGATGGGCGGGGCGCTCGGGCGAGCCAAGGGCGGAGGGACCCGCCCGTCCAGTGTGCCCGGGAGTCCGAGGGCGCCGGTGGCCGGACCTCTCGGAACGGACGCGGACGCCGGAGACGGCGTCCATCCAGAGTCATTCTCCGAGGGCGGCGAGGGCGGCTTTGTAGGCGGTGTCGGAGCCGGCGGCGGAGGATGCGCTGACGTGGAGGTCGCGGATATGGCCGTCTTTCAGGCCGTAGACCCAGCCGTGGATCGTGAGCGCCTGGCCGCGGTCCCAGGCGTCGCGGACGACGGTGGTCTGGCAGACGTTTTGCACCTGCTCGATGACGTTGAGCTCGCAGAGGCGGTCGACGCGGGTGTTTTCGTCGGGGAGGCCGCAGAGGCAGGACTCGTGTTTGGTTTTCACGTCCTGGACGTGGCGGAGCCAGTTGTCGGCGAGGCCGACGCGGTCGCAGCGGAGGGTGGCGCGCACGCCGCCGCAGCCATAGTGGCCGACGACCATGACGTGTTTCACCTTCAGGACGTCGACCGCGTATTGGAGGACGGAGAGGCAGTTCAAGTCCGCGTGGACGACGACGTTGGCGATGTTGCGATGGACGAAGACTTCGCCGGGGAGGAGGCCGATGATCTCGTTGGCGGGCACGCGGCTGTCGGAGCAGCCGATCCAGAGATACTCGGGGCTTTGCTGACGCGAGAGCTTAACAAAAAACTCGGGGTCGCGTTGGGTGATCGACTGGGCCCAGGCGCGGTTCTGCGTGAAGAGGTGGTCGAGGTGGTCCATCGGTTTTGGCGCGGAGTGTGGGAGCGGCGGGCCGGCGGCCAAGAAAAAGCTTTGGGCGGCGGAACGGGGCGGGGGCTCGGTGGATTTGTCCCATGCCGGCCTTGGGGAGGGGGCCGATGCCCGGGCGTTGGCGGCGGGGCTAAGATGGACTCATGAAAACGAAAACATTCCTCTCCTCCCTTGTCGGAGCCCGTTCCTCGCGTCGTGGCGGCGCCAGGTCGCTGAGCGAGCTTTGCGACGATGTCCGTCGGCGACGTGGCGCGATCGGGTGGTCGTTGATGTATCTGGTCTTTGGCGGCGGGCTGGTCGGGGCCGTGGTGATCTACCTGCTCGTGAAGATGATCGGCGGCTGAGGCCGGAACGCGGGCGCGGACGCCGGGGACGGCGTGCGTCCAAAACAAAAAGGGCGGCGCGGATGCGCCGCCTGGCGGGTTGATCGCGAATTCTGTTCAGCGCCTAAGCCGGAGGAGCCGGCGACGGGGCGTTGATGATCCCGCGAGCGGGACGCCCGTGCCACCCGGGGCGCTCAGGCGACGCGGCGCTTGAGCATGTCGGGGTGGCGGGCGCGGCTCAGGGCGACGTCGTAGGTGATGCGGCATTTCGCGTAGAGCGCGTGCAGGGACGTATCCATCAGCTGCATACCCTCGCGGGTGCCGGTCTGGATGGAGTTGTCGAGCAGGTGGAGCTGGTTTTCGCGGATGATGTTCCGGATGGCGCCGTTCGCGATCATGAGCTCGCAGGCGAGGGCGCGGCCGCCGTCGAGCGAGGGCAGCAGCTCCTGGGAGACGATGCCCTGGAGGCTGTTCGAGAGCTGCATCACGACCTGGCGCTGGGCGTTGCCCTCGAAGGTGCCGACGATGCGCTCGATGGCCTGGCTGGTGCTGGGCGAGTGCATGGTGGCGAGGACGAGGTGGCCGGTTTCGGCGGCGTTGAGGGCGGTGGCGATGGCGCCGTGGTCGCGCATCTCGCCGACGACGATGACGTCGGGGTCCTGGCGCAGGGCGTGGACGAGGGCGCGGGAAAAGGATTTCGTGTCGGAGAGCACCTCCTGCTGCACGACGATGGCGAGGTTGTTCTCGTGGACGTATTCGATGGGGTCCTCGATGGTGACGATCTTGCAGCGGCGCTCGCGGTTGATGAGGTCGACGAGGTAGTTGAGCGTCGTGGTCTTGCCGGCCCCGGTGGCGCCGGTGACGAGGACCAGGCCGTTGCGGCGGCGGGCGAACTCGTCGATTTTCTGAGGGAGGCCGAGCTCCTCGCGGGCGAAGATGCGATGACCGCAGAAGCGGATGCTGAACTCGGGCGAGCCGTTGCGGCGGTAGATCGTGACGCGCATGCGGCCGACGGTGGCGTGGTGCAGCGAGACGCAGAGCTCCCAATCGCGTTCGAAGGCGGAGCGTTGGAGGGGGTTGAGCATGGCCTCGAGGATGCTCGTCGTGTCCTCGGCGGTGACGGGGCCGGCGTCGGCGAACAGGATCTCGCCGTTGACGCGAAGGCTGGGGGCGACGCCGACGATGAGGTGGAGGTCGGAGGCGCGGGATTCGGCCACAAGGGTGAAGAGGCGGTCGAGCTTGGGGGTCATGCGAAGCGGGAGCGGAGGCGGCGGAGGAGGCGGGAGAAGGGGCCGGTGTCGGCGAGATCGAGGATGAGCTGCTGGGCGCCGGGGATGGCGCCGTCGATCTGGGTGGCCTGGGCGAGGGACCGGCGAGCTTGGTCGGAGAGGCCGAGGGCGAGCTCATGGCGGGCGACTTCGAGCCAGGCGACGGCGCGTTCGGGCGCGAGCTCGACGGCGCGGCGGGCGTGGGCGAGGGCCTGGGCGAAGCGCCGGTAGAAGGCGTGGATGCGCGCGGCCAGCCAGTGGAGCATCCAGTCGCGCGGGCCGAGGGAGAGGGCGCGTTCGAAGCAGTAGGGCGCGCCGGAGTCGTCGCGGGAGAGGAGAACCTCGCCGCGGGCGAGCCAGACGTGGGGGGAGTCCCCGCGCTCCTCGAAGGCGGCGTCGGAAAAGGCGAGGGCGGCGCCGAACTCGCCGGTGCGGGCGAGGACGACGGCCTTGGCGGCGAGGAGCTCGGGGTCCTTGGGGAAGCGTTCGAGGGCCTTGTCGACCCAGAGCTTGGCCTCGCGGTATTCGCCGAGCTCGACGAGCATGCGGACCTGCGAGCACCAGGCGTGGGCGTTGGAGGAGTTGTGCTCGAGGACGCGGGAGTAGGAGCGGAGGGCGAGGTCGTAGCGACCGGATTGATACAGGTTGGCCGCCTCGGCGAGGTGCCAGGCCTCGTCGCGCACGACGTCGCCCTGGTTCTCTTTGCGGTCGACCTGGCCGATCTCGAGGTTGTTGAAGCGGCTCATGGGGTTTGTTTGCGCCAAAACCAGCGTTTGTAGGGCCGGCCGACGAGCGCGGAGTGAGGCACGAGGCCGATGTCGGCGGGGACGGCGACGCGGCCGGGATGCCGGAAATGGGACGGATCGGGCCAGATGAAGGCGTGGTCGGCGTCGGTGCGAAACCCGCCTCGGGCCGGCATGCCGGGCAGGGCCTTGTAGGCGGATCCGTCGACACGGTAGAGGCCGTCGGAAAAAACGATCTCGCGTCCCGGGGCGGCGACGAGGACGCGGCCGGTGTAGACGCCTCCCCAGATGGCGGCATTTCCAAGATTACGCGAATCCAGATTATAGGC
>CBINJQ010000307.1:0-5750 GCA_966251015.1 uncultured Akkermansia sp. | reverse complement strand
CGTCCGCATGTCCCACTACCCGCCCGACCGGCACATGCTCGAGACCTGCGACGAGGAAGGCCTCCTCGTCATCGACGAACTTTCCGGTTGGCAATGGCCGCCCTACGACACGTCCACCGCACGCCGGCTCGTGCGCCAGATGGTCGAGCGCGACGTCAACCATCCCGGCGTCATCCTCTGGGCCAACGGCAACGAGGGCGGCTGGAACCTCGAGGTCGACGGCGATTTCGCCCTCCACGACCCGCAGTCTCGTCTCGCCATCCACCCGAGCACCAATTTCCGGGACAACATAGCCCACGCCGGTCTCGACACCACCCACTACCCGACCTACGCGACGCTCCTCGCGAAGCTTGCCGGCCCCAACCTCTACCTGCCGACGGAGTTTCTCCACGGCCTCTACGACGGCGGCCACGGCGCCGGCCTCCAGGACTACTGGAACGCGATGCGCGCCTCGCCCCGCGGTGTCGGCGGCTTCCTCTGGGTTTTCGCCGACGAGGGCGTGAGTCGCACCGACCAGAACGGCCGCATCGACAACGACGGCAACCACGCGCCCGACGGCATCGTCGGCCCCCGCAACGAAAAGAAGCCCAGCTACGAAGCCGTGCGCGACATCTGGTCGCCGGTCGTGCTGAGCGCGCCTTCGTTCACTCCGCAGTGGAACGGCTCGATCCCCGTCCTCAACGACTATCACTTCACGAACCTCGACCGTTGCCGCGTTCGCTGGGAGTTTGGCGATTTCCCCCGGCTGGCGGACACGACTCGGAACGGTTTCGAGGTGCGCGTCTCGGGTGAGTTCACCGCGCCTTCGCTCGCCCCGCAAAACACCGGAAGCCTGCAGATCCCGTTGCCCGCAGATTGGCGCGAGCACGATGCCTTGCGCGTCGTCGTCTTCGACCGCGAGAACCGCGAACTGCGGCGTTGGACTTGGGCGATCCGGACGCAGGCCGAGATCGCGGCGGCGAATCTCCCGGTCGTCTCGGCAGGCGCCGCGAGCGTCTCCGAAACAGCGAGCGCCATCACGCTCGCCGGAGGCCCCGTGCAGGTCGCGATCAGCAAGACCACGGGCCGCATCTCCGGAGTGGTCGCGCACGGGCAACCGGTCGCGCTCGGCGACGGCCCGCGGATCGTGAGCGGCTCCAGCACCTTCGCCGGCGTCACGCAAAGCGCGTCCGGCGACACGCGTGTCGTCACCGCCACCTACACCGGCAACCTCAACAGCGTCACCTACACCATGCGCGGCGACGGCTGGCTGCGCATCGACTACACCCTCAATATCACCGGCAACCATTCCAACATCGGCGTCACCTTCGATTATCCGGAGGATCGCGTGCTCGGCCTGCGTTGGCTCGGCGGCGGACCGCAGCCGGTGTGGAAAAACCGCCTCGCGGGCGTCGGTCTCGGCGTCTGGGAAAAAGCCGCCAACAATCCCGTGCCGGGCCAAAGCTACACCCTCGACCCGATCTTCCGCGGCTACCATCGCGACCTGCGCTGGGCCTCGCTCAAGACGCAGGAGGCGTTCATCCGGATCGTGCCGCAGACGCCCGATCTCTTCTTGCGCGTGCTCTCGCCCGCCAACGGAGCGAGCCCGCAAAACACGTTGTTCACGATGCCGCCGGGAAATCTCTCCCTGCTTCACGGTATCTCGCCGATCGGAAACAAATTTCACCTCACCGGCGCCAATCAGGACAACATCGGTCCCATGTCCGCGCCCAACGTCGGCGCCGGCAGTTACAGCGGTTCGTTCTGGCTCGGCTTCGAGGAGGTCGAGCCGCGCATCACCGGCGTGCAGGTCGCCAGCCCCTACCGGGTGCGCGTCGATTTCAGCCGGCCGATGTCCGCCGCCGCGCTCGATCCCGCCAGTTATCAAATCTCCGGACTGGTCGTGCATGGCGTCGCGGCGGGGGAGGGGAGTTCCGTCGTGCTCGACATCCAGCCGCTGCCGGCCGACGAGCCGCGCACGCTCCAGATCGTTCCGCTGTTCTCCGCGACGGGGCTTCCGCTCTCGGGCGAGCGGCAATTCACCCTGTTTCACCAGCCCCGCGTCGAGGTGGACCTGCCCTTCGACACGCTCGCCGCCGGGGTCTCCCCGGATCGATCCGGGAAAAACCGCCACGCCTCCGTAAGCGGAGCGACACTCGCATCGGCGCGGCGTTCGCAGGGGCTGCAATTCAGCGGTGCGAGCAACTCGCGCGCCTCCGTCACGCTGCCCGCGATGTCGGGCTTCACCGTCGAGGCTTGGGTGAGACTGACGAACGCCGGCTCCAGCACCTTCCCACGCCTGATCTCGATGGCGGACGAGAACGTGCAGCTCTTCTTCGACTACGCCGTCGGCGAGAGCAACGGCAGCATAGGGCTCAACGTCCGCGGCCGCGGAGACTGGCGGAGCACGGCGGCCTCGTTGCCCGCCTTCGGCACCTGGTTCCATGTCGCCGTCGCCTACGATGGAGCCGTCGCGGTGCCTTCGATCTACCTGAACGGGCGTTTGCTCGGCATCGCTTCCACCACCGCTTCCGCCGGGACCTATGGCACGGCCGGGACCGCGATCATCGGCAACCGCGCCTCCGACGGCTTGCGCGGGCTGAATGGGATCGTGGACGAGTTCCGTATTCACTCCCGCGCGCTCGGAGCGGCGGAGATCTCCGCCTTGGCCGCCGCCGCGCCGACGCTGAGCTTTGAAAACTGGATCGCCGCACGCGGCTTCCCCGGCGCCTCCGCGAGCGGCGACGCCAACGGCAACGGTGTTCCGGACCTCGTGGAATACGCCACGCTCGCGCCCGCTGGGGGTTCTTCCTCATCGTCCCTGCCGCTCGCTGTCCAGGATGTCGCGGGGCAGTGGGCCTTCCGTTTCCGAATCGGGAAGGATTCGGAGCGCATCCAGTGGCGCATCGAGAGCAGCCCGGACTTGGCCGCGGGAAACTGGTCGCCGGTTCCGGCCGACGGGGTCGTCCCTTGGCACGACCTTGGCGCGGTCGTCGAGTATCTGGCTTTCCCGCCCGGTCCGACGACGCCGAGGTGCTTCGGCCGTCTCGTTGTCACGAGGGAATAGAGCCGTCGCGAAGACCGCGCGGTCGCCGCCGCTTTCGGTCGGCTCCGAAGACGTCGTGAGCGCGTCCGCGCGTCGTTCGTTTCCTTGCCATTTGGGTGGGCGGGAGGTGTTTTCGCCCACCCATGGGTTTCCCGCGAATGTTTCCCGCTTCATGGCCGGCGCTGGTTTTTTTCGCGTGTCTGTTCGCGGTCGCCGCCGGACAGGCCGTGGGTCAGGAAGCGAACAAGGAAAACACCAGCGCGGCGTCTGCGCGCCTGGAGCGGGTCGTGTTGCAATTGAAGTGGCAGCACCAGTTCCAGTTCGCCGGCTACTACGCCGCGGTGGAGCAGGGTTTCTACCGCGAGGCGGGGCTCGATGTGGAGCTGCGCGAGGCGCGTCCGGAGCAGGATCACGTCGCCGCGGTCCTCTCGGGCGAGGCGCAATACGGCGTGGGCAACTCGGACCTCCTGCTGGCGCGCGCGGCGGGAAAGCCGGTGGTCGTGCTCGCGCCGATCTTCCAGCACTCGCCCCTGGCGCTGATAGCGCGCAAGACCCCCGAGATCTCCTCGGTGCACAGCCTCCACGACCGGCCGATGATGATGATCGATTCGGAGAAGGCCGAGATCCTCGCCTATTTCAAACACGAGGGCGTGGACGTAACCAAGCTGCGGATACGTCCGCACACGCACCGCATCGAGGATTTCATCGATGGCCGGGTCGACGCGATGTCGGCCTACGTGACGGACCAGCCCTTTTTCCTGCGCGAGGCGAAGACGCCCTACATGATCTTCCTGCCGCGCTCGGGCGGCATCGACTTTTACGGCGACACCTTGTTCGCCACGGAAGACCAGATACGCCGGAAACCGGAGCAGGTCCGGGCTTTTCTCCGCGCGAGCTTGCGGGGATGGGACCACGCGCTGGCCCACAAGGAGGAGATGGTCGACCTGATCCTCGCCAAATACACCCGCCGCCACAGCCGCGAGCATCTGCTGTTCGAGGCGCAAAAAACCGCGGAGCTCATGCACCCGGGCCTGATCGAGGCGGGGCACAACAACCCCGGACGCTGGCGGCACATCGCGCAGACCTACGCCGAGTTCGGCATGGCGCCGCGCGATTTCGACGTGGAGCCGATGCTCTACGATCCCGACCCGCTCCCCGATCTGCGCGTCTGGTATTGGTCGCTCGGCGTCTTGGCGGCGGTGGCGCTCGCGGCGCTCGGATGGATCGCCCCGCTCGTGCGGCTCAACCGCCGCCTGCGACGCGGCGAACGCCAGTATCGGCAACTCGCGGAGAACGCGCCGTTTCCCGTCGTCATCACCGACCTCGACTCGGGGCGCCTGATGTTCGTCAACCGCCTCGCGGCGGATCTGCTCGGCGGCGCGCCGGAGACGTTTTTTTCGCGCCGCGCGGTGGAGTTCTACGTCGACCCGGATGATCGCGCGCAGCTGCTCTCGGAGATCGTGCGCGGCGTGCCGGCCGCGCCGCGCGAGGTGCGCCTGCGCGCCTTGGACGGTCGCGAGATCTGGACCCTGCTCTCCGGCGCCAAGGTCGAGTTTGACGGACGCAGCGGCGCGGTCGTCGCCTTTCACGACATCACCGCGCGTCGCGCCATGCAGGACGAACTACGCCGCGCGAAGGAGGAGGCGGAGGAGGCCAACGCGGTGCGCAGCCGCTACCTCGCCGTCATGTCGCACGAGATTCGCACGCCGATGAGCGGCATCCACGGGCTCACCGACATGATGCTGGACGAGGGGCAGGGGTTGGCGCCGGAGCACCGCGACAATCTGCTCATGATGCGCGACACGGCGCAGAGCCTCATGCGCCTGGTAAACGAGATGCTCGATTGGTCGCAGCTCGAGGCGGGGGCGATGGCGCTCGATTCCACCCCGGTGGTGCTCGCGGATTTCCTGCGACATTTGCTCGGCCTTTTCCGCCCGGCGACCGAGGCGCGCGGCGTGGAGCTGGGCCTCGAGATAGCCACGGAGTCTCCGCCCATCGTCCTGACCGATCCGCTGCGCCTGAGGCAGATCCTCTCCAACCTGATTTCAAACGCGGTGAAGTTCACCGAGCGCGGTTCCGTTCGCATGACGCTCACCGCCGAGCGTGTGGAGGGGCGGCGGTGGCGCCTGCGTTTCGCGGTGAGCGACACCGGTCCCGGTATTTCGCCCGAGGTGCAGGCGAAGCTTTTCGCGCCCTACGTGCAGGCCGACGCGGCGGTGGCGCGACATTTCGGCGGCTCAGGTCTCGGGCTATCCATCAGTCGCGGGCTGGCTCGCCTGCTCGGCGGCGACATCGCGCTCCGCAGCGTGCCCGGCTCGGGCTCGACGTTTACCTTGGAGATCACCGTGGCGGAGCCGGAGGCGTAAGGGCGCGCGTGGTTTTGCCCTCCCGCCAGGAGGCGCCGATCAAGGTGGCGCGCGGCGCGGAGGGCAGGCCGATCTCCGCGCCGTGGAGCAGGGAGATCAGCATGTCCACCGCGGCCTCGCCCGTGAGATCGTTGTGCTGGTCCATGCCCGACCAGTCTTCGCAGCCGCGTCGCAACTCGAGTTGGATCAAGCCCGGATCTTTCGGCGTGCGGACGTCCAGGGCTTCGAGCCACTCGCGCACCACGGTGTGCAAGGTCAGGATCACGTCGGGCTTTTGCTCGCGAAACCACGCGTGAAAGCGCGCGGGCTCGGCGCGCGCGGCCTCCACGTCGAGAAAGGCCGGCAATCGTTCCGCCTCC
>CBINJQ010000306.1:0-5761 GCA_966251015.1 uncultured Akkermansia sp. | reverse complement strand
GCGCCCGCCATGGCCGACCCCGGCCGGGGGATCTGAGACCAATTACATTACGCGACGCTTTGGGCTTTTAGGGGACGGGCGGGTCCCTCCGCCCGTGGTTTGCGAGCGCAACTTCGCACGTCATCGCCCAAGCCGCGTGCTCAGAGACGCGCACGCCCACCTTATAGTCTCCATTCACACAGTGTTTGGTGTAACGGATGAGGCCGCCGACGCTCGAAATCCAGACCCGCCTCGAGACGCCGACGACTTCGACCAACTGAAGCGATCCTTTCCAGCTCCTTCGCCGGGCATCCCATGGCGATGCTTCGCCTGCCGCGCTACTTTCGAGTCCAAGCGCGAAGGGTTTTTAGCAGGAATAGCTCGAGAGCGGACGCGTCGCTAAAGTTCACACGCAGGAGGCCGGCGGCGTGTTCGAGGTGTTTCACCGTTTCGGCGAAGGCGCGCGCGCCGACGGCGGCCTCGGGCGTGACGAGGACCTCGCGGGCAAAAATGCTGGTGGCGCGTTCCAGATCGGCGAAGAGGCGGTCGCGGAGGCCCTTGCTCAAGCCTGTTTCGATCGCGTCCTGTTCCTCGTCCGTGAGGTTGTCGGGGAGCGTCTTTTTTTGTTCGGTCCAGAGCGTGTCCGTCGCGTTTTCGAGCAGGACACCGAACCGGGCGACAAGGCCGTAAAGACGGAAGAGCGCGTCGGCGGGAGCGGTTTTGGCGGCTCCGCCGTGGAGCAGGCCAAGCCAGGCGCGGTAGTCTTCCAGCCAGGCCGGCCAGCCGTCGACGGGCGTGGTCAGACCAGGCGCGGAAAAGCGGAAGAGCTGGCAACGGCTGCGGATCGTGGGGAGCAGCGAGTGCGGGCGGCAGGTGAGCAGGAGGAGCGTCGTGTGCGCAGGCGGTTCCTCCAGGGTTTTGAGGAAGATGTTGGCCGCGGCGACGTTCATGCGGTCACACTCGTGGATGACGCCGACTTTTTGGCCGCCGGCGGAGGCGGCGACCTGGACTTTGCCGATCAGCTCTCGCGTGGCCTCGGCGCCGATCTGACGCATCTTTCCGGCCGGGCGGAGGTGAAAGAGATCGGGATGAGCTCCGTCGGCCAGCGAGCGTCGGCGCTCGGGCGCGGTGGACGATGGATTGAGCAGACGGTCTGCGAGGGCGATGGCGACGCCGCGGAGCAGATCGATGTCGTCGCCGGTGAGCAGGAGGCTGTGCGAAAGGCGGGCGCGCGAAAGAGCTTGCTCGATCACGGCGACAGCGGGTGTGCCGGTGAGCGAATCAGGCCAGGGCGAGGGAGCCAGGAGCATGGAGCGAGGAGCAGGGAGCCGGAGGTCGGAGACGAAGTCGGACGCGGGCGACGGGGCGGGGGATTGGCTCCTCGCTCCCTGCTCCCGGCGCCTTGCGCTTACTGGGCGATGAGTTTTTGAACGGCGGCCCAGACCTTTTTCTCGACCGCGGCCTCGGACTGGGTGCCGTCGACCACCACAAAGCGTTCGGGCATGCTCTTGGCCAGAAGGAGGTATCCTTCGCGGACCTTTCCGAAAAATTCGGCGTTTTCGCGTTCCATGCGGTCCGGCAGGTCCGACGCGCGCAGACGGATGCGCTCGAGGCTGACCTCGGTGGGCACGTCGAGCACGATGGTGAGGTCGGGCATGACGCTACCGACGGCGAAACGGTTGATTTGCTGAACAGGGTCGGAGCCAAGATTTCGCGCTATGCCTTGATAGACGGTGGAGCTGTCGAGGAATCGGTCCGAGAGCACGACACGGCCGCCGAGGAGGGCCGGCGCGATCACCTCGCGCACGAGCTGGGCGCGGGCGGCGGCGAAGAGGAACACCTCCGTCTCGGGGCACATTTCGTCGCCCTTGGAGTTGTGGACGATGATGTTGCGGATCTGTTCACCGATCTCGGTGCCACCGGGCTCACGCGTGGTGAGCACCTCTCGGCCGAGGAGTTGCAGGTGCTTCGCGAGCAGGGCGATCTGCGTGGATTTTCCGCTACCCTCGGAGCCTTCGAAGGAGATGAGTTTGCCGGCGGGTTTTTGCTTCAGGGGCATGGACGGAGAGTAGGTGGTGGAGAGGAGCTTGGCCAACAAAAGCAGCTTGTGCCGCGCGGCTTACTTAGCCCAGGTGTCTTTGAGCGTGATGGTGCGGTTGAAGACGAGTTTGCCGGGGGAAGCGTCTTTCGCGTCGAGAGTGAAATAGCCCAAACGCTCGAACTGGAAACTTTGACCGGGCGCGGCGGAGGCAAGGGCGGGCTCGAGTTTGGCCGTGACCACTTCCAGCGATTTTGGATTCAGCACCTTGAGGAAATCCTCGGCGGCGGCCGGCTCGGGAACGGTGAACAGCCGGTCGTAGAGGCGGACCTCGGCGTTGACGGCGTGGGCGGCGGAGACCCAGTGGATCGTGCCTTTGACCTTGCGGTCGGCGCCGGGGAGACCGGTGCGCGTGTCGCGATCAAAGGTGCAGCGGATCTCGGCGATGTCGCCGGTAGCGTCCTTCACGACCTCGTCGCATTTGATGATGCCGGCGTATTTGAGGCGCACCTCGCCTCCCGGCTTGAGGCGGAAATATTTCGGCGGCGGGACCTCGGCGAAGTCGTCGGATTCGATGAACAACTCCCTGGTGAGCCCGAGCGTGCGCGATCCGGCCCCGGGGTCGGACTGGAGATTTCCGGCGATGCACTCGACCACTTCGTCGTCGGCGAGGTTGGTGAGGACGATCTTGAGCGGACGCAGCACGGCGAAGCGTCGATGCGCGGAGGCGTTCAGCTCGTCGCGCACCGCGTTTTCGTAGACCGCGAGCTCGGTCAGGCTGTCGAACTTGGTGACACCGACCCCGGTCACGAAGCGGCGGAGCGCGGAGGCGGGCACGCCGCGGCGGCGGATGCCGGCGAGGGTGGGCATGCGCGGATCGTCCCAGCCGGAGACGACCTTTTC
This sequence comes from uncultured Akkermansia sp., assembly GCA_966251015.1. Classification (GTDB taxonomy): domain Bacteria; phylum Verrucomicrobiota; class Verrucomicrobiia; order Opitutales; family Opitutaceae; genus IMCC26134_A. The sequence goes on along the minus strand of CBINJQ010000306.1, from coordinate 2,841 downwards.
GTTCACAAGCTGCATGAGCCGGCGCTTGCTGACGAGGGTGTAGGCGAGGTGAAGCTTGGCGAACTCGTATTGGCGGGGAAGGGGGCGGGGAAGCTCGAGCGACTCGAGTATCCAGTCGTAGAGGGGGCGGTGAACCTCGAACTCCAGCGTGCAGATCGAATGGGTGACGCCCTCGAGGTAGTCGCTCAGGCAGTGGGCGTAGTCGTAGAGGGGATACACGCACCAGCCGGCGCCGGCGTGGTGGTGCCCGATGTGGCGGATGCGGTAGAGCAGGGGATCCCGTAGCCAGACGTTGGGCGCGGCCATGTCGATTTTCGCACGAAGGGTGCGGGCGCCGTCGGGAAATTCGCCGGCGCGCATGCGTCGGAAAAGATCGAGGTTTTCCGCGATCGAGCGTTCGCGCCAGGGACTGTTTTTGCCGGGCTTGTCGGGGGCGCCGCGGTAAACGTCGGTGTCGGCGGGGCTGAGATCGCAGACGTAGGCCTTGCCCTTTTCGACAAGGCGCTCCGCGTAGAGGTAAAGTTGTTCGAGATAGTCGCTGGCGAAGAAGGGCTCCAGCTCGGCGGGCCGGGCGGCGTTTTTGTCGGCGGGGAATGGGCGGATTCGGAAATCGTTGCCGGAGGAATCGGGTTTTGCGCCCCGTTCTTTCAAGCCGAGGACGGAATCGGCCCAGCCGGAGATGAGCCACTTCACGTCGGCGGTGATGGACTCGACGTATTCGATGTCCTCCTTGGCCGGGTTGGTGTCGTCCATGCGAAGGTGGCAGCGACCGCCGTTTTCCAGCGCGATGCCAAAATTCAGGCAGATGGACTTGGCATGGCCGATGTGGAGGTAGCCGTTCGGTTCGGGAGGAAAACGGGTCACGATGCCTTCCGCGCAACGGCCGGCGGCGAGATCTTGCGCCACGATGTCGCGGATAAAGTCGCCTGGGGCGACGTTGGCGGCGGACGGAGGGGTGGCGTTGGGCTCTGCGTTCATGAACGGAACACCATGCGCGCCTCGTCGGCCGGGAGGCAAGCGCGACGCCGCAGGGGGCGCGCGGGGAAGCACCCGCGACGAGACATCGGCTGCGGATTTCCACTTTGGGATGGATTTAGCGCGGAGGCTGGGGTGGATTGGCCGTCCTTATGAACCCTGTTCTCAAGCTGCTCCTCGAAGGTGGCAGGCTCACGACCGCGCAGATGGCGCAGGTCGCGGGCCTCTCGGTCGCCGAAGTCGAACAGCACCTGGAACAGCTGAAAAAAGATAAAATCTTCCTCGGCTGGCGTCCGGTGCTCGATCTCTCCCGCGAGGCAGCCGCCGGAGCAGCCGTGCGCGCGGTGATCGAGGTTCGGCTGACTCCCGAGCGGGGCGGCGGGTTCAATCGCATGGCCGAGCGCCTCTGCCAGTTTGAGGAGGTGGAGTCCTGCTATCTGATGTCGGGCGCCTACGACCTGCTGGTTTTCGTGAACGCCCCCACGCTGCAAAAGGCCGCGGCCTTCGTGTCGGAAAAGCTATCGACCTTCGGAGGCGTGTTGTCCACCAGCACGCACTTCCTGCTGCGTTCTTACAAGGAGGGCGGCTTCCGTCTCGACGACGGCGAAGGCTCGGGTGATCGCCTCAACGTCAGCCCCTAACGCGAAGGTTTTCCCAATGAGCATCCCCGGCAACCGCTGGGTCGCGCGCCACGTGGCGACGCTGCCCAGGAGCGGTATTCGTGATTTTTTCGAGCTCGTGGCCAAGATGAAGGGCCAGGACGTGATCTCCTTAGGCGTCGGCGAGCCCGATTTCGTGACGCCTTGGCATGTGCGGAAGGCGGCGATCACCGCGCTTGAAGAAGGCAAGACCTACTACACCTCGAACCTTGGCATGCCCGAGCTGCGCAAGGCCGTCTCGACCTACGTGACGGAGCACTTCGGGGTGAACTATCGCCCCGAGGACCAGATCATCATCACGGTCGGCGTTTCGGAGGCGCTTGATCTCGCCTTCCGTGCTTTCTGCAATCCGGGCGACAAGGTCATGTATCACCAACCTTGTTACGTTTCCTACCACCCGAGCATTTCGCTCGTGCATGGCGAAGGCGTGGCGGTGCCGACTTACGCCAAGGACAACTTCGCCCTGACCGCCGAGGCCTTGCGCGCCGCGTGGGTGCCGGGCTGCAAGATTCTCATGTTGAATCTCCCGTGCAATCCCACGGGGGGCACCTGTGATCGTGCGCAACTGGAGGCCATCGCCGCCTTTTGCCGCGAAAAGGATCTCTTGGTGTTCAGCGACGAAATCTATTCGGAGCTCACGTTCGAAGGCTCGCACACGAGCATCGCCAGCCTGCCGGGCATGCAGGAACGCACGATTTTCCTTCATGGCTTTTCCAAGGCCTTCGCCATGACCGGCTGGCGCATTGGTTACGCTTGCGGTCCTTCGGAGCTGATCGACGCGATGATGAAGGTCCACCAATACGCCATGATGTGCGCCTCGATTATCGCGCAAGAAGGCGCGCTCGAGGCTCTCAACAAGGGCTGGGAAAACGTCTGCGAGATGCGCGACCAATACCACCGCCGTCGCGACCTCGTGGTGCGTCGGTTCAACGAGATCGGGCTTACCTGTCACTCGCCGCGCGGCAGCTTCTACGCCTTCCCGACCACGACCGGCATAGGCATGGCGGAAAAGGATTTCGCAGTCGGGCTGCTTAAAGAGCAGAAGGTCGCGGTGGTGCCTGGAACGGCCTTTGGTCAGAACGGGACCGGGCACGTGCGCGCTTGTTTTGCGACCAGCTACGAACAACTCCTCGTGGCGTGCGACCGGATCGAGCGCTTCGTGAACGGCGCTCGGCGACCAGTCGCCTGAGTATCGGTGCCGCTTGTT
>CBINJQ010000305.1:0-5796 GCA_966251015.1 uncultured Akkermansia sp. | reverse complement strand
ATGGAGCGGGTGACGAGGGCGGCGGGCGGCCAACCGCTTGCGCGAGACGACCCGATCCGACCGCCGTTTCCAGGCCGGGACAAGCCGGGCCCGCCCGCGCCGGGCATCGCATCCGCGGATAAACACCGAAGCCCGCTCCATAAGGAGCGGGCTTCGGTGTTTCCAAACAGGAAAACCTGAAGGCGCGGCGGTCGCTCAGTTGAGCAAACCGTGATACATGCACCAGCGGGTAAGGCCGACCACGTCTCGCACGCCGAGCTTGGCGTAGATGTTGGCGCGATGCTTTTCCACGGTGCGCGTGCTGAGGCCGAGCTTCGCCGCGACTTCCTTGGATGACATGGCGCCGGTGACCAGAGCCGCGATCTCGCGCTCGCGCGGAGTGAGCACCTCGGGCTTCACGTTCTCGGCATGACCGGGGAGGCTTATCGGGCGCTCGGCGGTGGGCGGCGCGATGCCGGCCACGCTCGTGTAGCTAAGACCACCGGCGAGCACGCTGCGAATCGTCTTCGTGAGGTCGACCGCAGTCGCGGTCTTGTCCGCGAAGCCCTGGACGCCGAGCTTGAGAAGCTCGCGCGGGAGATCGTTGCTCGGATGCGCGGTGAGAAGGAGCACCACCAGGTGGGGCAGCTCATGACGCAGCGTCTTGATGACCTCGACGCCCTGCATGTCGGGCAACACGAGATCGAGAAGCAGGGCCTGCGGCTTCGTGCGCACGCACGCGTCGATGCCTTCCTGCCCGGTGGCGCACTCGCCCACGAGTTCGACGCCATCGATCTTTTTTAACACCTGGCGGACGAATTGCCGGTAAACCGGATCGTCCTCCACGATAACGACCCGCGTGCACAGCGCGATGTCGGCGGAGCTAGAGGGCGGAGTTTCTTCGGAGGATTTGGCGGTGCGGGTCATCGGCTTTGTTAAGTAAACCAACTACGTAGTCTGAAAGACGCAAGAGGAACGATAAGCAATTCCACCCCAAAATTGCTGGGATCTATTTCTCAGGCACCAGCCAATGCACCCCGCCGACCGCCCCGGGCGACTGGGCCATTACCGGGGCGAGCCAGGCGGCCGCCTCGCGGAGTGACGCGGCCGAGCCCCAAGGAGGGTTTATGACCAGCACGCCACAACCCCATAGCTTGAGTTCGGAACCCTCCCCCGCGATCAACAGCTCGACGGTAAAACAGGGCGGCAACTCCTTGATTGAAAGGAGATCGCGATAAAACGAATCCACCCGCGCCCGCAAGGTAAGCGGATACCAGACCGCGAAGATTCCGGCGGGCAGGCGCCGCAATCCGTCGGTGAGCGCCTGCACGATCCGCGCCCACTCGTCCTGGGCTTCAAAGGGCGGATCGATCAGGACGAGCGCCCGTCTCTCGGCCGGGGGAAGCAGCGCGCGCACCGCCGCATAGCCGTCCGTTGTTTGGATGGAAACGCGTCGCAGGCCGGAAAACTCCTCCGCGAGCGCCGCCGCCTCCTCGGGCTGCCGCTCGCAGCAAACCGCGCGATCCTGCGGGCGCAGCTTCGCCCGGGCGAGGAGCGGCGAACCGGGATAAAACCGCGGCCCCTCCGCCGACACGGCCGCCGCGCCCGCGCGGGCGCGGGCCTCGCCGTCGAAATCGCGCACCGCCGCGACGTAGTCCGCCAGGACGGGCGGCAGGTCCGCGCGCGGCCAGAGCCGGCCTATGCCCGACGGCCATTCGGGGGCGCGCGGTCGGGCGGCCCCGCCCGACGCCGTCGAGAGATCGTAGCCCCCGCGACCGGAGTGGGTATCCAAATACAGAATACCCTTTTCCTTCGCCTGGAGCCCGGAGAGCAGGCGCAGCAACACCGCGTGCTTGAGCACGTCGGCGAAGTTTCCCGCGTGGTAGTGGTGGCGATAATTCACGGAGCGCGCTCGCGGTGCGGAGAAACGGGGCGGCTCAGCCCTGGCGCGCCGCGCCCGAGACCGGCACCTTGACCACCGTCTTGCGCACGACGACGGACGCGCCGTCGGCGAGCGAGGGCATGTGCCCGTCGGCCGGGAAAAACACCGCCACGCCGCCGGGCCCGACCTTCAGCGTGGAACCGCCCTCGGCCGGCGCGAAAAACATCAGGTCGCGCTCGGCTCGATAGTCCTCGGCAAGCGTCAGGGCGGACACCTCGATCACGCCCATGAGCTCGCGACCGGTCACGACGACCTGCACGTCGATGTGGCGCTCGTGCGCCTCCCATTTCCCCTCGGCGAGCGGCTTCGCGTCGTAGGCTTGCTCGAGCGCGAAAACATCGCGGCCCAGCTCGACCCGCTCGGTCTTGCCGACGGGCACCGCCGCGATGCGGGCCGCCTCGGGCGAGCCCGGGGTCAGGCAGCGCTCGACATAATCGAACGCGAGTTGAAACGCGGGCGACGAAGCGAGCTGCGCGCGCACGGTCGGAAGAGAGCCGAAGAGAGCCATGCGCGCAGCCTCGCGCCCCGCCTCTCGCTGGCAAGCGCGTAGCCGCGTCGGACAGACGCCCCCTCCCGCCCCCCGGAGCAATGTTCGTAATACGAACATTGCTCCGGGGAGATCGGTCGCGCGTTGGTTTGGAAGGGTTGCAAAATCGTCTGGAGTGACGCCGTCCCCGACGTCCGCGAAGGCGACGACCGTCCCTCGGGCCGGACGCGGGCGCGGGCGACGAGGACGTCGCCCCTTCATTGCCAAACAAGGGAACGCGAGACGACCCTACAGCTTGGGCCACTCCGCGGCGGGCGGGGAAAAAAAGCCGGCCGGCAGTTCGGGATTGGCGTTGATCGCCTCGATCCGCGTCTCGTTGACGAGCTTGCCGTCGACGATCGTGCGCAGGAGTCGCGGCAGCAGCACGTCGGCGGTTTTCCGAAAATCGGCGTAATGGGTCTCCACCACGCTCTCCCCGCCGTTTTTCAGACGGCGCGTCTCGTCGCGACGCACCACCAGCTGCGTCTCCGAATCGACGTAAAGCGTCACCAACCGCGTGTGCCCGAACACCGCCAGCAGCTTCTGGCACGAGCGGCCGTCCAGCTCCACCTCCCCGGCGTAGTCGAGCGCCACTCCACGCCGTTCCCAATCGTATAGCGGCTGCTCGAAGTCCGTCTCGCGCAGAAACTCCCGCTCCTCCTCCTCGCCAAGACGCTTCGGCGGCCCGAGCAAGCCCGCGCGCATCCACGGGACATGCACGCCGTCGAAGCCGCGCACCAGGTTGCCCTTTTCGCCCAAGGCCTCGATCCGCAGCAGATTCGGCCGCGCGGCGTGCAGGATGAAACTGGCCTCCTTGTCCCCCACCCTCGTGGTCCCGACCGCGCGGAAGGAGCGCAACGCGGCGTGCGCCTTGGCTCCGCCCGCCGCCTCGACGCTGACGCGCGCGATGTCCGCCGCGAGATCCGCGGCCAGACGGGCAGGGCCGGCGAAGCACATCAGCACGCAGGCGAAACACACACGAAAGGCCGTTACGCGAAACATGGCTGTCATGCCGTCGGTCCACGCCGGGACGGCAAGCCCGGTTTGCGCTCGCCCGCCGCCGCCGCCACGCCTTTATCCGCCGACATCATGGCAATGGAATTTGGCTGGTGGGTCCGCGATCCCGAAGAGGGCAAATATCAGGTCCTGGCCGTCTTTCATGGCGGCGAGGTCGAGTGGACGCGCAAACAAGGCCACCATCAGCCGTGGGAGACGATCGAGAACATCACCACGGAAATGTGGGACCGCCTGATCGACGAGGCCGCCAAACGCGTGCCGCGCCGGCTGATGTCCCCCAAACAATTCGACGAGTTGAAACTCGTGCGCGCCCGGGCGGAGGACGCCAACACCCCCAAGCCGTTGAAGCGCGGCGCGCACTTGAAACGCGCGCGCGACCTGCCGACACCGGACGGCGGCGCCTGATGCAGGCCCGACCAGCGGTCGGGGCCACAGCAAACGGGCGGGCACGGCGGGCTCGGCGTGATCTCCCGCCCCGCCTCACCCCTCGAGCCCGAACACCGCCTTGGCGTAGGCCTCGGGGTCGAAAGGCTGCAAATCTTCCTTTTGCTCGCCGAGCCCGACGTAGTGGATCGGCAACTTCAACGCGCGCCAGATGCCGACGACCGCGCCGCCGCGGCTGGTGCCGTCGAGCTTGGTAACGACGAGGCCGGTCAGACCGAAGCTCTGGTGAAACACGCGCGCCTGCTCGATCGAGTTGCTGCCCAGCGAACCGTCGACGACGAGCCACGAAAAATGCGGAGCGCTCGGATCGAGCTTTTGCAGCACGCGACGGATCTTCGCGAGCTCCTCCATGAGGTTGCTCTTCGTGTGCAGGCGGCCGGCGGTGTCGATGATGACCACGTCCTTGCCGCGGCTCTTGCCCGCCTGGAGCGCATCGTAGGCCACCGCGGCGGCGTCGGCGCCGGTGTGGCTGGAAACGATGTCGAGCTGGAGCCGCTCGGCCCAGGTCTTGAGCTGCTCGACGGCGGCGGCGCGAAAGGTGTCGCAGGCGGCCACGAGCACCGACTTGCCCTGCTGCTGAAGCGCCCAGGCGAGCTTGGCCGTCGTGGTCGTTTTTCCGGAGCCGTTGACCCCGATCATCACCAGCACGGCGGGCATGCCGTTGGCGCGTTTTTCCAGGACGGGCAGTCCGGCGCCGCCGGCGAGCACGCGCTGAAGCACGGCGGAACCAAGCTCCGCGGCCTGCTTGCCCTTCAACTCCGGGTCCTTGCGGTAGGCCTCCTTGATCTCCGTCAGGATCTCGCCGGTCGTCTCGACGCCGAAATCGGCGGTGATGAGCGCCTCCTCGAGTTCGTCGAGCGACGAGGCGTCGATCTTGCGCCCGCCGAAAAGCGAACGCGTCTTGCCGGCGATGGCCGCGACGGTCTTGGCGAGACCGTCCTTAAATTTTTTGAAGAGACCGAACATTTGATCAAACCACGGAGGTCACGGAGGGCCACGGAGGCAAAGCCGGAGCGAAGGTGTTTCTCCTCCGTGACTCTCCGTGTCCTCCGTGGTTAAAAATCACGTTACTTTGCGCGCGTCGCGGCCGACCTGGTCCTTGAGCTTGTCGAGGATGCCGTTGATGAAGCGCTTCGCGTCGGCGTTGGAGAATTGTTTCGAAAGATCGATCGCCTCGTTGATCGACACGACGGGCGGGATGTCCTTGCGGTGGATCATCTCGAAGATCGCGAGACGCAGGATCGCGAGGTCGATGCGGGCGATGCGGTCGAAGTCCCAGTTTTGGGCGAGACCGCGGATGCGTCCGTCGATCTCGTCGCAGTGCTCGATCACGCCATGGATCAACTCCTCGCCGAAGGCGTAGTGCTCGCGCGGTTTGCCGTCCGCGGCCTGGAGATTCTCGAAGAAGAGAGCCAGGTCCGGGGAAAGGTGCTCCGGGCGGTTGAGACTCCAGGCGTAGAGATACTGGAGGGCGGCCATGCGGCCGTCGCGGCGCTGGGCGAAGAGGGCTTTGTTGCTCATCTCAGGAAAGGGTCTTGTTCAAGGCGGCCATCTCGAGGGCGGCGGCGGCGAACTCCGCGCCGCGGTCGTATTTGCCGATGGTGCGCACCTCCGCCTGCTCGCGGGTGTTGACGACCACGACGCCGTTGATCGCGGGCACGCCGGTGTCGAGCGACACGCGCATGAGCGCGTGGGCCACGGCGTCGCCGACCATCTCGTGGTGGTTGGTGTCGCCGGCGATCAGCACGCCGAGCGCGATCACCGCATGAAACCGGCCGGTCGCGGCGAGTCGCTGGACGGCCCAGGGCACCTCGTGCGATCCCGGCACGCGCACGACCTCGACCGAGGCGGCGGGCACGCCGGCGGCGACAAGCGTGGCGGTGGCGCG
>CBINJQ010000304.1:0-5804 GCA_966251015.1 uncultured Akkermansia sp. | reverse complement strand
AACCGGATATTGTCCGAAAGTCGCTGCGCCACCTGGGCATCGAGTTGATCGGCTATCCGCTTCGTGTTGGGTAAAATAAGTCCAACAATAGAAATGACGGCCACCGCGAAGATACCCACCGCGATAACAACCTCGACGAGAGAGAATGCTCGGGCCTCGGCACGTTTAGCGGGCATTGGAAAGAGGGAGAACATGGGGAAACGTGGAGACTGGGATAAACGGGGGACGACCAATCAGTTTTTATCAAGCCCTGCTTTTTCGTTAACCACGGTCGGGATACCGTAGGCGCTGAGCACGAGTCCCCTCTGTGAATCCGAGTCCTTGAAAACCAATCCCGCGCCATCGGGGTCGGCCAAAGAAATCACCAAGGTCCGTCCGGCCACCACCTGCCCTTGAGAATCAAAGGTGATCGTTTTGTAACCTTTGAAAGTGTCCGAGACTGAAGGATCATCTTCGTAGCTCTCCGCATTCGCATCCCATCGCCACACATCCATTGCAACCGCTGCATTGCCTTCCGCATCGGTCCGCTCGTAGGTGGTCGGCCACTCTGTCGGAACCGCAGCCTTTGCAGGAAAACCGCCCAAGTCAGGGGGCACGAAATACACACCACGCGGTAGATCCAATACGTCGCCGCGGATCACGTATTTATCGGGAGTTCCATCAGGCGGGGAGTTGGTGTCCTCGTAAGTCATGACCGCAGCACGACGCAAGTAGGTCGACGCGACCTCGGGCTTGGACGCATCGTATTCACCCCAAACCACGATCGTGGCGTTGGTGAGACGCACGGAAGCCTGAGCGCGAGCCGAGGCGACAAGAGAGGACAGCGCGGATTGTCCAGACTGAAGCACCGCGCCTTGGTTACCCCCGCGCAACGCCACCCCGGTAATCCCGGCTAGAATCGCGACGACAGCGATGACAACCAAAAGCTCGATCAGCGTAAAGGCCCGGCGCTGGGAGTATGCAGATGGCATGATAGTGAACCCGAGTGGGAGGTTTGAGGTGGGCGCTGAAGAACGGGGGGCGCTTACCAACTCCAGACAGCTTCTTTGGCGAGGATGTCTCCACCGCCGGAAACGCCTTTGCCTGCGCTATAAAATATCGCGTCAGCCCGCACTCCACGCCCGGTGGCGTCGGCGCTCGTGATATAGGCGGCAACTGCTGCGGTTTTCAGGGCTCCGCGTCCGCCAAACGCCTTGACCTCGGGATAGGTGCTCGCGCCGCCTTGGAGGTCATCGTTGTTTACGAACCCGTCCCCGTTGCGGTCTACGATAACCGCAATCTCAACGTTACCGAAGGCATCCTTCAGGGCGCCGTCAACCAAGTCGCCCTCCGTAAGGCTTGTGAACTCCGAGGCGTCAAAGGTGCCGAATTCGCGGCCTTTTTTGTTTTGCTTGGTATTGGCGGTGCCCTCCGCGCTTCTGAAGCTGAAGCCCCCGCCCGCTACCGGCAAAGTGCCTTTCCCCGTTAAAACCTCGCGAAAGAGGTAGTCATCACCAGCCAACGCGGTGCCAGCGACGGTGAGCGCCCCATTGACCCGATTGGACGGAAACTTAGGAAAGTAACCATATTCCCTCTTAAAATTGCCGATGGCCTGAACCCATTGGGTGAACTGCACCCGGGTTTTGGTTTTTCGAGCGTTTTCCCGAGCGCCGCCGACCACAGGTATCGTGATCGCAGCCAAGATACCTATGATGGCGATCACTGTAAGCAATTCGATCAGCGTAAATCCCCGGGAGATGCCGGCTTGGCTGTTGGCGGAAATGACTTTCATAGAATGAAAAAGTGGCGTGGGAATTACGGGGTGACGTAAATATTGTCCCTGTTCACCGCATCCGTGTCGTCTATCGCGTCGCCGGTTTCGCGGGAAGCGGCATCCTTGAACTTCACCTTTCCGTCGGGGCCGGCGGACAACAGGAGAAAACCGTTACGCTTCCAACGGGCCTGCTTCGCGGTGTCTTTATAGAAGTAAATATAGCGGTTACCCCACGGGTCGAGAAAGGCGTTGGCAAACGAGGGGTCATCGCCTGCGACCGCCGTGTTAGGCTCCGGCATCGGCGCAACCGCTCCAGGCGCATCGCCTATAGCCGCGCGCTCCAGAGCAAATTGTCCCACCTCCACGAACGACCGGGCATACTTCGTGGCATAGTTGGTTAGCGAAACCCTACGTTTAGAAAGCGTATGATCGGGCGCGATGTAACCGTTCAGCGCCCGGAAAAAGTTATAGGCTCTGTCGTTGGTGCTGGGGGCGAAACTCTTCGGATCGATCTGGTTATCTCCCGTGGCGGTTTCGCTCACGGTTAAATGCAAATAGTCTCCAAAGTAACGCCGGTATTCTTCCATCCCCGTCGCCAACGCGGCCAGCTCGGCTTCGGCCCGAGCTATCCGGCCCTTGCCGCTCACCCCGCGCGCCACCGCAAACGTAAGGCCGGCAAGAACACCGATGATCGCGATCACGGTCAGCAGTTCGATGAGCGTAAACGCCTTGCGAGCGTCTCGCCCGCCGTGGGTGAGAGGGGAACTCATAGGGGAGGAGGCGGCAGGGTTGAAAGTCTTCCGCCTAGGACGCAACGGCAAAGTCCCTAGTTCCGCCGAGGCTACCGGAAGTTTCACCCGGCTCTTGCCTGGCGCAAGCGGCCCACACGAAACCCCGAGGCGGTCGCGGGACGACACACCCGGCGCAAGCAGGGATTCGGAGCGATAGCACATTTTGGGGAGGTTAGGTTGCGTGAAAGGAGCGCCTGTCTCACGGCGTCGACGGGCGCATTGGGATATCGTGTTTACAATTTCTGCTCCCCGCGTTCGACGGCTCAAACTTACATTTTACCTAGATCAAAGTAGGGCCGCGCCAGCTCGTTCGATCCGGGCCGTCCTCGCGTTCCCGGCAGCCTTGCCGATTCGAAGCGAAGGTGTTTATGACGAACGGACTCCACCTCGCGACCGGTCTGCGAACGCTGACGTCCGCAGTCATATCGCACGCTCGGCGCCCTACCCGACCGCCAACAGCTCCACCTCGAAGACGAGGGTGGCCTGCGGCGGGATCAAATCCGGATAGCCCACGCGGCCATAAGCGAGTTCAGGCGGGATCGTGAGCCTCCACTTGTCGCCGACCACCATCTGCGAGACGGCCATGTCCCAACCGGCGATGACCTGCTTCGCGCCGAGCACGAACTGGAACGGTTCGTCACGGTCGACCGAGCTGTCGAATTTTTCGCCGCCCGTCAGCCAGCCTGTGTAATGGACGGTCACGAGCGCGCCCTTGCGGGCGGCGAGACCGGAGCCGGAGGCAAGTTTTTCGATCTTAAGCGGCACGAAGAGCGACTGGCGTTGGATGGGGCGCACCGACACGATCAAACCGTGATGCGCGGGCTCGGGACGCGAAGCAACGCAGGTCAATGCGTCGCGGGCGCGACAGCGGCGGCGGGAGCGGCGGCCGGCCTCAGCGAAAACAGCCACTTGTCGATCTTGTTGGCCGTGATCACGCCGTAGTTGATGGTGCCCAGCCAGCCGCTCATGATGATGCCGACGCTGCCGGCGTGAAAGAGGCCGGGGAGCTTTTCCGACAGGTTCATCGAAACCGGCAGGCCTTCGAACTTGGTGCCAAAGCTCGTGCCGCTCATGTGCGTCGTGTAGCGCTCGATAGTCCGCGGCGTGGCGGCCTCGGTCCAGTCGATCTTTGCCCGGACGCCGGGGATATATTTCTCCAACGCCACGAGGCTTTCTTCGATCAGGCGCTTTTTATGCTCCTCGTAGGTGGCTTCGTCCATTTTCGCCCAGTCCTCGTAGTGGCCGTTGAGCGACGCCACGACGGTGTAGCGATCGGAGCCCGGACGCGTGTCGGGATAGTAGACTGAAAAGGTGCGGCTGCTGGTGTGCAGCCCCTTCAACTCCTCGGGACTGTAGGCCGGAGCGTCGGAAGTGAAGACCAGGTCGCCGATGTGAGGGATCGTCTCGCCCTTGCGGATTCCGAAGTAGACCTGGCAGGAGCTGGAGTTGATGCGGACCTTGCGCGCCTGTTCGACGAAGTCGGCGGGAAAATTCTCCTCCCCGGCGAGACGGAAAATCGTGTTCTTGATGTTGGCGTTGGAGAGGACGGCCTTGGCGCGAATCACGCGTCCGCTTTTCGCCACCACGCCGCACGCCGCCTTTCGGCCGTCGCGCTCCTCCACGAGTATCCGATCAACCAATACGCGTTTGCGAAGCTCCACGCCGTTCTTCCGCAGCTCGTCGCACATCTTCTCGATCAGGAGGTCGGAGCCTCCCTGGAAGGTGAAGACGCCCGAGCCCATGAAATTGCTGAACACGATTCCGAAGGTGATCGCGGGGTCGTCGAACGTGGAGCCGTTCGCGTAGGAGATCGGCTCCATCAACAGGCGCCAGACGTCGGGACGGCCGGGGAAAAACCGCGCGAACATCTCCCCCGTCGTCTCCGGGTTGTTGTCGTAATAATTCATCTGCCGCAGGTGGTCGTAGAAGGCCTCGACCTGCTCGCGCGGGAGCTGGAACTGCTCGACCAGGACCCGGGTGTAGTCCTCGCGCGTGAAGGTGGTCCAGACGTCCATCTGCGGATTCACGAAACGCACGTCCTTTAGCTGGTGGATGGAGTCGGCGATTTCCTTCGTCCAATAACGCCGGCAGCTTTTGATCATCCCGCTCGGGAAGCCGTGGAGGGAGATGTCGAAGATATGCCCGCCCTTGCGGGTGAACCACGTCGCGAGGCCGCCAAACTGGTAGTGATGCTCGAGGAGGAGGACCTTGTGTCCGGCTTTGGCGAGGACATTGGCGCCGGTGAGCCCGCCGAGACCGGAACCGATCACGATCACGTCATATTCATCTGCGACACCTTTGAGCCAGTCGTAAGCCATGGGGAAAAGCCGGCCAACAAAAGCCGGGAGCGAACCGGGTGCAAGCACGTCGGCGCGGGCGCCGTCCTCCCTCCATCGGTCGTCCCGGACGCGGGGCGCTTTTTGCTGGCACCGGGCTCCGGGCTTCCTTCTCCCTGCTACCCGCATGCCGCTCATCCCCATCGAGGACAACTTCAACGACGTCATCGCCAAGGCCCAGCGCGGCTACGGCATATCGGACGTCGAACTGGCCGCCCGCGCGGAAATCTCGCCCGAGGATCTCGCGGCGGTGAAGGCCGGCGACGCCCGCGTCCCCGTCGTCCGCCGTCTTGCCCGGCATCTCAAGCTCTCGCCCGACGCGTTGGAAGTCCTCGCCAGGAAGGAAGCCTATCCCCGGGCGCCGGTTTTTCCGCGGGGCTTCGCCATGTTCAACACGCCGCACGAGGACATGACGGTGAACAACTACCTGGTCTGGGACGACAAGACCCGGCACGCCGCGATCGTCGACACCGGCGCCGACGCGACCGAGATGCTCGACTTCGTATCGGCGAACAAACTACGCGTCAAACACCTGCTCCTCACCCACACGCACGAGGATCATGTCGCGGAGCTTGCCCGCGTCGTCGACGCCACCCGTGCGGACGTCTGGTCGCACGAGCGGGAGCCGGTCGGATTCGCCGGCGCCCGGACCTTTTCCGACTACGCCTACTTCCATCTCGGGGTCATCGCCATCAAGTGCCTGCCGACCTGGGGCCATTCGCCGGGCCAGACCACGTTTTACGTCCAGGGACTCAGTTGGCCCCTCGCCTTGTGCGGGGATTCGCTGTTCTCCGCGTCCGTCGGCGGCAGCCTCACTCATTTCGAGGAACAGGTGAAGAACACCCGCGCCCGGATATTCAGCCTGCCCAAGGACACCGTGATCGGCCCCGGGCTGCAGCTGCGCGATCGCGACCGCATCGTCGT
>CBINJQ010000303.1:0-5816 GCA_966251015.1 uncultured Akkermansia sp. | reverse complement strand
GAGCGCCATTCGACTCAACATCTTGCGCGATACTCCGCCACCCGACTGCCGTTTCCAGGCTGAGCCAAAAGCCGGGCGATCCGGAGGCCGGACAAGCCCGCCTCGTCGAGACATTTCGGTTTCCCAAGGGGGACGCAGGCGGCGCCGGCCGCTTGTCCGGATCAAGCCGCCGCGGGCGGTTTGTTGACAATGCCCGGGGCCGGTCAGCCGACGATCTTGTGAAGCTCGGCGGCGGCGCGGGCGAAGGCGGCGTCGAGCTCCGCGACCAGAGGTTCGAGCACCGCGTGAGCCTCCGTTTTGGAGCGCTGCTCGAGCCGTTCCGCGATCATCCGGACATGGATCGCCCCCACGTTCGAGGAGCTGCCTTTGATCGTGTGCGCCGAGCGGGTGTAGAGCGCGGTGTCGCCGGAGGCGGCGGCCTTCCGCAGCTCGGCGAGGCGAAGAGGGGTATCCTGAAGATAGATGCCGATGATCTCTTTGAGAAACGTGTCGTCGCCCTCTTCCCCGAGGGCGCGGAGGTTGGCGATGGCTTCGGGATCGAGGTCTGGCGGGAGGGCGGAGGACATCTGGGGGCGTGAGTAAGAACGCTCAGAGATCGGGTGCAATGGCGGAAACCGCGCACGTGGCGGAGGCTGCGCACGTCGCGGTATCGGGTCAGCCGCCGAATTCCAGGGGAGTGCTGGCCTCGATCTCCTCGATCGTGGTGAGTCCGAGCAGCACCTTTTTGAGGCCGTCGTAACGCAACGGCTTGAAACCGACTTTCGCCGCCGCCTCGTTGATCTCCTGCGCGGAGGCGCCCTTGGTGATGAGGGTGCGCACCTCTTCCGTCACGATCACGAGCTCGTGGAAGGCGACGCGCCCCTTGTAACCCGTGCCGCGGCAGGCGTGGCAGCCCCGGCCCTTGTAGAAGCGCACCTCGCGCAGCCCGTCCGGGAGAAAATATTTCTCGAGGGTCTCCTGGGACGGGACGTAGGCCTCCTTGCAGTTCTCGCAGATGCGGGCGGCGAGCCGCTGGGCCAGCACGCCGATCACGGCCGGCGCGACCATGTAGGGCTCCACGCCGATCTCGAGGAGACGGACGATGGCCTGCGCCGCGGTGTTGGTGTGGAGCGTGGCGAAGACGATGTGGCCGGTGAGTGCGGCCTCGGTCGCGATCTTGGCGGTCTCGAGGTCGCGGATCTCGCCGATGAGAATCGCGTCGGGGTCCTGGCGCAGGAGCGCGCGAAGGACGGTGCCGAACTTGAGGTCGATGTGGCTGTTGACCTGGGTCTGGGTGACGCCGGGCAGCTGGATCTCGATCGGGTCCTCGATGGTGGAGATGTTGAGGTCGGGCGTGTTGATCTCGTTCAGCGCGGCGTAGAGCGTGGTGGTTTTTCCGCTACCGGTGGGGCCGGTGACGAAGAGGATGCCGTTGGGGTTGCGGATGAGGCGCCGGAAGGGCTCGAGGACCGTCTTGGACATCATCATCTTGTCCAAGGTGATCATCGACTTCTTGCTGCCGCTCGCGAGGAGCCGGATGACGATCTTCTCCCCGTATTGGGTGGGGATGGAGGAAAAGCGGAAGTTCGCCTTGTTGACGCCGATGCCTATGGAGAAGCGCCCGTCCTGGGGAAATCGCGATTCGGCGATGTTCAGGTTGCACAGGATCTTCAGCCGCGAGACGAAGGCGCGGTGGAGCTTGCGCGAGTAGGTGAGGATCTCGCGCAGCATGCCGTCGATGCGGAAGCGGACGCGCGAGATGGTCTCCTGCGGCTCGATGTGGATGTCCGTGGCGCGCTCCCGGATCGCGTAGTAGATGATCTCGTCGAGGATGGCGACGACGGCGGAGGTGTCGGCGACGGAGGCGAGCTTGTCGGAGGCGAGGTCGGGGTTGTCGAAGAGCGTCGACCGCTCGAGCTCGCCGAGGCTGTCCTCGATGTTTTTCTCGTTGGAATACTGGATGAGGATCGCGTCCTCGATTTCCCGGGGCAGGGCGAAAACCGGGCTCGCGGGCATCTGCGCGATCTGGCCGACCCGGCGCACGAGGGCTTCGTCGTCGGGTTTCGACATGGCCGTGGTGAGCACGCCGTTGATGACGTAGAGGCCGATCACGTTCGCCTTGCGGGCGATCTCGGCGGGGACGGCGGCGATCGCCTCGTCGGTGATGATCGACGCGAAGGGGTCGACATACGCGTAGCCGAGAGATTCGGCGTAGAGGCGGCATCCCTCGTCCTTGGTGATGAACTTCTGTTCGAGGAGGGCGAGGAGGAGGGGCAATCCTTCCCCGTGTTCCTTCACCAAGCCCGCCAGCTCGTGATGATAGTCGAAGAGCGGGGAGGCCTTGAGCAGTTGGACAAAGGTCCGTTCAGGCTTTTTTGACACGGCGCTTCCTCTTGTTTTCGAACATTTTTCCGATTTCGGCCTGGTTCAGTTTTTCCATCGCGAAGGAGCCGGCGTTGCGCTCCTGCTCGAGTTCCGCGAGCAGGTCGGGGAGCGAGTAGCGAATTTCATGAAGCTGGCGGCCGGGTCGGCGGGCGGGCGGCTCGCCCGCCCCGGATGAAGGTGAGTCGGCGGGTGTCATTTCGGCGAAAGGAGTATCTTGGGTCAGGACGCGGGGCTTTCGTCGTCTTCCTCGGCGGAGAGCAGATCGCGCAGGGCGGCGACGATCTCCTCCTTGGGCGTGTCCTTGCGGATGTAGTTGTCCGCGCCGGCGGAGATGGCGTCCTCGATGGTCTGCCGGTTGGCCAGGGAGGTGAGCATTGCGGCCGGATTCTCGTAGCCCGCCGCGCGGAGGCGGCGAAGCGTCTCGATGCCGTCGATGCCGGGCATGTTGACGTCCAAAAGGACGAGGATCGGCGGCGGGGCGATGGTCGGATAGATCGCGAGGGCGGCCTCGCCGTCGGAGGCCTCGTGGACCTGGACCGTTCCGAGCGTGCGCACGACCAGGGACAGGTAACGACGGACGTGCGGTTCGTCGTCCACGATCAGGATGTTGCCGGAGATCATTCGGAAGCGATGGGTAGGTTGAAACTGAATACACAGCCGCCGGAGGGCTGGTTGACCGCCTCGATATGCCCGCGGTGGGCCTCGACGATCTTGCGGCAAATGGCGAGGCCCAGCCCGGTGCTTTTTTCTCCGCCGGTGGGTTTCACGGAAAGACGTCCGAAGTCCTGGAAGAGCCGGCCGCGTTCCGCCTCGGGAATGCCGGGACCCTGGTCGCGCACCGAGACGATCGCGGCCCGGGCCGGGCCGTCGACCTGCTCGACGCGCACGGAGACATGGGAGCCCGGCGGCGAGTATTTCACCGCGTTGCTCAGGAGGTTGTCGACGACCTGGCGGATGCGCGCGGCGTCGACCGGGACGACCGGGGCGGAGGACGACGGCTCGAGCTCGATGCGGGTTCCTTTTCGCGCGGCCTCGATGGAGGCGAGGCGGATGGCCTTGTCGACGAGCTCGCGCAGCGACGCGGGCGCGAGGGCGAGCCGGAGCTCGCCCGCCTCGATGGTCGCGATGTCGAGGAGTTCGTTGACCAGATCGAGCATGGCCTGGCTGGCGCCGTGGATGGACCCCACGATATCGGCCTGTTCGGCGTTCAGCGGGCCGATGGACGGCTCGCGCAGGAACTCGGCCAACCCGCGGATCGAGGCCAACGGATTGCGCAAATCGTGGGCGCACATGCCGAGAAACTTGTTTTTCGCCTCGTTCGCGGCCCTCAGCTGCGCCGCGTAGAAACGGCGTTCGAGGTGGGTCCGGATACGCACGAGCGCCTCTTTCGCCCGGAAGGGCTTGGGAAGATAGTCGGCGCCGCCGGCGTTGAAACCGGCCACGACGTCCTCCGATTCCGCTTTGGCCGTGATAAAGAGAATGGGCGCGCAAGCCTCGCCATAGCTGGCCCGAAGGCGTCGGCAGGTTTCGAAACCGTCGATGCCGGGCAACATCACGTCCAGCAGCACGAGATCGGGCTTGTAGGTCGGATACACGCTGAGGGCCTCCTCGGCGGTCTCGGTGGAAAACAGCGTGTAACCCTCGCGTTTCAGAATGCCTTCCAGGATCCGGATGTTCATCCGGTCGTCGTCCACCACCAGTATGCGGGTAGGGGAAGAAGCGGGGGTGGGAGCGGGCATGCGCAATAACAGCCAACCATGGCTAGGCATAAGGCGGTGCGCTTCAACCGTTCTTTGCGGATTGGGGACGCGCATCGTTCATTCGGATATATCGTCGCATACGGATGTGTTGATTCCTCGCTTGCGAAGCGCGGGTCGGTGGTAAAGCTGCCCGACCTCTTTTTCTCCCATGGCCAATACCTTTGTTTTCTCCTCCGAGTCCGTCGGTGAAGGGCACCCCGACAAGGTCGCCGACCTGATCTCCGACAGCGTCCTCGACGCCTGCCTCTCCTTCGACAAAACCGCGCGCGTCGCCTGCGAGACCTTTGTGAAGTCCAACGTGGTCGTGGTCGGCGGCGAGATCACGCTGCCGAAGCTCCAGGACAAGAAGACCGGCAAGACCAAGCCCCTCGGCGAGGCCATCAACCTCGACAAGATCATCCGCGACGCCATCCGGGAGATCGGCTACGTCAACGACGACGACGTGTTTCACGCCGACACCGTATTCATCAACAACTACCTGACCGCGCAGTCCGCCGACATCGCGCAGGGCGTCGACGCCAAGAAGGCCGAGGGCAAGAAGCACGCGGAGCAGGGCGCCGGCGACCAGGGCCTGATGTTCGGCTTCGCCTCCGACGAGACCGACGAGCTCATGCCCGCGCCGATCATGTTCGCCCACCGCCTCGGCCGCGAACTCACCGCCATCCGCAAGGGCCGGCGCAAGGTGAAGGCGGCCTGGCTCCGTCCCGACGCGAAGTCCCAGGTCTCCGTCCGCTACGTCGACGGCGTCGCCACCGAGATAGTCAACGTCGTCATCTCCACGCAGCACAGCGCCGACGTGAAACACGCCGAGATCGAGGCCTTCCTGATCGAAAACGTCATCAAGAAGGTCATCCCCGCCAAGCTCCTTACCGCAAAGACCGAGTTTCTCATCAACCCGACGGGCAAGTTCGTCATCGGCGGCCCGCAGGGCGATTCCGGTCTCACCGGCCGCAAGATCATCGTCGACACCTATGGCGGCTGGGGCCGCCACGGCGGCGGCGCCTTCTCGGGCAAGGACCCTTCGAAGGTCGACCGCTCCGCCGCCTACATGGGCCGCTGGGTCGCGAAGAACATCGTCGCCGCGAAGCTCGCCAAGCAGGCCGAGGTCCAGTTCGCCTACGCCATCGGCCACCCGAACCCGGTCAGCGTCTACGTGAACACCTTCGGCACCGGCGCCGTCGCCGACGAGGTCATCACCGAGGCGATCCAGCAGGTGTTTTCATTCAAGCCCGCCGACATCGTGAAGCAGCTCGACCTGCTCCGCCCGATCTACCGCGAAACGACCAACTACGGCCATTTCGGCAAAAAGGACCTGCCGTGGGAGCAGACGACCAAGGTCGCCGCCCTCCAGGCCGCCGTGAAGAAACTCGCCAAGTAAACCTTTCTAAAAATGAGCACCGCCACCCTTCCTCCTCCCTCCGCCGCCGGCCAGGACTACCACGTCGCCGACATCAAGCTCGCCGACTGGGGCCGCAAGGAGATCGCCATCGCCGAGCACGAGATGCCCGGCCTCATGGCCGTCCGCAAAAAATTCGGCCCGTCCAAGCCCCTCGCCGGCGTCCGCGTGACCGGCTCGCTGCACATGACGATCCAGACCGCCGTCCTCATCGAGACGCTGGTCGCGCTCGGCGCCACCGTGCGCTGGGCCTCGTGCAACATCTTCTCGACCCAGGACCACGCCGCCGCCGCCAT
>CBINJQ010000302.1:0-5859 GCA_966251015.1 uncultured Akkermansia sp. | reverse complement strand
CAACGACCGCGGCACCGGCGTGGCCGCGACCGAACTGGCCCTGCTCGCCGGCGCGGACCGCGTCGAGGGAACGCTCTTCGGCAACGGAGAACGCACCGGCAATCTGGATATCGTGAACGTCGCGTTGAACATGCACACGCACGGTATCGAGACGGGCTTGGATTTCTCCAACTTGCCGCACATCCGCGAGGTTTACGAACGCACCACCCGGATGGAGGTGCCGCCTCGCCAACCTTACGGCGGAGATCTCGTGTTCACCGCCTTCAGCGGCTCGCACCAGGACGCGATCAAGAAGTCGTGGCCGCATCAGAAGCCGGGCCGTCCTTGGGATGTCGTCTACATTCCCATCGATCCCGCCGACATCGGGCGCACCTACAAGGCCATCATTCGGATCAACTCGCAGTCGGGCAAGGGAGGCGTCGCCTACATCCTCGAAACCGAGTTCGGCTACCAGCTGCCCAAGCTCATGCACAAGGAGATCGGCAAAATCGTCAACGACCTCGCCGACAAGCGCGGCACCGAACTGACGCCCTCCGAAATCCTGGCCGCGTTCCAACGCGAGTATATCGAGCAACCCGCCGCCCCCGTCGCCTTGCGCGAGTTTCGCACCGTCGAGCGTGGCGCGCAGGTCAGCTGCGAGGCCGACCTCGTCGTGCGTGGCGAAGCCGTCTGGTTGACCGGCAAGGGCAACGGGCCGATCGACGCGTTCGTCCGCGGCCTCGCCGCCACCGGCCGCGTCCCGGCGTGCGACGTGCAAAGCTACAGCGAGCACTCGCTCGGCAGCGGCGCCGAAGCCCGCGCCGTGAGCTACATCCAGCTCAAGTTGGCCGAAGGTCGCAGCCTCTTCGGGGCCGGCATCGACACCAACATCGAGGTCGCATCCATCCGCGCCATCATCAGCGCGCTCAATCGCGCGCTGGCATAGCCCTTGTTTTGTAGGGACGCCGTCCCCGGCGTCCGCAAAGCCATGTGTTGATACGATGCCCCTGATCCTGCGGGCATCGGTCAAGGGGCATTCCGCGAGGCGCCGAGCGCCTCGCGGTCACGCCCGATCCACCCGACGAAACAGCCATACGCCCACCGCCGTGTAGATCAGAGGAGGCGCCCAGACCCAAAGCTCCGGCCTCAACGCCGGGCTTCGCTCCAAGGTCCCCGCCAGAGCCGCCAAGAAGTAATACCCGAGCACCAGCGCCACCGCGATACCGAGGTTCGCGGAGGTCTCTTTTCGCGACACCTTGATGCCCAGCGGCACCGCGACGAGGGCGAAGGCCAGCACGGCGAAACTCGCGGCGGCCTTGCTGTGCAAGGTCACGGTCAGATTCGTAAGCTCGGCCCGCTCATCCTTCGTCACGGTGGAGCCCTTCGCCTCGAGTTCCGCGCGCCGGCTCGAAAGCTCCGCGAACGTCATCCACTTCGATTTCTTATTCCGCTCTGCTTGCTTCGGGTCGCTGCCGAACATTTCCGGCGGCAACTCCAGCGAGGTCGATTCAAACGTGGCGATCAACGGCGGCTTGGAAAAACTTTCCGGCGCCTTCCGGTCACGCGTCTCCACGCTCACATCGTTCAAGGCGAGCACGACATGGCCGTCTTCTTCGCGATAACCCGCCGTTCCGGCCTTGGCTCGGATGACGCTTAAAACGCGCTTCTGCTTGTCCAGACGCCAACACCAGAAGTCCTCCAGCCGAGGACCGTCGCGCCCCCCCACGTAAAGAACGAATCTGCCCTTCGGATCGCGCACGAACGTCTTTGGTTCTATGATCTTCAGCGGATTCTGCTGCATCGCCTCGGTCAAAACCACCTGCCCCTGGGTGCGGGAAAGCGGCATGTAGTGGAAATTCAAGGCCAGCAGCACCACGACTCCCGACCCGGCGATCAGCCAGATCGGGCGCGCGATATAGCCCAAGCTCAGTCCGGCGGCCCGCATCGCCGTGATCTCCTGCTGACTCGACATCCGGCCCAGCACGAGAAGCACCGCCGTCAGCAGCCCGATCGGAAGCGCATAAACCGCCGCGTAAGGCACCGTCAGGACGACGAGCCGAAAAACGGTCGCCGGGCCGATCAAACCCGCCGTAAAAAAATCCAGCAAACGTCGCAGCACCTCGCCCGTCACCAGCAGAAACGCGAAAAATCCAACCGCGATCGCCGTGGCCCCCGCCACGCTGGCGAAAATATGACGGTGCAAAAGTCCCATGTGCAGGATGGAGATGTCTCGATTGTGTCTCGGTAACGCTACGGTGGTTCCGGCGGAATGTTGCCAACATCCCGCCGCGCGCGACGCTCTTGGCCAAGCATGAAGTTCACGCCCGCCAAGCCCGCCCTCACCGGCGAGACCCTCGAATCGCTCACCGCCCGCCTGAAGGAGCGCGGCGAACCGGCTTTCCGCGCAAAACAGATCCTGGACTGGGTCTACAAAAAACGCGCCCGTTCCTGGGACGAGATGACCAACCTCTCCAAGCCTCTGCGCGCCTGGCTCGCCGAGACCTTCGAGCTCAACCCGCTGTCACTGCTCTTCGACAAGCAGTCGCGCGACGTCACCGACAAGCTCCTCTTCGAGCTCGGCGACAAAGCGCTCATCGAAACCGTCATCATTCGCGCTCCGCAGGAAGGCGTCGGCCTCGACCAGTCGCGCAAGACCATCTGCATCTCCACCCAGGTCGGCTGCGCCATGGCCTGCAAGTTTTGCGCCTCCGGCCTGGCCGGTCTCAAGAGAGACTTGGACGCCGGCGAGATCGTCGCCCAGCTCCTGCACGTCTGCCACCGCGAGGACGCCCACGACCCGCGCGCCCACACCGGCATCGCCACCTTCGACAACATCGTCGTCATGGGCATGGGCGAACCGCTCGCCAACTACGACGCCGTCATCCGCGCCCTCACCATCGTCAACGCCGAGTGGGGCCTGGGTTTCGGCGCCCGCCGCATCACGCTCTCGACCAGCGGCCTCGTCCCCAAGATCATCAAACTCGCCGACGAGCCCCTCGGCTTCCGCCTCGCCATCTCGCTCCACGGCGCGACCGACGAGGTCCGCGAAAAAATCATGCCGGTCAACAAGGCCTACCCGCTGGAGAAACTGCTCCCCGCAGTAAAAACCTTCACCGAAAAACACGGCCGAATGGTCACCCTCGAGTTCATCCTCATCGAGGACGTGAACGACTCGCTCGACCAGGCCGAGAAGCTGCGAGACATCGCCATCGAACTTCACGCCCACGTGAACCTCATCCCCTACAACACCGTCGAGGGCCTGCCGTGGAAACGCCCCTCCGGCAATCGCCAGGAACGCTTCGCCGACGTCCTTCGCGACGCGCGCGTGCCCGTCACGCTCCGCCGCGAAAAAGGCCACGACATCGACGCCGCCTGCGGCCAGCTCCGGCTCAAGACCGAGCAGGACCGCGCGAAGCTGGCCATCCCGGCAAGCTCCACGGCCTGATTCTGATTAACCACTACAGGAGCGGCTCAATGAGCGCTCCTTTCGAAAGTATGATCGTGACGGACCAGTCGCTTTCGATGGCTCGGCGACGCCTTGGTTGAGAAGATTGCTTCGCTTCACAACCGAGGCATTGCCGAGCCATCGACTTCCCTCGTTTCGCGAAGCGGAACGACAAAAAGACCCAAAGGAGCGCTCATCGAGCCGCTCCATTGGTGGTCAAATCCGGTTGGTAAAATTCGCCCACGAAAAAGCCCGCGCCCCCCGGAAAACGGGAAACGCGGGCAAAAGGTTCAAGACCGTAGCGGTAACGACGGGGTCGTTTCGCCGGGTGCCCGGAGCGACTTGGAGGCTTACTTGATCTCCTTATGGACCGTGTGGCGCTTGAGGAAGGGGTTATACTTCTTCTTCTCGATGCGCTCCGTGACGGTCTTCTTGTTGCGGAAGGTCAGGTAACGGGAGGTGGGCTTGCCCTCTTTTTTGGCTTCGGTGCACTCAAGGGTGACGAGTTCTTGCATGGTTGGAATTGGTTAAAGGGAAGAGCGCAACGACCCGCCTCCCCCTCTGCAAGCCTCGATTTGCTCAAGCCTCCCTTCGACCTTTGGAGTGCGGCGGCAAGACACCGCTTTGACCAGCCGACGCGCCGGCTCGCCCCAAAAAAGTCTTCCCCGCTACCCCGCCAGCAGCCTCCGGCGCGCGCCGCTTTTGGCGGCTCAGCTCAGATCTCGCAGCGACCCGAAATCCGGATCGTGCAACCGGCGGTAGGTGCGGACGATCATGCCATCCGTCAGCCCAACGAGCCAATCGCAAATCTGCCGGGCTTTGGCCGCCTCCGTCTCCGCGGCATCGACCAAGCGCCCCACCCGCGGCGGCAGCAGACGGATAACGCGGCCGCCCTTGGCGCCCGGTTCGACGTAATTTCGCCACGCCGCATCCCAGAGATCGAAAAGGATCTTACGGGCCTTGTGCTCCATCTGCTGGAGCTGCGGGCTCTCGAAGATGATGTCGTTGGCCATCCGCTTGTAGAACGCCGCCTCGCGCTCCGCCTCCGCCGCGACGGCCAGCTCGAAACGATATCGATTCGTGCGCGCCCCCATGGGATTAGCCGTGGCACGGGCATCCTGCCCGTGTGCCCGGGATTCTCCGCGCTCCCGCAAGCGGCAGGCCTTGATGAAGCCTCCGATCTTCTGGGAAAACTCCTCCTCGAGCCGGTCCCCGCGTATGGCGGCGAAAAGCGACTCGAGCCAACGCTGCCTCTCGGCGTCGATTCCCGACTCGGCCGCCCACGCCTCGATCCGCTTGATCGTCAAGAAGCCCGCTCGCACGCCGTCGACGATGTCGTTCAACGAGTAGGCGGCGTCGTCCGCCCAGTCCATGATCTGGCACTCGACGCTCTTGTAGCGGTTGAGCGCATCCCCCGTAGGCAGCCCGCTTGCGGGCGCTCCGCCCGGCGTCGCGCCAAACACAAAATCCCGATACGCCTCCTGCGTGTCGTAGAGGAAATGATTTGCCGGCGTATTCAAAAACTCGCGACAAAGCCTCTTGTATTTCAGCACGCCGTCCATGAGCGCGCGCGTGGGGTTCATGCCGCGCACCCCGCTCTCGTTCTGGAACATCGTCTCGACGATCAGGTGCAGGGTCTGCGCGTTGCCCTCGAACCCGCCATGCCTTGCCATCAGCTCCTGCAAGGTCCGCTCCCCGGAGTGGCCGAACGGTGGATGCCCGAGATCATGCGCCAGGCACACCGCCTCGACGAGATCGCTGTCGATGAAGAAATCAGCCTCCAGTGGCGAGCCGCGGGAAAGCAGCCAGGTGCAGACGGAACGCCCTATTTGCGCCACCTCCATCGAGTGGGTCAGCCGGGTGCGGTAAAAGTCGTATTCGCCAGAGAGGAAAACCTGCGTCTTCGACTGCAACTTCCGGAACGCGTGGGCGTGAATGACCCGGTCCCGATCCACTTGAAAACACGACCGGTAATCCGGTCTTCGCGCCATGCCCCACGTTTCGTGATCGAAAGCCCCGTAAAAACGATTGCCCATCTCCCAAGCAAACAGCCCCAGAGTCGCCTCAGGCAAGAGCTGCGAAATCCTCGTCGTCCCGCCCCTAGCGCCAACTTAATGGGTCTGACAGTTTGAAACCCGACCCGGCAAACTACGCATGATTTGCCTTCAGATCGGCTCCAAGGCCCAAAAAACATCCAAAAAAACATACACTAACTATTACATAAAAGCGCCTTATCCAACAAAACCACCAAGGAAAAACACGCCCTCAAAGCCGGAACACACCGACTCTCCCTGTTTACGTTAACCTCCGTCACCCGTTTTGCCTCTTGACGCCCTGCTCACCTCCTAGTTCAAACGAAAACGTATGAATCTGCCCCACTCCCCTCGCTCGGGCTCCGCGCTTCTTCTCTCGTTGATCGCGGCCGCCGGACTGTC
>CBINJQ010000301.1:0-5876 GCA_966251015.1 uncultured Akkermansia sp. | reverse complement strand
CCGCCAACATGGCCTCCATGGCCGCCATCGGCATCCTCTGCGACAACCGCGCCGTCTACGAACAGGCCGTCGACTTTTTCAAAAACGGCCCGAACAACGGCCGCGTGGAACGCGCCGCCTGGTATGTCCACCCCGGCGGCCTAGGCCAGGGAGAAGAAGCCGGCCGCGACCAAGGCCACAACATGGGCGGCTGGTATTCCATGGCCCTGCTCTGCCAGATGGCATGGAACCAGGGCGACGACCTTTTCGGCTACGACAACAACCGCGTTCTCCGCGTTTTCGAATACAACGCCAAATACAACCTCGGGAACGAGGTCCCCTACGCCCGCCATCAGACCAGCGATCTCGGCTACTCCGAAGGCGGCGTCTCAAGCGCCGTTCGCGGCATCGCCCAATACTTCCAATTCGAGCTCGTTTACAACCACTACGCCAACGTAAAGGGCGTCGCCGCCCCGTGGAGCAGGTTGGCCGTCGACGCCACCCGCCCCGAGCCCCGGCCCAACCCAAGCGTCCACACCTCCCAGGTGGACTGGTTCGGCCTCGGCTCCCTCACCTTCGCGCGCGACGCCCTCGGCACCGATCGGGCGCCCACGGGCCTGCGCGCCCTCTGGAGCAAAAACCGGGTGACGCTCGACTGGTGGGGCTCCGCCCGCGCCACGAATTACTTCGTGAAACGCGGCGCCAATATCTCCGGCCCCTTCACCCAGATCGGCTCCGTCGCAGGCCCCGACCTCAACTTCACCGACACGACGGTCGTCAACGGCTCGGCCTACTACTACGTGGTCACCGCGGTCACGCCCGGCGGCGAACTCGACAGCGCGCCCCTTCGCGTCGCCCAGGAGCTCGTCACCCGCTACACCTTTGAAGGCGATGCCGACGACGTCGTCGGCGCCCGCCACGCCACGCTCCAGGGCGGCACGAGCGCGCCCGGTTTCACCACCGGCTTCGGCGGCGGCCAGGCCGTCGCACTGAACGGCTCCGACCAATACGTCCAGCTCCCCGTCGGCTCCGGCAACCACCAGGACATCACGGTCGCCACCTGGGTTTACTGGACCGGCGGCGGCAATTGGCAGCGCGTCTTCGACTTCGGCACCGAGGTCGAAAAGACGATGTATCTCACCGCCTCCAACGGCTCCGGAAACCTCGAGTTCGGCATCACCACCACCAAGGGCGGCAACGTCGAGGGCGACGCCTCCTACTACCTCCGCGGCACCCCGCTCCCGACCAACCAGTGGGCCCACGTCGCCGTCACGCTCAACGGCGACACCTGCACGCTCTACCTCAACGGCAAGCCGATCGCGACCAAGGCCATCACCCTCATCGACCCGCTCTTCGGCCAGCCCTTCTGCTACCTCGGTCGAAGCATGTATAACAGCGACCCGCACTTCGCGGGCCGCATCGACGACTTCCGCATCTACAACCACGGCCTCACCGGCGACGAGGTTTACGCCCTCTGGGGCCAGGGCGGCGCCAACAGCGCCCCCGCCTTCACCGTCGATCCTATCCTCCTCGCCGACGCCACCGAGGACGCCAACTACTCCGTCCACGGCGTCAACCTCGCCTCGTCCGTCACCGACGCCAACGGCGGCACGCTCACCTACGCCAAACTCACCGGCCCGTCCTGGCTCGCCGTCGCCACCGACGGCGCCCTCTCCGGCACGCCCGCCAACGCCGACGTCGGCGTGAACACCTTCGTCGTCCGCGTCACCGACTCCGCCGGCGCCACCGACGACGCCACCCTCTACAGCACCGTCGCCAACGCCAACGACACACCCACCTGGAGCTCCGCCGCCCTCGTCCGCCCCGCCCTCGCCCGCGACCAGCCCTATTACTCCGGCGTCTCCCTCTCCCCCGACGCCTCCGACGTGGACGTCGCCTACGGCGACACGCTCGTGGTCTCCAAAGTCACCGGCCCGTCCTGGCTCTCCGTCGCCGCCGACGGCTCCCTCTCCGGCACCCCGGGCGCCGCCGATGTGGGCGAAAACGTCTTCACCGTGCGCGTCACCGACACCGCCGGCGCCTTCTCCGACGCCACGCTGACCATCACCGTTTATCCCTTCGAACAACGCGCCGGCCTGGCCTTCGAAAACGACCTCGTCGACTCGCTCGGCAACCACCCCGCCACCGCCACAAGTTCCCCGGCGTTTGGCGTCGGCCGCATCGGCCGGGGCCTGATCCTCGATGGCGTGGACGATCTCCTCACCCTGCCCGCCGGCGTCGCCGATTCCCAGGATCTCACCATCGCCACGTGGGTTTACTGGAACGGCGGCGCCGCGTGGCAGCGCATCTTCGATTTCGGCACCGGCACCGATCGCTATTTCCACCTCACGCCCTCCAACGGCTCCAACCTCCGCTTCGTCATCTATCGCGACGGTGTCGGACAGGAGCTCAACACCTCCATCCCCGCCACCGGCCAGTGGTTCCACGTCGCCGTGACCCTCTCCGCCGACACCGGCCGCCTCTATGTGAACGGCGCCCTGGTCGCCACCAACACCGCGATGACGCTCAACCCCTCCGACATCCGCCCGACCCTAAACTTCATCGGCGACTCCCAGTGGTCCGCCGACCCGCTCTTCAACGGCCGCATCGACGACTTCCGCGTCTACAACCACGCCCTCTCCGCCGCCGACCTCGCCGCCCTCGTGGACCTCGTTCCGTCGGTCCCGCTCACCCTCGCCGCCACGCCCCGCACCGGCCGCATCGACCTCGCCTGGACCGCCTCCGAGGGCGTCCAGACCTACACCGTCAAACGCGCCCTTGTATCCGGCGGCCCCTACACCGTCGTCGCCGCCGGCCTGGCCGGCACCACCTACGCCGACACCGCCGTCGTCAACGGCGCGCCCTACTACTACGTTGTCAGCGCAACCAACTCCAAGGGCGAGAGCGCCGACACCGCCGAGGCCGCCGCGACGCCTTCCGATCTCCTCGCTCGCATCAACTTCGACGAAAACACCGGAACGACCGCCGCCGACTCCACCGGAAACGGCTGGGACGCCTCCCTCGTCAACTCGCCCGCCTGGACCACCGGCTACCTCCGCCATGGCGTCAACTTCCCCGCCACCGCCGGCCAACACGCCACGCTCCCCGCCGGCATCGTCTCCGGCCTCGCCGACTTCACCATCGCCACCTGGGTGAAGGTAAACGCCTTCGCCACCCAGCAGCGCATCTTCGACTTCGGCACCGGCACCACGAACTACATGTTCCTCTCCACCCAAGGCACCTCCGGCGCCGGCCGGCCCCGCTTCGCCATCCGCACCCCCGGCGTGAGTGAACAGGGCATCAACAGCTCCATCGCCCTCGTCGCGGGCGCCTGGACTCACGTGGCCGTGACGCGCACCGGCGACACCGCCCGACTCTACATCAACGGCGCCCTCGCCGGCACCAACACCGGAACCACCCTCGCCCCCTCAATCCTCGGCGCCACCACCCCAAACTACCTCGGCAAATCGCAATGGACGGCCGATCCCTACCTGAACGGCGCCCTCGACGACTTCCGCATCTACAGCCGCGCCCTCTCCGCAGCCGAGCTCGTCACGCTCGCCACCCCCGCGCCCGAACCGACCGACAGCGTGGTCGCGCGCCCCGAAAACGCCGGCGCCCGCCTCACCTGGGCTCCCGCCAACGCCGCCGTCAGCTACACCGTCCGCCGCGCCACGACCAGCGGCGGCCCCTACTCCACCGTCGCCACCGGCGTGACCGCGCTCACCTACGTCGACACCGGCCTGACCAACGGCGCCACCTACCACTACGTCGTCCGCACCGTGAACCAGTCCGGCGCCGAAAGCGCCGACTCCCCCGAAGCCTCCGTGGTCCCGAGCCCGCTGCACGTGCATCTCAAATTCGACGAGACCTCCGGCTCCGTCGCCGCCGACTCCGGCGGACGCGCCGTCACCGGCACCGCCGTCAACTCGCCCGACTGGACCGCCGGCCGGCTCGACAACGCCCTCACCCTCGCCTCCGCATCCTCTCAACACGTCACCCTCCCATCCGGCTCCATCAACGGGCTCACCGACGTCACCATCATGGCCTGGACGCGGCCGACCACCCTCGCGACCTTCTCCCGCGTCTTCGATTTCGGCGGAGCCGCCGCGCCCACCGCCACCGCCGGCGCCTATCTGCTCCTCACCCCCACCAACGGCAGCGTCGTGCGCTTCTCCATCACCAGCGCCGGCTACAACAACAGCCAGAACATCCTCGGCACCGCGCCGCTGCCCGCCGGGGTCTGGAGCCACGTCGCCGTCACGCTCTCCGGCGGCGTCGGCCGCCTCTACGTCAACGGCGCCCTCGTCGGCAGCAACTCCGCCATGACGCTCACGCCCGCCTCCCTCGGCAACCTCACCAACCTCTACCTCGGCCGATCCCAGTTCGCCGCCGACCCCTACTTCAACGGCGCGATCGACGACTTCCGCATCTACAGCCAGGCGCTCTCCGCCTCCGACATCGCGCTCTTCGCCTCGCCCCTCGCCGCCCCGCAAAACCTCGCCGCCACGCCCGGCCCGCTCTCGCTCGACCTCGCGTGGAGCGCCGTCGCCAACGCCACGAGCTACACCGTCAAATACTCCACCGTCAGCGGCGGCCCCTACGCACCGCTCTCGGCCGGCCTCCCCGCGATCACGCAGACGCACGCCGGGCTCACTTACGGCGCGACCTACTACTACGTCGTCTCCGCGTCCAACGTCGCCTACGAGAGCCCCGCCTCGGCCGAGCTCGCCGCCACGCCCGACTCCGCCCCGCTGCACGAGACGGAAGCAACGCCCCCGGGCCTCGTTCTCACCCCGGCCGCAGGCGAGTTCCCCGCCATGGCCGCGCTCACCACGGCGACCTCGGTGGCGGGGCACGTTTACCAGCTGCAAACCAGCACCGTCCTCGCCACCGGCGCATGGCAGGACCTGGGCGACCCGACCATCGGCGACGGCACGCCGCTTGTGTTTGAAACGCCCTACGACCCCGCCGAGCCCCGCCGTTTCTACCGGATACTGGTCAGCCGCTGACATGCGGAGGCGCGGCCCTACCCCGCCGCCTCCCGCCGCGTCCCGCGCCCCCAAGGTTTCGGGTCGATGAGCCCGCCACCGGTCGGCAGAAAACACCTCGCCCATGAAGAATTCCCGTCCTTCCCCTCGCCCCGCCCGGCGCGCCGCCGCCCTGCTTCTCGCGCTCCTCGCCGCTCCTCTCTCCATGGACGCCGGGACGGTCGTGAAGGTGGACGGCCAAGGCCCCTCCCGCGCCTTCCTCGGCATCGGCATGGTCAACTCGAGCGGCTCCTCGAAACTCCTTCAGGACTACCCCGAGGCCCGGCGACGCGAGGTCCTCGATCTGCTGTTCAAACCGAAATTCGGCGCCGGCCTCCAACTGGTGAAAAACGAGATCGGCGCGGACAACAACAGCTCCAGCGGCACCGAGCCCTCCCATTGGCGCGATCCGTCCGAGACCGCGACGGCGCGCGGCGTGAACTTCTGGATCGCCCGCGAGGCCGGACGCCGGAATCCCTCCATGCAATTCGCCGCCCTGCGCTGGGCCACCCCCGCCTGGGTCAAGGACGACGCCGCCTGCTCGAAGTATCTCCTCTCCTACCTCGACCTCATGATCGCCAACGGAACGCCCGTGGACTTCATCGGCCCGGGCATCAACGAGGCCGACTACAAACCCGCCTTGGGCAAGTTCATCAAGGAGACCTTCAAGCCCGCCCTCGACGCCGGTGGCCACCGGTCGAAAATCGTCATCTCCGACGACGTCGAGAAACGCTGGGGCGCCGCGCCCGCCATCAACTCCGATCCCGCGCTGAAGGCGGCGGTCTTCGCCATCAGCTCGCACTACACCGACACTAGTGTAGGCCGCCGTAAATAATGGAACATAAGTAGCGGGTGGCGATCCGTAGA
>CBINJQ010000300.1:0-5890 GCA_966251015.1 uncultured Akkermansia sp. | reverse complement strand
TAACGGTGAAAAACAAGCGCCTTCATTGTGTATGTTTGTATGTGTATTTGTTTTTCGGCGACACCCGCCCGGGGCCGAGGCCGGCGATCCGCGGTCTGTGCGGGTGCGCGGGCGACGGCGGGGCGCGCGCCGCTCAAGCGAGTTGAAATTGTTTCCGGAGACTGCGGTCGAAGATCGCCGCCGGGGCGAAACGCCGCAGCCGGCTCAGGAGCACGCCTTGGCCGACCGGATAACGCAGCTTGGGCGATTTCGCGGTCAACGCGGTCCACACCGCCTCGGCCACGATTCGCGGCTCGTCCCCTCGCTCGACGTTTTGCCGCGCCATCTCGGTTACTCGCCGCCGCTCCGCCGCGTAGGCCGCGATCTCGCGCTCAGCGAACCGGGCGTTCCCGCCGAGCTTGGTCCGCGTGTAGGCAGGCTCGACCAGGATCGAGCGCACGCCGAAGCCCCGCACCTCATGATCCAGCGTCTCGGAATAGCCCTCCAAGGCATGTTTGCTCGCGGCATAGGCGCCCCAATACGGGGCGGGGAGAAAGCCCACCACGGAGCTGATGTTCACGATCCGCCCATGACCCTCTTCGCGCATCCGCGGCAAAACCGCGTTCGTCACGCGCATCGCGCCGAAGAAGCTGGTCTCAAACTGCCGGCGCGCCTCCTCGATGCTCGTCTCCTCGAGCGCGCCGACGATGAAGTAGCCGGCGTTGTTGACCAGCTGATGGACCGGGCCGGCTTTTCGCACGATGTCCTGCACGGCTTCTTTCACGCTCGCGTCGTCCGTGACTTCCATGCGCACGAGCTCCACGCCGGGAATCGGATCCGAGGAACGTAGATCGCGCACCGTGCCGAAGACGCGCGCGCCGCGCTCCACCAACATCCGAGCGATTTCCCGTCCGATGCCCGACGAGACGCCGGTGACCAAGGCCGTCCGATTTGCCGATGAAGCGCTCATGATGGTTTCGCCCCTCGGCGCCTACTGCCGAACCCGAGGAGCGCAGACGGCCTCGGTTTTCCGGAAAGTTTCTGCGCCGTGCCGATCACCAGAAACGCCACGCCCACGAAGAGCGTGGTGATCGTAAGCGAGAGCGCGGTCGCGTCCGCGTTCTGCGGGGCGACGCCGAAGCTGGCCGGAAACGCCTTGATCACGCCGCCGCTGGAGAGTCCGAAAAAGGCGAGCAGGGCTCCGATATACAGGGCCTTGTTGAGATGGCCGGCGCAGCCGGCGGAACGATGCGTAGGGGATGTTTTCATTTGGTTGGGGGTGGAAATGGATCGACGAAGATTGGGGAAAGCCGGGACGTGGGGCCGGATGGCCGAGAGATAAAAGAGGGGCCAAAAACTACCGACTGATTGGTAGTTTTTGGCCGAAAAAACTACCTCAGCAGACGGAGCACAGCCGCTCCCAAGTTTTTGAGCGGAGCGACATCGTTGCGAATGCGCGCGAGGCCAAGCGCGCCCTCGACGAGCATGAGAACTTCTTCCGCGCGAGCCTCGGGATCACAGGGGGCGATCACCCCTTGGGCCATGCCGTCACGAATGCCCGAGGCGAAGTAACGGGCCGTGAGCTTCAGGCAACTCTCGATCCTCTCCCGTAAAACCGGCTCTTGGGTGCCGATCTCGTTGCCCAGGGCATACAACGGGCAACCCAACACAGCCCCTTCCTTTTCAAGCAGATGGCTCTGAAAGGCGACGAGGCTTTCGACGTAGGCCCGGAAACGATCAAGAGGCTCCCGAGACGCCGAGAAAACCTGGTCGTAGTGGGCGACGAAAAACTCCCGGTAGCGGTCCAAGCCCGCCTCGGTCAGCGCCTCCTTGGATTCAAAGTGGTGGTAAAAGCTGCCCTTTTTTATCCCGCAGGCTTCGCAAATCAGGTCCACGCTCGTGCCGTGATAGCTGCGCCGCCAGATAAGATTGGCGGCGGTCTCCACGAGACGGGATCGGGTGTCGGCTTGGCGAGGCATGGGACAAATCTGATCGAGACCATGCACAAACCTACCAAACAGTCAAGTCCCTTCGTCGAGGCCTCGACGTGATTGTCGCGCCCCCACGACCTCAGCAGGCCCCGATATTTCCCGCCCGGCGCAGAACCCAGCGCCGACGGATCTCCATGCGCCGCTCGACCACGTGGGAGGGCCGGCCGCGAAACGTGTTCGCGTAAGCGGACAGGCTCGCCGCCATGCCGGGCTCGTCGCCCGACGCGCATTGGGCCACCGCCTGATAAAGCAAACATTGGCGGCGATTCCGCGGCGACCGCCCCGCCGCCGGCAACCAACGTGCGCACACCTCCAGCAATCCCGGCCAATCCTTTCTCTCCTCGTAAACATCGGCCCGAGCTTCCCACGCCGGCTCCGAACCCGGCGACAACCGGTGGATGGCGTCCGCCTCGGCCAGGACCTCGTCGAAGCGTTCGAGATGCACCAAGGTGTCGATCCGGCATTCCCTCGCTCCGATGTGGGCCGGATCTTCGACGATCAGGCGGTCCACCAACGCCAGGCACTCCGCGTAGCAATCCGAGTAATGAAGCCGCCAAGCGAGCGACAGGCTCGCGGCCTGCCTCGACGAGCAGGTCGGCAGCTCGTCCATCCACGACTCGATCACGTCCGACGTGGGTGAAACGAGCCTCGTAAGTCCGTCGCGCCGGGTCCGGCGCTCATCGCCCGCGAAAAAATCGATCGGCAGATCCGCGCCGCCACGCTGCCGCACCCACGCACGAAAAATCCGGCACTCCCGCGGATAGAGCCGATGCAGGACGGGCAGGACGATTTTTTCCGTCCACTCGTGCTCCCTCTTCTCCGCATACCACTCGTTGTTCTCATGCCGATCGGCCAGCCAACGGCCGCGACTCACCCGCGCCACATGATCATGAAAATGCGCGACCTCGTGAACCAAGGTCTTCAGCGCCCGCAGACGAAGAAACAGCTCCACGATCATGCGGGGCGCGAACACCCGCTTCCAATCTACCACGTAGGCATAAAGGCAGATTCGCCCGCTCGCCGAGAAGTAGGTGCCGAGAATGCGGCCGCCATAAACGCCGGAAAACATCCTGCTCCCGGGCCGGCCCGTGAACGGTTCGCCTGAGCCGCTCGCCTCGTCCTCGCGCTCAAGCATGTATTCCCGACCAAGCATGAGCCGGACTTCATCAATGCCCGCCACCGCCTCCGCCGGCAAAGCCTCCAGCACCGCGCGAACATCCCGCGCCGACGCGGCGTGATAAACATGCGCCGACTCGTCGCTCGCCCGGATGGGGATTTCCCCCGCGGGCAAGCGGACGCCGGGCGCCGGAACGACGCTCGCGTGACGTTCGCTCCAGACTTGGAGTTTTATGCGCTGCTTCCGACGAAGCGCGGTCTCCTCGCGGACAACGGCCTCCGCGGACGCCTGTGTATCCGAAAAATCCTGACGCCGGAGCCTCGCCAATGAGCGATAGGTTGCGTGAATGCTGCGTGACATGCGGTCTGCCTCGCCGTTTCTGCCCGCGCGCCTCCGCTCGCGCCAGCTTGATCGCCCGCCCATCGCATAAGCGGTCGGCCCAAATCGCCCGGTTCGGCCGGGATCCGGGTCTCGCGACACCGCTCCGGCGGCGCGGTCGCGCCGGACTTTCCGCTCCCCGGCGGACAGGTCGCGCACAAACGTGAATGCCACTGCCCCTCCGACGCTTGCTTCACTCTTGCCAAAAAATGGCGCCGGCAACCATCGTCGGTTTTTCCCCGATGGCGTTACCGGGACGGCTCCCGGCACCGCCGCCGGCCCAAGTTCGTCCGTCTCCCCCAAACACCCATGAGCACCCTCAGCGACTCCCTCAGCAAACTCGGCTCCATCGTCGTCGATTTCACCGAACTCGAAGTCATCACCCTCACCGGAACCCTCAGCCAACGCTACAACGCGCTGCCCGCCCCCCCGGCGGGCGGAGCCGCCACGGCCGCGGGCGAGGCGAATCCCGTCGGGACCTCTCCCACCACCCTCAAGTGGTCCGACCTCGTCTCCAGCGCCGTCACCAATCCCGCCGGCGAGGTCGTGCTGGCCGCCTCCACGCTCATCAAATTCGACGGCGATTCCTACAAGTTCATCAGCATCGATCCCCGGGTCACGCCGGCCCACCTCGCCGCCCACGACGCCGCGGTGAAGGCCGGCATGGACACCCGCATGGCCCTGCTCGGTTTTTTTCGCGATACGCTGGCGAAGGCCGTCAGCGCTCGCTAGGCCGCAATCCGATCACCGCCGCCGTCCATGGCCGACTCGTCGCTCGACGCCGCGTTCTCCGAGCTGCGCGCCGACAATCCCTCGCCCGAGCTCTCGGGCGGCGCGTTTGAGACCTGCCTCGACGGTCTCGAAGACGCCGGCATCATGGGCGGCCTGCCCCGCGCCTCCGGCGACGTGCCGCCGGAGCTTGCCGGCCCCGGCCACCTGCAGGCGCTCCAAAAACGCCTTGTCCGCCTCGGCTACCTGGCGGCCTCCGCCGTTCCCCGGGACCCCGACGCGGCCGTCGCCCCCGACCTGCTGCGCGCGGCCGTGCTCGCCTTCCAAGGCGAGGCCGGCCTGAGCGCCGACGGCTGGGTCGGCGCCGAGACCTGGAACGCCCTCCAGCAACTCTTCACCTTCGAGGAAGCCTTCGACGCCGCGCGCTGGTTCTCCCCCGACGGCCGGCCCCTGCCCGCGCTGGTGCGCGCCCTGCGGCTTCGCCTCCAGGCCTACGGGCAATGGCAATCCACCTCGCCCGGCGAGCCCGCGCTCGCGGACGCGTTCGCCCGCTGGCTCGACCAGGCGCGCCTCGCCGGCTGGGAGCCTCCGGCGTCCTCGCCCGGCGCTCCACCCGGCGGAGCCAACGCCGCCGCCGACACCGAGATCACCCCCGCGCGCGTCGCCCGCCTCTTCGATCACAACGGACTCGTCGCCCACCTCGCCGCCGATCCCGAGCGCTGCTCGCCACCGGCCTACGGGCCCGCCGCGGCGGGGACGATGCGCCACTTCCTGCTCTGCCTCGTCAAGGTCGAGCTCTGGCTGCACGGTTACCCCGTCTCCCCCGATGGAGACAGCCGCCTCACCTTGCGCTCCCTGGGTCGCGTCAATCAAGGCGGAGCGGGCGGACGCCGCCCGGCGGTCTTCGTCGCCACCGACAGCGATTTCTTCAACGTGCTCGAGAGTTTCCTCTCCGACACCGGCGCGCCCGCCGTGCGCGGTCGCGGCCTGCTTCACGCCATGGCCGACGCGTTTGAAAACGCCGATCAACGCCTCGACCAGCTCATCCCGCAGGTCCTGCGGCGCACCCGCGAGCTCGGCGACCCGCCTCCCGATCCCGCCGCCCAGGCCGACGACGCGAGCCCGCCGCTCACCGACGAGCAGCTCGCGGATATCATCGCCGGCCAAAAAGACCCCGCCGGCTTTTGGGCTCGGCTCACCACCACCGCGCGCAACATCGCCAACAGCCTCTTCGACGGCATCCGTCGCGCGTGGCAGTGGTTGAAGAAAAAAATCTCCGCCGCCCTCGCCTGGACCGCGGAGGCGTTGGTGAATCTCGCCCGCGTGGTGTGGAACCGCCTGACCGAGATCGGCCGCCTCGTGGGTGCCGCCATCGAGGCCTTCGGACGCGGCGTCGCCTTCATCGTCCAGCCGACCCTCGCCGGCTCCGATCCGTCGACCGTCGTGCTGCACCACAAGCTCGACATCGATTTCAACGTCTTCGTCGCCGCCGACGTCACGGAGGACGGCCTGGACCCGTGCCTGTCGGGACTGCGAAAGTCCGTGGCCGCCTTCGGCATCACCTGCGACCTGCTCGGCCTAGCGATCAGCGTGGCCCGCGCCGCCCTGCGCTCCGCCGCCGGCGCCACCGGCATCGGACTATGGCTCGTCGCCGCCTCGCTCCTGCGCATCATCGGCGAGCTCCGCGAGCTCGGGA
>CBINJQ010000299.1:0-5924 GCA_966251015.1 uncultured Akkermansia sp. | reverse complement strand
GACGACAGGCTCGACGTTGAGCTTCAGAAAATGGCTGATGCTGTCGATGGCGTCGACGTCGAGCGGATCGCTGATCGCCACGCGCACGGAGTTGCCCTCGCGCCCGACCGGGAAGGCGGTGTATTTGACCGCCAGATGGCGGGGCAACAGGGCCATAAGCTCGCTGGACGCGCGCACATTGACCATGTCGATCATCGGCATTCCGAATTCGTCGGCGAGGAGCTTCGCGGCTTGCTTGGAGGTGAAGCCGTGGTCGGCGATCAAGACATCCAGCAAACGAGGCGGGGCGACGGTGAGGTCGGTGTGTCCCGCCACGATTTTTCGGGCGGCATCGACTTGCTGTGAGGTGAGCACGCCCTTGTCTAGGGCCAGTTGGATGACGAAGTCGTCGGCGGAGGTCACGAGGGGATGGCGGGGGGATGCCGGTCCGCACGCGAAAGCGCGCGGGCGTGGAGTTTTCAGTTCGCGGCTTTAGCGATTCAGGCTCAACAAAAATTCCGTGTTGGTCCGGGTTTTCTTCAGGCGCTGGATAAACATGTCCATCGCCTCGACCGGAGGAATTCCCTGCATCGCTCGACGTAGTCCGTAGACGCGGAGCATCTCGTCGGGATGATAGATGAGCTCCTCTTTGCGCGTGCCCGAGCGATCAATGTTGATGGCGGGGAAGATGCGCTTGTCGGAGAGCCCTCGATCAAGGTGCAGCTCCATGTTGCCCGTGCCTTTGAACTCCTCGAAGATCACCTCGTCCATGCGCGAGTTGGTGTCGATCAGCGCGGTGCCCAAAATGGTGAGCGATCCGCCACCCTCGATGTTTCTGGCGGAGCCGAAGAAACGCTTGGGGCGTTGAAGCGCGTTCGCCTCGATGCCGCCCGACATGATTTTCCCGGAGTTGCCGGCGAGAGCGTTGTAGGCGCGGGCAAGCCGCGTGATCGAATCGAGCAGGATCACCACGTGTTTGCCCGTCTCGACCAAGCGGCGCGCGCGTTCGATCACCATCTCGGCCGCATGCACGTGGCTTTCCGGAGCTTCGTCGAAGGTCGACGAAACCACCTCGCCCTTGGTGTGTCGCCGGAAGTCGGTCACTTCCTCGGGGCGCTCGTCGATCAGAAGCAGGATGAGCGTCGCGTCCGGATAGTTGTTGGTTATCGAGTTGGCGATGTTCTGCAGCAACACGGTCTTGCCGGTGCGAGGCGGGGCGACGATCAGGCCGCGTTGCCCAAAGCCGATCGGGGTCAACAAATCGACGGCGCGCATCGAGATATCCTTATGGATCTCGGGGGCCTCCACCAGAATGCGCGCCGTGGGATAGTAGGGCGTCAACTCCTCGAACACCGTGACTTCGCGTGCTTGTTCGGGCGAGGTTCCCATCACGGAAACGATGCGGACAACCGACGCGCAACGTTCGCCGGGCTTCGGCGGCTGCGCCAACACGTCGATCTCCTGCCCCCGACGTAAACCGTGGCGTTTCACCAACGAGGCCGGCACGAATGTGCTCTCGGGATAAAGACGATAGCTGTTGTGCCGATGCACGACAAAGCCTTGGCCGGCGTCGTTCAAATCGAGAACACCGCACTCGCGCAGAGCGCGATTCTCCTTGGCCGCCCAAGCGAACACCTGGTCGACGAGCACGCGGCGGGGAGGCATGCCTACGACGGTCTCGCCCCATCCGCGCAAGCGCTGCGCCAAATCGCCCGCTCCGGCGGCGTGAATGGCGGTAAGGTCGAGAGGCGCGGCATCGCGCGCCAACTCCTCGGCAAGAGCGTCCAAGGCGGCGAGATCGGCGAACCGGTCGTCGGTGGGCAATGCACCGACCGGGGATTGAAGCGACGGCGGCGGAGGCTGGACCGGCGCGCGTTCACGAGGCGGATTCGCATGACCGCCGTGCCCGCCATGACCTCCCCCACCCTGTGCGCCGCCGGGAGCGCCTCCGGAGCCTCCGCCCCCCTGACGCTCCAGCCACTTCTGCCGCTTTTTCTCCTTCTTCCTCTCCCACCATGATTTACGCTCTTCCCTTCGGCCGCCCTGGTTGCCTCCCCCTTGGTCTGCGCCACTTTGGGAAGCATGGGGAGCGCCGCCCGCGTCGGGCGAGCCGTCCCCCGCGACGGGGGCATCTCCAGACTCGGACGAAGCGGACTCGCTCATGCCGATTGGAACAAAGACCGGCCGATCATTCACCGGCTCCGCAGCAGGCGCATCGGACACATCGTCTCCGGGGGAAAACGAATACACGCGAGGCGACTCGTCGGAGCTCGGGGACGGCGTCGTGTCTTCATGACGAGGAGCCTCGACGCGTGAATCCGAATCGGACCCGCCGCCCGAGAAAAGCTCCGGGGAAACGCCGGGCTCCGATGCAGGGGAGTCCGCTTCGGTCGCCTTGCCGCGCCGGGTCCGGACACGTTTGGGCCGAGGAGCCGACGAGTCCGCCGCATCCCCGCTTGGCGCTGGAGATGGATCAACAGGAGCCGCTTCCGTCGACACTTCAGCACCGCGACTGCGGGCGCGTTTGACGGGAGCCTTGCGGGGCTTTTTGGCCGAGGCGTCGGCCTCGGGGGCGGAAAGATCCAGATCGTCCATGGAAACAAAAAGTGATGAAAACCTTGGGCCAAGTGACGCGCATCAAGCGTTCGCCGGCGTCTTGGCAGAGTATTACGAACTCAGCGCGCCGAGGCGACAGCGGCGACCCAAGTGCGGACTTGGGCGCGGAGGAATTCGCGGGATCCGTCGTTCCAAAACACGACGTGAGCGGAGTGAAGTTTGGTGGCCAAGGGGAGTTGGGAGGCGATTCGCTGGCCGGCCTGCACTTGTGTCATACCTCGCGCTACAGCCCGGGCCAATTGAGTGCCGGGATTGGCGCCTACGCAGACAATGAAATCAAACCCTTTTTCGAGACCTGCTTCGAATAGGAGAGGAATCTCGATCACCCAGTTGGCGAGGGGCCTGGCAGCCACTCGCGTCCTCCATAAGGCGGCGACGCGGGGATGAACAACCGATTCCCACCAGCGACGTTCGTCGGCGTCCTCGAAAATGATCTCCGCCACCCGCTGACGATTCAAGGTGGTGGACGAAACCGCGCCGTCCCCCTCGTGGTCCGGCCTGTTCAGTATCCGTTCACCCCAACGAGCATGGGCGGCCTCGACCACATCGCGAGAAAGCAACACCTCCTCCTTCACGATCCGATCCGTATCCTGCACGGAGAATCCAAGCGCGGCAAACTCCGTGGCCGCCGCAGATTTCCCGCAACCGATTCCGCCTGTTAAACCGATGACCATCTTTGCAAAGTGCCGGCGAGATTGCTCTTGCCGGGATCGGCGGCAAATCATTACGCCGGTGCATGGTGCAATCGCTGACGCCATTTCGACACAATGGTCGCACGATGGAAACCCCGCTCGATGGTGTGACGGGATTGGAGTCGGTGCGCCAAGCCGCGAACCACCTGCTGTTTTCGGCGAGTTTCGTCGATGGCGTCGTCAATCTGACGAGAGATCTCTTTGCCGGACGAATTTGGAACTACCAACCTATCGACCTGCATTATCACGACCTGGCGCACACCGCCCAGGCGAGCTGTTGCTACCTCGATCATGTCGGCGGCTACCTCCGGACCGAGCGGATTAAACAAGTTCCCCGTGAACTGGAGCTGGGTTTGGCCGCGATCCTGTTTCACGACACCGGTTTTCTGAAGTCACGCGGGGACGACGAGGGCACCGGCGCGAAATACACCCATTCGCATGTATTAAGGAGCGCGGCCCTCGCCGCGTCGTTGTTGCCTTCGCTGCGTGTGAATCGCGCCGAGATCGAGGACGTCGTCGGCATGATTCGGTGCACCGGACTCCATGGGCGTCCCGACAGGGCGGCCTTCGGCTCCGACCTGGCTCGCACGGCCGCCTGCATGGTCGGAACATCGGATTTCCTGGGGCAGATGGCCGCCCCCGACTACGTCGCAAAACTTCCTTTTCTCTTCGCCGAGTTCGAGGAGGCCGATGACTACAACCATGTTCCGAAGGCGAAGCGCATGTTCTCGTCCGCCGTCCAACTGGTGACCGGAACCGGCGGTTTCTGGCACAACTTCGTCCGCCCCCGGCTCGAGACCGAATTTTCAGGCATGTATCGCTATCTGGCCCTGCCCGCCCCCTCGCGTCGCAATCCCTACTTGGACGCCGTGGAGCGCAACATCGCGCTCGCCGCCCTCTCCCGCGGCTAAGGCCCTCCCGCTCCTCCGGCGTCACGCATGCTAGCCACTCTGCTCTCGGCCGCGCTTCAAGGTATCGAGGCCCTGCCCGTCCACGTGGAGGTGAACCACGGGGAGTCGGGCGAATTCAAGCTGGTCTTGGTCGGCCTGCCGGACGCGGCCGTGAAGGAATCCGACGACCGCGTTTTTTCCGCCTTGGCCAACTCGGGTTACGGCGGCCTCCGCACCCGCACGACCATCAATCTGGCCCCGGGAGACCTGCGCAAGGAGGGTCCGCTCTACGATCTCCCCATCGCGTTGGGCATCCTGGTCGCCACCGGGCAGATCGCGGCGCCCGCGCTTGGCGACTACCTCGTGGCCGGGGAGCTCGCCCTGTCCGGCGCCACCCGGCCGGTGCGAGGCGCGCTCGCCTTCGCCCGGCTCGCCCGCTCGCTGGGTTGCCGGGGGCTGCTGATGCCTTCGGCCAGCGCGGCCGAGGCGGCCCTGGTCGAAGGCGTATCGGTTTATCCGATACGCTCGTTGGACGAGGCCGCGCGTTTTGTGTCCGGAAAGACGGACATAGAGCCCGTCCGGCGCTCCGTCGCGCTGGAGCTCTGCCGCGCGGGCGTGGAGCACGAGGGCGATTTCTCCGAGGTAAAAGGCCAGCATTCCCTGCGACGCGCCATCGAGGTCGCCGTGGCCGGCAATCATAATCTCCTCATGATCGGGCCCCCGGGCTCCGGAAAATCGATGGTCGCGAAGCGGGTGCCGTCGATCATGCCGGCGCCCACCCTCGACGAGGCGCTGGAGATCCTGGCCATCCATTCCGCCTCCGGCCAGACCCTGGGCGATGCACGCCATCTGGGGCGCCGCCCGGTTCGCGCGCCGCACCACACGATCTCGGATGTCGGCCTTATCGGAGGCGGCAGCGTTCCCGGCCCGGGAGAGATTTCCCTCGCGCACAACGGCGTGCTCTTCCTCGACGAGCTGCCGGAGTTCAAGAGGTCGGCGCTTGAGGTCCTCCGGCAGCCGCTCGAAACCTGCGAGGTCGCGATAAGCCGCAGCGCGGGCAAGGTGACC
Organism: uncultured Akkermansia sp.; assembly: GCA_966251015.1. Classification (GTDB taxonomy): domain Bacteria; phylum Verrucomicrobiota; class Verrucomicrobiia; order Opitutales; family Opitutaceae; genus IMCC26134_A. The sequence goes on along the minus strand of CBINJQ010000299.1, from coordinate 679 downwards.
TTTCCTTGCGCCTTCATGCTGGTCGCGGCGATGAACCCCTGCCCGTGCGGGTATCTTGGCGATTCGCGTCACGAGTGCCGCTGCACCGCGCCCCAGGTTCAACGCTACCGCGCGCGGGTGAGCGGTCCGCTCCTTGATCGCATCGACATTCACATCGACGCCCCGGCCGTCACGATTTCAGACCTTCGCAGCCAGGCCCCCGGCGAGTCCTCGGCCGTGATCGCCGCCCGCGTTCATTCCGCGCGTGAACGACAACTGGCGCGTTTTCGCGGTTCCTCGACAACCAGCAACGCGCGCATGACCCACGCCCAGATCCGCGCCCATATCGCGCTCGATTCCACCTTGGGCGATCTCCTTCAACACGCGATGGAGCAGCTGTCCCTCTCCGCCCGCGCCTATGACCGGATATTGAAAGTGGCCCGAACCATCGCGGACCTTGCCAACTCCGAGCGTTTGGAAGCGCCTCACCTTCTCGAAGCCATCCAATATCGGTCGCTCGACCGCAAAGTATTCTACTGAGCGTCCGACGCGGAGCGTCGGCTCTCCATCTCGCCCGAAAACGCGCTCACGACCGGCCCGCCATAGGGAAATCCCCCAGTCCGGGCTTGAGTCGACGATGCGTGCAATTACTTATTCGGTGTGTCCAGCGACCACGCGAAGATCGAATCATTCTGTTCGT
>CBINJQ010000298.1:0-5945 GCA_966251015.1 uncultured Akkermansia sp. | reverse complement strand
CAGGAGGCGCAGTTGCGGGCCAACCCCGCCGCGGCGACGGAGGATCTGCTGCGGAAGGTTTTTGGCGCGGTGAAGAAGGGGTGAGGCCTTGTTTGATGCGTTGACGCTGCTTGCGGGCGTCGTGACCTGAGCGGCGTGATTTACCTCGACCACAACGCCACGACGCCGCTCCGACCGGAGGTGTTTGCGGTGATGCGGCCATTTCTGACGGATCGCTGGGGAAATCCGTCGAGCAGCTATGGCTTCGGCGCGAAGTTAAAGGCCGAGATCGAGGCGGCTCGGCGCGCCGTGGCGAAGCTGGTCAACGCGAGCGCGAGCGAAGCAGCCGGGCAAACGGCACATCATCACATCCGCGGTGGAGCATTCGGCGGTGCTTAATCATTCCGCGTTTCTCGAAACTCAAGGCATGCGAATCACTCGCCTGCCGGTGGGCGAGGATGGGCTGCTGGATCTCGCCGCGTTCGACGCCGCCTTCGCCGAAGACACCGCGCTCGTGTCGCTTATGTGGGCGAACAACGAGACCGGCGTGCTCTTTCCCGTCGCCGAGATCGCCGCCCGCTGCCGCGCGCGTGGCGTGCCCTTCCACTGCGATGCGGTGCAGGCCGCCGGCAAGCTGCCCATCGACTTCAAGGCCCTGCCGATCGACTACCTCGCGCTAAGCGCGCACAAGCTTGGCGGACCGAAGGGCGTGGCGCTCTTGTCGTGCGCAAGGGCGCTCCTTTCGCTCCGCACCTCCATGGTGGCCATCAAGAAAAGGGCCGGCGCGGTGGCACGGAGAATGTCGCCGGCATCGTGGGCTTCGGCCGCGCCGCCGAGTTGGCGCTCGCCGAAGTCAAAGACTACGCGGCGCAGATCGCGCCGCTGCGGGATCGTCTGGAGGACGACCTGCTCGCACGTATCGCTGGCGTGGAGCGCAACGGTCACCCGACCGAGCGCCTTGCCAACACGACCAGCCTGACCTTCCGGGGGGTGGAGGCGCTGCTGTTGTTGCTGGATCGGGCGGGCGTCTGCGCCAGCGCGGGTTCGGCCTGCCTGGCGGATTCAGACGCGCCTTCCCACGTCATCCGCGCGATGAAGCCGGCGAGCGCGGCGGCGCGGCAGATGATCCGGTTTTCGTTGGGCAGGGAAACAAGGACGGAAGAGGTGGACGCGGCGGTGGCCGCCGTGGTGGCGGCGGTGAAACGCCTACGATGATCGGTGCGGGAAGCTGCGCGCCGACGTCCGCAGGCTACACGCGAAGAGCTTCCGGATTTTGGCGGGCATCCCAAACCCGGATGATCTCCACCAGATGCCGTTCGGGATCGACGCGGTAGTAAATCACGATCCACGGCTTGTGCGCGAGGCGCCGCACGCCGGGCCGGTTGTTCACGGGCGCGCCGAGGTGCGAGTGAGCGCCGAGCAAAAGAGCGCGGTCCACCAAGGTGTTTCCTAGCCGCTCGGCCGCGCCCGGATTTTTGCCGGCCACGAATCCGACGATGGCTCCGAGGTCGCGGTTGGACTGCGCAGAGAAGATTACCGCGCAACCCATGCGCGGATGTTTTGCCGGACCTGCTCGGCGCTCAGCGTTGGCTCGGTGCGCAGCGAGTGGATACCCGCGTCGATCGCGGCAAGCTGCTCGGCGGTTTCATCGGGCAGCAGGCGTGCGGCGATCCAGTCGGCGACCTCGCGCATTTGTTCGGGGCTGAATTTCTCCAGAGCTTTCTCGACCTCGGCCACGGTGCTCATGCCCGAAATGGTGCTGATGCTTCGCTCGCTGGCAACTTTCGGATGCGCGAGCGATTCCTGCAGGAAGATTTTAACCTGTCCCTTGTTTCGAACTGTGTCCCGATGAAAGCGGGCACGCTCGATGCCGATTTTGAAACGCGCTCCTACAGGGCGTAGAGGTTCACGCCCTGGTGTTTGATCCAGTAGGCGTAGGTGGTTTGGTAGCCGGATGAGTAGTTTAAGGCGTAGGTTCGCGGTTGGGCGTAGTAGACCGGATGGCGACCGCTGGTTTGCGCGGCGAGCAGGCACATCGCCAAGGAGAGTGGCTTGGGGCCGAGCGGGGCTAGCGCGGCGGGGGTCTGGCCGTTCGCAGTCAGGTTGAGCAAGCGGTCAAACGCAGTGGCGGTGTCGAGAGCGCCCACGCGGTGGTAGGCGGGACGAACTTTGGGCGATTCGCTATCGGAACCGGCTCCCACCAGTGCCTCCGCGATGGCGCGGGCGGATTCCCACGAGCGATGGGCGTAGGCCCAAGGCGCGGGGAAGGGAATCATGACGTCCACTCGGATGTGGTTGCCTCGCCCTTCGAGATGAGCGGACAGGCCGTCCACGGCAAAGCCCGCGCCGACGATCTGGTGATCGGCGGAGGGTCGCCCATCATCAGGATCATCGGAATTGAAGCCGGTGAGTGCGGACCAGTCGCGAGGGTTGCTCGCAAGGGAGCTTGGCGGGTAGCCGTGCGGCTGGGAATAGAGGACGAGTAGGTCCCGAACGTCGGGGGAGTGGAGGGCTGCCTTGGTGGCGGTAAAAAAGAAACGTTTTGGGAGAGAGCTGATGTCGATGCAGAGGCTGGTATCGGCCGGATAGGTGAATTTCTGCTTCCAGGAGGAATTTTGCAGTGGGCTGTCGAGTGGGGCGATAGTTGGAGTCACGTTAAGGCCCGTCGCCGCGCAAGTGGCGAGACGCTCTCGAATGAGCGAGTCTTCGGCGGCTAGATCGGCTGGTTCTGGGTCGAGAATGCGAAGCATCTCGATGTCGCCGAGAACGCCCATGCGGTGAAGTGTGGTCAGGGCTGCGGTGGAGCGTTCCTCGGCGGCGATGCAACCGAGGAAACGCCAGCGTCGGGTGGTGGCGAGGCCGAGCGACCACGAGAGTTCGCCCCACGGGCGAAAGGGTGCGTGAGTGCTCATGGCGTCTCGAACGGCAGAAGGGCCTGATCGGGATCGCGAGATTCTGCGGGTCGAGGCGACTGCGAAGTGGGGGGGCTCGGTTTTTTTATGGCCCCGGCGGCAACGGCGAGATGCAGGATCTCGTCGATGGTGGGGTAAACAGGCTCTTTGGTGTGCGCCTCCGGCAGCTCGTAGAAAGGCGAGAGGGCGGGGTTAATGTAGTATTTTTTGCGGGGCTCACTGGAGCGCTCCGCTTTGCTTTTTGAGGTATGGCGCGTCTCGTAAAGATCGCCCCAGCCGACGCACTCTTCGATGAGCTGACGGAGATTGTTGTGCTGAGCTAGCTCGTTCACGCGCAGGGAAAATCCGTTTTGTCCTGGATTGGACATCGCCGCGTCATCGAGAAGTTTTCCCCGAAGCCAAGAGGCGATCACGCCGAGGAAGCGGCTGCGCACATCGCCGGCGGGCTGGCCGGGCTGGCGCATCAAGGCTTCGTGGATCTTCCGGGAGGCCTCAAAGATGGCGGACGATTGAATCGTGGTGGGAACGATGCGTTTGGCCTCATCCTCGCTCGGTGAGGAAGGCCTGCCATCTGTGAGGCGTTGCCAATAATCCCAAGTGACGCGGCAGATGGTGATGAATCGAAAAATGTTACTGCCGCAGAGGGAAAGCACCTTCGCCTCGCCCCACCAGAGCATGCGTTGCTGGTGCCGTGAGCATAGCTGAAGGACTGCCTGCGGATAGCGCTCCTTTCGCCAGTATTGCGCAGCACTGTTCCAGGGTGCCTCGGCGGCCGATTGAGGCGGGCGGAGCAGTTGTCGGCGGGATCGTTCGGGCGCTCTGCCTTTGCCGCCGGTTTGTCGGCTCCAGGCGGAGAGGAGCAGGGCGTTGAGGGGGTCGACCGGAGAGTCTGATGGTGGCGGGGTGGGGAGATTGGGTATCTCCCGCCGATAGCAGCGCAGGATGGCTTCGCGCCAAGGCTCGGGCCAAGTGGCGTCCAGTTTGATCAACTTATTGAATTCGGGGTTTTTGATCGCGGCGCAAATGACTTCTTGCGGCGTGGGTGAGGGGCCAAAGAAGCGTTCGGTCTTTGCGAGATCTTTGGGTAGTTCGCCCAATTGCGGAAAGTTGGTCTCCACCCGACGGCGGAAGACGTCGCGGGCGAGACGGCGGAACGTCCAGTTTTTGTTCTCTTCGCCGCGTCGCAGGAGGGCGTCGATGTCCTCTACATTATAGTCACGGCCTTCTTCGAGCTGGCGCCCGTCGCGCATGGGGAGGCCGCCTTTGCCCCAGTCGTAGCGGCGGGCACCGATGCGGTAGGAGACGCGCTCATCCCGCTTGCCGAGCACTTCGTGGAGTTCGCGGCGCAGGCGTTCGCCCAGCTCTTGTTTACCTTCGCCCTGCATCCACAGCGCCTCGATCTGGTCGATGGTGGCGAAGACGTTGGTCGCGGCTCCGATGACGCCGGTGTGCTTGAGCTGTTCCGATGCACGAGAGAGCGGTTCGCCAATTACGGTGCGTGTCTGGCGGACGTGAGAGGGCAGCTCGCGGTTGCCGTTGGCCCACGCCCGGTAGGCGACCACCCGATCTTTGATGGCTTGTTGCAGGCTGGTCCAGTCGCGGACTCCGGCGAGGGCATCGAACCAGCAGTCCTGCCGGGCAAGCGCCACGGCAAACGCATCCCGGCGTTCGGAAACGATCAAGCCGGCGAAGGGCACCGGGTTCTCGTGAATTTTGTCGATAGAGAGAAGAAGGCCTCGCAGGAGCCAGTAGTTGAAAAAATCGGCGAAGGATTTGGTCAGGTCCGCGATGTCATCCGGCGTGGGCGAATCGGGGAGGGTGTTGGCGATGTCGAGCAGGCCGCTTTTATTGAGGTCCACCCGGGTGGAAACGAAATCGCGCAACGCGACCGGGATGGGATAGCGGGTGGCGGCGGATTTTTCCTGCGGATCGATCGAGTGGTAAGCGATGCGGATCTCGGGTTCGAGTAGGCGCAGGAGCATGCTTTTGCCGGAGCCCTGGGTGCCTTTGATAACGATGTTTCCGGGCTTGAGGATCGCACTCGCGGGAATGACCAAGATGTGGCTGAAAAACCGCACGAAGTTTTTATCGGATACCGTGTGGGTGACGTAGGCTTCGGCGAAGGGGTTGGATAGGAGGGCGTTCATGTGGGCTGGCGTGCCACGCGCGGGAAAAGGGGGCTCCATCGGTGGGCTCCATCGGCTCCATGATGGATGAGGGGCAGGGAATTATTGGGCGTATTGGAAAACATGACGATGGTGGCCCCTTTTTGGGGCGAGTCGGCGTTCCAATAGCCGAGGGGCAAGCCAAGGTTGCGATGCTTGAATTGTTGTCCTGATTGGGCGAGGCGTGCGTGGACCTCTTCCGCTAGGAGGCGGATGCGGGCGAGGAGCGAATCCGGTGCGGTGTCGGGGGAATGCACGAAACACTCGTTGCCCAGTTCGAGAATGGGTTTGAAGGCAAATGGGGGCAGGGTTGGGTCGAGACTTCTTTCGTCGTCCAGCTCGGTCTTCAAAGCACGGAATCTGGCGGCTCCTTCCGGGGCGATGATCATCGGGCAGAAGAGGACCGGTAGCTTGAGAGTTCGGACCGCCCATTCGACGCTTTCGAAGGATTGAGTGCCGGCCCCCACGAAATCCTCGAGGAGGACGAGCCGTCGATAGCCGTCCTTGCGGATGTGCTCGTGGATCTTGTTCGTATCGCCGAAGTGCTTAAGCTCGCGAAAGGCCGGCTTACGATTTTTGGCTTCGATGCGATTTACGTGGTGAAAGACGCTGATGAGCAGGCTGTCGGTGACGGGGCAAAACCACGTTTTCTGGAAGCGCTCCGTGTCGAGACGGGATTGCCAGTCTGGTTGATCGAGCCGAAGACCGGCCTGGCTCAGGCACCAGCGGCTAATCGGCCCTGCGAAGGCGTTCTGAAAGAGGGCCGTAAAATCATCGAACGAGAAAAAGGCGATCTGGTGGGCGAACTCGAAGAGGTCGCGTTGTTGAGCCGGCGTGAGGCCGGGATTGGTGAGCCACTGATGGAATCGCTCCGAAAATGAGGCAGGCT
>CBINJQ010000297.1:0-5951 GCA_966251015.1 uncultured Akkermansia sp. | reverse complement strand
AGGTGGTGATGTTGAGCTTGTAGCGAGTGCCGCTCGTGCCGGCGCCCATGGCCCAGGCGGGCTCGCGGTAACCCATCTTGTTGACGAAGACCTGCCAGCATTCCTCGGCGTTGCGCAGGGTATTGCGCGCCATGGTGGCGGTCCAGGAGCCGTTGGCGGCGACGGCGTCGTTCCAGAGGACGCGGAAGTGTTTCGATTCGAGCGAATAGACGGTTTGGCCGGGGCCGGTGGGGACGCCGCTCGGGGTGGCGGCGCCCGCGGCGGGGCACTCGGCGGAGACACGCGGTTGGTAGACCGGAGCGGCGGGCTCGTCGCCGACGCGGACGTAGTCGAGGGCGAAGCTCATGCCGCTCGTGCCGGCGCCGTCGACGGGGTCGATGCGGAGGTCGCGCAGCGTGCCGCGCCAATAGACCTCGAGGCCGAGGTTGAGGCGGTAGGTGTGAAACGCGCCGTCCTTCGGGATGAGCGAGGCGGGGATGTCGATCTGGCGCGTGGCGGCGAAGCCGGTGGTGAGCGTGGTGCCGTAGAAGATCTGGACGACGCCGGCGTAGCCGGCGGGGACTTGAAGGCGAAATTCGAGGAAGTCGTTGAAGCCGAAGTCGAGATCGGGTCCGGACGCGATGACGGTGCGTTCGACGCGACCATCGGTGGTCGAGGTGACGCCGGAGAGAACGCCGCCGGAGACCGAGGCGCTGGCATTGACGCCGGCCCAGCTCTCGAGGGCGCCGTCGGTGTTCCAATCGGCGGCCCACGTGCCGCCCAGCGGGCCGGCGGGGTCGACGTCGACGGTGACGCCGGAGGGGAGGGCGACCGGCGCGGCGAGGGCGCGGGCGGCGAAGCCGATCCAGAGGCTGAACGAAACGCAGGCGAGCAAAGGGACGAGAGCGATCCGGCGGGGCATAGGGGAAGGGCGGATATGTCTCCGCGACACTGTCGCGAGGCAACGGCGCCGGACGTGTATTCTGTGAATACATGTCGGCTGGCGGGGCGGACGCGACCTCGCCCGGGGCCTGTGCTTCGGACTGGCGGGACGGCGGGCCCGCGTTAACTAGTGCGGCATGTCCTCCCACGATTCCCTTCGCCTCGATCTTGCGGTTCGTCCGCGCCGTTTGCGTCGCACGCCCGCGCGCCGCGCGCTGGTGGAGGAGACGCAACTGCGCGCCGCGGATCTGATCGCGCCGCTCTTCGTCGTGGACGGGAAACCCGCGCCCGAGGAGATCGCGTCGATGCCGGGGCAGTTTCGCCTGAACATCGCCGATCTCGTGAAGGAGTGCCGCGCGCTTTGGAAACTCGGCGTGAAGGCGGTGGCGCTTTTCCCGAAGCTCGATCCGAAGCTCAAGAACCCCGAGGGCACGGAGGAGCTGAACGAGGACGGGCTGATTCTGCGCGCGGTCCGCGCGGTGAAGAAAGCCGTGCCCGAGCTCGTCGTGATCACCGACGTGGCGCTCGATCCCTACACGAGCCACGGCCACGACGGCGTGCTGAACGCGGCGGGCGACGACGTGGACAACGACCGCACGGTCGCGCGTCTCGCGGCGATGGCGGTGCGCCAGGCGCGGGCGGGCGTGGATTTCGTGGCGCCGAGCGACATGATGGACGGGCGCGTGGCGGCGGTGCGCGCGGCGCTCGACGCCGAGGGTTTTTCGGAGACGGCGATTCTCGCCTACTCGGTGAAGTTCAACTCGGCCTACTACGGCCCCTTCCGCGACGCGGTGGGCAGCGCGCAGGCGGCGGGCACGAAGCTGTTGAGCAAGGCGACCTATCAGCTCAATCCCGCGAACCGGCGCGAGGCGCTGATCGAGGCGGCCCTCGACACGGCCGAAGGCGCGGACGTGCTGATGGTGAAGCCCGCGGGCGCGTATCTGGACATCATCCGCGACGTGCGCGAGCGCTCGGACCTGCCGCTGGCGGCGTATCAGGTGTCGGGCGAATACGCGCAGATCCACGCGGCGGCGCGGCTCGGCTGGCTGAACCTGGAGCGCACGCGCGACGAGTCGTTGCTCGCGATCAAGCGGGCGGGCGCGAGTTTGATTTTGACCTACTTCGCGAAGGACGTGGCGAAGGCGCTGGCCTGACGCGGAGGGGCGTTCAGTCGTCTGAAATGGAAGGTTTGGAGGGGCCAAATCCTCGTCGCCCGCTACCGCGTCGGATTGGCGTCGGCAGTTTCCTCCGCGCGGACGCCTGGGACGGCGTCCCTCCAAAAAATAGCTGTTTCCGGCCCAATGGCCGCCACCGGGGGAGCCGGCGAAATCCGGGTTTCTCCGCTGCCGGCGGGTGGTCCCGGGTGATGTCGGCGCGGCTCGACGTAGACGCGTGGCAGACCGGCGACGGCGGCCCCGGGCCGAGGTCGTCGAGCGAGACGACCATCCGCGCGCAGGGCACCCCGTCGGCCGCGGCGGCGCGCAGGCGGATGTATTGATCCTGGAAATACGCGGACAGAAGCGCGGCGCGGTCGCGAATGGCGGGTTCGGCGGATGCGGGGGCTCGCGCGAGCGCGCACGATGAGCGAGGTTTTGCCCGCTCCGACCTTGTGGTTAACGAATGCGATTCGGCGCTCCATAGGTCCGGGAATGCGCGAAGGAAGACGCGCGAGGCGGGAGGCGGCGCAACTCGCAGGCGCCAGGCCTCGGTTACAAGTAGGCTACGGGTAGGCGGATATGTGTTCGCGGGCCGGGTTCCGTGACGCCGGCGTGACGCGCGGGTTAAATCGGCGCGATGCGCACGCTTGGAGTTGATGGCGGTCGGGCGGGGGCGCATTTCCGCCGCCGCATGAGCGTGCCTGTCGTTCCTCTTTCCTCGTTTGGCAATCTCGCCGGTTTCGCGCTGGCGGAGGACCTGCGTCGCTTGATCGCGAATCCGTCCTACGGCGCTCTGGTCTTGTTTTCCGACGCGCTTGGCGAGCAACTCGCGATCCTGCCCGTCGGACCGGGCGAGGTCTACGAGCGCCTGGAGCAGGTGGACGGCGCGGAGATCGAGGGACTGCGCCCGCTCTGCGCCATGCGCCTGCGCGGAGCGTCGACCGCGGCGGAGCCGGATCAGAAGGAACGGGAGCAGGAGCTGGATCGGATCGAGGAGAGTTTGAAAACGCGCGAGCGCTTCGTCGAGGAATGCGAGCGCAAGATGTCGGAGCTCGGGCAGAGTCTGTCGGAGCGCGAGGCGATGATGGAGCAGCGCGAGCAGATGCTGATCGAGAAGGAGCGCGAGTTCTTCCGTCGCAGCGGAGAGACGACCCGGCAGGCGGCGAAAGGCTGAGACCGGAGCGCACGCGTGATTTTATGACGAACGGATCTCCCCGACCCCGGAACAATTCTCCCTTCGCGGCGCGCGCCTCGACGAAATCGGCCGCCGTCGCGCACGGGGGCGCGGCTTCGGAGCGGTCGCATGCGGCGCCGGTCGCGGCGATCACGACCGCCGGGACTCCGAAAAAAAAGGGCGCGGGACGGATTTTCGCGGCGGCCGTGCTCGCCATCGCCGCAGGATGCGCGGCCTGGTGGGCGACACGCGCGAACAACGACGCCTTCGCGGAGGCGGCCGTCGCGCCTCCGTCCTTGGCGGCGCAAAAAGCCGCGGCTCCGGAGGAGAAGCCGGCGGAGCGGGAAGCGCGGCTCGCGGCCGCTTTCGCCGAGCTTCAGGCCCGCGCGGCCGGGCTCGAGTTGGACGACGCGGCGCGACGCAGGCTGGCGGAGGCCACCTTGTTGTCCGTCGGCGCCAAGGCGCGCGCCGAGGCCGGCGATCTGACGGACGCGTCGGAGGAGTGGACGAAGGCGTTGGCGGAAGCCGGCCCGGCGGTGCTTGCGGCGGCCGTCGCGCGTTACGACCGCGAGGCCGGGGCGCTCGGGGAACCGCGCCTCGCGGACCAGACGGCGCCCGCCGCCCGCGAGCTGCGTCGCGCGCTGGACGCGTCGCGGGACGCGGCGGCGCGAGGCGAGTGGGCGGAGGCGGTGGCGCGGCGCGACGAGGCGGTCTCGCTGCTGGACGACGCGAGAAAGGCGGTGGCGGCACAACTCGCGGAAGCGGCCGACGGGGCGGCGGCCCGCGGGGACGCCGCGATGGCGACGCTTTTTCACGAGCGGGCCCTTCGGCTGGACGGCGGGCTGGGCGCGTCTCGCGAGTATCTCTACCGAAACAAGTTCAAGGCCGGCCAGATCCTGCGCACGGCGGGCGGCGTCGAGCTGGCCTACGCGCCGCCTGGGGAATTTTCACGCGGGAGTTCCGGAGCGGAGGCGGGGCGCGACGCGGACGAAACGCCGCAGCGCGTGACGTTGACGAGGGGCTTTTTTATCGCGGTGAACGAAACGACGCAGCGCGAGTGGGACCGCGTGATGGGCGCGGGTGCGGCGTCGCGGACGCTGCGGGCGGCGAAGGCCAAGCCGGAGCTGGTCTCGCCGGAGTTGCCGATGCATAGCGTCACCTGGGAGCAGGCGGCGGAGTATTGCCGGAAGCTTTCGGAGATGGAGGGGCTGGCGTTTCGGCTCCCGACCGAGGCCGAGTGGGAATACGCCTGCCGAGCCGGCGCGCGCACCGCGTTTAACCTGGGCGTGGACGGACTTTCCGCGCGGGACGCCAACATCGACGACGGCACGCCGGGCGCGCCGCTGGCGCCGCGTCCTCCGGGGGCGTCCGGACGGGCGAACGCGTGGTGCCTGCACGACATGCACGGCAACGTGTGGGAGTGGTGTTCCGACTGGAGCGCGCCGTATGCGGCGACGACGAGCCTTCGCGATCCGGCCGGGCCCGGAAAAGAAAGCCTCGGGCGCATCGATCTCGCGATGAAGGTCGTCCGCGGCGGTGGTTGGAACGCGCCGGCCAACGACGCGCGCTCGGCGAATCGCTGGGAATACGCGCCGGCGGTGGCGACCTCCTACATCGGGCTGCGCGTGGCGCACGACCCGGATCTCGCGCGGCAGTAAAGGAGCGTCGCGCCTGGTTCCCATTTTTCCCATGAGCATCATCACCTCTCGCTTCGCCACCCAACGCGCCACGCTCGCGCTGGCCTTGCTCGCCGGCCTTTCCGGCTGCCAGACGCCGGTCGGTGTGGCGCCTGCCCAGCCGTCCAAAGTGTCGAACGCGGATAGAAACGGCGAAATCGCCCGCATTCTTGAGCTAAAGAAACGCGGGGTGATCTCCGACGCGCAAGCGGTGGAGATCCTCGGCGCGTTGGTCGCGAGCGATTCGGCCGCGCCGGCTGAGGTCGTCACGCCCGCCGCGGTCCCGGCTCCGGCGTCGGCGCCGGCGCCGGAGCCGGCGGGCGGTCCGCAAACCGCGGCACCCACGCCCGCCGCGCCGGCGAGCGTGGAGCCCAAGCTCGATCCGCGTTATCGGCCTTCGGCGGTGCTGACGGGGCGTCTGCGCTCCATCGGCTCCGACACGATGGATTTGCTCGTGGCGAACTGGGAGCGGGTTTTCACCCAATACCATCCCGGGCTGCGCGTGGTGCACGAGGGACGCGGATCGTCCACGGCGACGCCGGCTCTGCTGGAAGGGCAGGCGGATTTCGGGCCGATGAGCCGCGCGATGCAGGAGCCGGAGGTGGCGAAGTTCCGCGAGCGTTTCGGCTACGAGCCCACCCAGGTGCGCGTGGCGATCGACGCGCTGGGCATCTTCGTCCATCCGAGCAACCCGGTGTCGCAGACCGGCCTGAGCCTGGAGCAGATCGACGCGATCTTCTCCTCGACGAGGAAGCGCGGGGCGGCGGCGAGGATCACCACGTGGGGACAGCTAGGCGCGGGCGGCGAGTGGGCGAGCGCGCCGGTGAACGCCTACGGGCGCAACAAGGCCTCGGGCACCTACGGGTTTTTCCGCGATTCGGCGCTGTCCAAGGGCGAGTTCGGCGAATGGGTCCAGGAGCAGCCGGGCAGCGGCCAGGTGGTGGAGCAGGTGACGGCGGACAAGTTCGGCATCGGGTATTCGGGAGTCGGATACAAAGCGGCCGGCGTCGCGCTAGCGCCGCT
>CBINJQ010000296.1:0-5954 GCA_966251015.1 uncultured Akkermansia sp. | reverse complement strand
CTTTCTCCGTCTCGGCGGGTTTCTCGCGGTAGCTTGATCGATACTCGCGCCGCAGGGTCCAGCCGGGGATGCCCGCGCTTCGGTCGCGCAGCAATTCCTCGACCGGCCGTCCCTTCACCGCCGCGAGTCGCATGGTGACGATCGGCGCCTCGGCGAGCAGCGGCGCGCCATTGCTTGCGAGCGTCTCGCGCAGTCCGTCCAGCTGGTCGTCCTGCACGTCGAAGAAGAGCAGGTTCGGCCGGCCTTCCGCCCCCGCGAGCTTGATCTGTCCGAGAAGGGCGCCGCGGGAGAACGCCAGCGTGAGAAGCAAGAACGCCCCGAGCCCGAGCGCCACGACGAGACGCGCCGTGCGGTTCCCCGGTCGATGGAGATTCGCGAGCCCCTGACGCAGCGCGAAAGGCAGGCCGCGCAAAAGCCTCGCGCCGCGGCGGGCGAGCGCCATCACGACGCGCGCGACCAAGGCGAGCGCCAGTCCGGCGGCGGCGAGTCCGCCGGCGAAACCCAGCCCGCGTCGCCAGCCGCCGGCCAGCCAGAGGGTCAACGCGAGCACCAGCGCGAGCAACAAGGCGCCCGCCAGCCAGCGCAGCAAATCGCGCCGTCCCGTCTCCGGCTCCACCGCGCGCAACACCGCCAGCGGCGGCACCCGGCGCACCGCGAGCAACGGAACCAGGGTGCAGAGCGCGGTCAGCGCCACGCCGACGCCCGCCGCGCGCGCGATCTCGATCCAGCGCACGCCGAACTCGCCCGACGCCATCGGCAAAAAATCGCGCACCAGCGAGGCGAGGGCCGCCTGCAAGCCCGCGCCGGCGAGCGCGCCGGCCGCGCTGCCCGCGACGCCGACCGCGACGCCCTGGAGGAGGAACACGCCGAGCCCCAACCCGGCGCCCGCGCCGAGGCAGCGCAGCACCGCCACGGTCGCGAGCTTGCGCCGCACCATCGCGTTCATCGCGGCGGCCACGCCGACGGCGCCGAGCAGCAGCGCGACGAGACCCGTCAGACTGAGAAACGCGTTCACGTTCTCCATCGCCCGGCCGAGCTCGCGTTTGCGCTCGCCGACGGTGTCCTCGTTGAGCCGGAGGGCGCGCATGCGTTCGCGTTCGCGCCGCGCCAGAGCCTCGACGTCGGTGCTGTCGGGAAACTTGAAATGCGTGCGATAGCGCACCAGCGCCCCGGGGCCGAGCAGACCGGTGCCTTCGAGCGCGGCCCGGCTCACGAGCACGCGCGGCGAGAGCATGGCCACGGCGGCGGATTCGCCGGGGAGCTTTTGCAAGGCGCCCGCCACGCGAAACTCTTTCTTGCCGAGGCGCACCGTGGCGCCGACCTCGAGACCGAACTGGGTCATCAAGGTTTCCTCGACGAGCACGGCGTCGACCGAGTTCAGCTCGGCGCGCGCGCCGGCGGGGACGCTCGTGACTTCGCCGTAGTAGGGATACGCGGCGTCGACCGCGCGCACCGTCACGAGGCGCGAGCCGGTCACCCGTTTCCCGGGTCCGATCACGGCGAGCATGGAGGCGAAGGCCTGTTCGCGGGCCTGCTCGCCGCCGAGGCCGCGCAGGAAGGCGTCGACCTCGTCGTCGGGCGCGCTGCGCGACTCGACCACGAGGTCGGCGCCGAGCAGGGCCTTCGCCTGGAGGTCGATCGCGGCGCGGATGTTCTGGCCGAGGGAGCCGGTGGCCGCGAGGGCCGCCACGCCGGCGACGACGGCCAGAGCGGTGAGCGCGAGGCGTCCGCGGGAGGCGCGCGCGTCGCGCCAGGCGAATTTAAGGAGAAAGATCATGGAGCGTCGGATTCGGACATTGGGCCACGGAGGGCACAGAGCTCCGACACAGAGTTCACAGAGCTCAAGCCAGCCGGAAGCGAGGAGAGCGAAGAATCATGCAGCACCTTAGCCCGCCGCTTTGTTCGGCTCTCCGCCCTCTGTGTTCTCCGTGTCATGGCTCCGTGTCCCCCGTGGCGAAAAATCAGGTCACGATCTCGCCGCCGCGGAGGCGGAGGACCCGGCCGCAACGTTTGGCCAGCTCGGCGTCGTGGGTGACGAGCACGAGCGTGGTGCCGCGCTCCTTGTTCAAGCCGAAGATCAAGTCGGTGATCAGATGGGCCGTGGCGCCGTCCAGGTTGCCCGTCGGCTCGTCGCAAAACAGGATGCGCGGGGTCGTCACGAAGGCGCGCGCCAAGGCCACGCGCTGCTGTTCGCCGCCGGAAAGCTGCACGGGATAGTGATCGAGGCGCTCGCCGAGCCCCACGCGTTCGAGCAGCGCCTTGGCGTCGCGCTCGATGTCGGCGCCGCGCTCGCCGCGCAGCTCGCGCGGGACGCAGACGTTCTCCAGCGCGGTGAGCGACGGGATGAGCTGGAAGTTTTGAAAAACAAAACCGGTGTGCTCGTTCCGCACGCGGGCGCGCTCGTCTTCGCTCAAGCCGCCCAGCGCGCGACCGGCGAGCGACACCGTGCCGGTCGTCGGCTGGTCAAGGCCCGCGCAGAGTCCGAGCAGGGTCGTCTTTCCGCTGCCGCTCGGCCCGACAAGGGCGAGCGACTCGCCCTCGGAGAGCTCGAAGCTCGCCCCTCGCAGAACGGTCAGCTCGCCCGCGGCGGTGGGGTAGCTGCGACTGACGTTTTCGACGTGGAGGATCGGCGCGGAGGAGGAGTGGGCCATGGACGGGACGAGGGGCGCGGCCAGCAAAGTCCCCCGGCCGGCTTTCGCAAACCCCGAGCGCCCCTTTGCCGGCGACACGCGCGTCCGCCGCCGAAACGGGGCGGCAGATCCCGGAACGCGATGTCGCGGCTCAGCGCGGATCGATCAACCTGCGCGAGTCCTTCACCAGCTCGAGGAACTCCGTCCTGTAGCCGCCGGGATCGTAGCTCCGGCACTTCCCGGCCCAATCCAGCACCGATTCGAAGGTCGCTCCGCCCGAGTAGGACGACCCCCGGAGCAGCATGCCCCAGGCCGCCACCGAGGCGGCGAAGCGGAAGTCCTCGTCCGCGTCCTCGAAGTCCCGGCCTTCGTCGGCGACCCTGAACTCCTGGGAGCGCGTCTTTTCGTCGCGCGGCGTTTTGTAACGGATGCGCAAGGTGAGCAGCCTCTCCGCGGCCTCTTTTTCCGCGGCGGAGGCGAAAACCCGCTTTCGCACGCGGCCGCGCGCGGGGTCGACCTCGTAAAGCGCGGTCAACGAGTGGCCCACGCCGATCTCGCCGGCGTCGGTCGCCTCGTCCTTGAACCGCGCGCGGTCCAACGCGCGGTTCTCGTAGCCAATAAGTCGATACGACGACACGAGGTCGGGGTTGAACTCCACCTGGATCTTCACGTCCTTGGCGACCGTCGAAAGGGTGCCGCCGATCTCGTCGAGCAGGAGCTTCCTGGCCTCGGCGACCGAGTCGACGAACCCGTAGACGCCGTCGCCGTTGTCGGCCAGGGCCTCCAACCGCTCGTCGCCGTCCGGCGTGCTCATGCCGAAGCCGAGCACCGTGAGAAACACCCGGCCGCGCGCCTTCTCCCGGATCAGCTCGATCAACCGCGCCCGCTCGGTCGCGCCCATGTTGAAGCCGCCGTCGGTGCAGAAAACGACGCGGTTCACCTTCTCGGGGGCGAAGTGCTCCTGCGCGATCGCATAGCCTTGCTCGATGCCCGACTCGCCGTTCGTCCCGCCGCCCGGGCTCAGGCGCCCGATCGCGGACAGGATCACGTCGCGACGCTCCACCGGAGTCGAACGCAGCACGAGGCCGGACTTGCCGGCGAAGCCCACGATCGCGACCCGATCATCCGGCCGAAGCCGCTCGACCAGCTGGGCCAGGGCGACTTTCACCAAGTCCAGCCCGCCGAAGGCGCCCATCGACCCGGACAAGTCGACCACGAAGACGAGATTCGCCGGCGGCCGGTCCTCGGGCGCGAGATCCACCGCCTTGATCGCGACGCGCACGAGCCGATGGTCGGGCGCCCAGGGCGCCGAGGCGACCGCGAGATGCGCCGCGAACGGCTCCTCCGGATCGATCCCGGCCGGCGCCTCGGGCGGCGCATACCGATAGGGAAAATAGTTTATCAGCTCCTCTATCCGCACCCGTTGCAGATCCATCCCGAACGGCGGCGACATGCGGCCCCGGGAATTCCGCACCATGCGGCGAACCGCAGGGTAACTGGCCGTGTCGACGTCGGCGCCAAAGGTCGAAACCGGGGTCGATTTCGCCGACACAAAAAACGCCTCCTCCAGCGGCGTGACCGGGCCGGCGCGGGGCCGGACCGGAGACGAGGCTCGGCGAGGAGCGACGATAGGCGCCAGGTTGGGCTGCCCCTGGGCGACCGGGCGGCGCCCGTCCCAACGAACGCGGCCGCCGCCGAGAGCGCGCGCCTTCTCCTGCGCGATGCGCGCCGTGAAATAGATCGCCTCGCGGTTGCGCGCATCGAGCTTGTGGACGGTCTCGAAAGTCGCGATCGCCTCCGCGAGATCACCCGCCGCATACAGGCCGCGGCCGCGGTCCAACATCGCGCGCACGTCGCCCGGCGTCGCTCGCGACGGCGAGGAGGCGACGAGCACCGGGATGTCCAAGGGCGCCGGCGCGCCCGGCGCCGCGGGAGCAGGCTCCGGAACCGTCGCCGCCAAATCCGTCGGCGGCGGATTTTCAATCGGCCCGGGGACCCCGAGCGTGTCCGCCGGGTCGTTTTCCATCGGCGGAATCGGCCCGGCCTTTTGCGTCGGAGCGGGCGGCTCCTCCGGGTTTCGCATGGCATAGGGACCGGCGAGCCCGGGAGCGGGCGTGGGCAGAGGGGCGGGCGTGGAGCGGAGGGTGTCGTCTCCCGTCTCGGAGGGCGGCCGGACGACCACCACCTCGCCCGCTCCGCGAGGATCGGCCGTGCGCTCGGTCTTGTTCGCCCAAAACATCACGGCGATGGCGGCGGCCGCGGCCATGCCCGCCGCCGCCCAGGCGGAGGCCGGAAACCGCAGCATGCGCCCACGAGCGCGGGGAGCGCCGCCGGCCGGCCCCGGGGAGGCTTGTCCGGGGCCGGGCGAAAGACCAAACACCGGCACGTCGTCATACTCCGTCGGCGCGGGCTCGTCCGCCAGCGCGGCGCCCAGCTCGTCGGCAAACGCGCGCAACTCGGCCACTCGCATGGCGAGCAGGGGATCGTCCGCCACCGCGGCGTCCATCGCGACCCGTTCCGCGCCCTCCAACTCGCCGAACGCATAGGCGGTGAGCCGGCTCTCCGTTTCGTCGTGATGCTTTAAATTCATGCTGGGGTCCTTGTTGCCTGATGTCGGTTTCCGCGGCTTCGGGTCTTCGCCCTTCACGGTCTTTGCGCGGCGAACTCCGCGCGCAGGCGTTGCACCGCCGTGTGGATGAGAAAGCCGACGTTCGACACCGAAAGCTCGGTGATGCGGCTGATTTCCTTGTAGCTGAATCCGGTCTGAAACTTCAGACGGATGACTTCCTGTTGATTCGGCGGCAGACGGTCGATGAACCGCAGCAACGCCGTCCTCGTCTCCTCCGCCTCCAACGCGCTGCCCGGCCGCGGCTCCGTCGCCTCGAGCCTTCCGGGAAAGGGCGTCGACGCCGTCTCGTCGAGCCTGCTCATGCGCCCCTCCTTGCGCAGCACGTCGATCGCACGATGGCGGCACACCGTGAACAGCCACTCCGCGAGATGCGTTTCCACCTCGTCGCGCCGCGCGGCGAGCAGGCGCAGGAAGGTGTCCTGCACGACATCGCGGGCGCGGTGGGTGTCGCCCAGCAACCGGGTGGCGTAGCGCAGCAGCGCCGCCTCGTGGGACGCGACGGCGCGGAGGACGATGTCGTCCGTGGCTTCGGCGAGATCATGACGGGACTCCCGGTTCATTCGGAGGTGTTCATCCGTTGTCCACGGACGTCGGCGGGGTTTCTTAGAAAGCGCCGCGACTTTTTCGAGGCGACGATTCGTTTCGACGCCGGATCACCGGGGGCCGCCGGCCGGCCGAGGGAGCCGATGCGCGTT
>CBINJQ010000295.1:0-5958 GCA_966251015.1 uncultured Akkermansia sp. | reverse complement strand
GGGGGAGCGCGAGTATCGCTAGTTCGGATACGATTTTCCGGACGGCGGGCTCCTTGGTCGCGACGTCGGCCGCCAGATCGAGCGCGGTGATCGCGGCGCCCTTGGCGCGCGCCTGCACGGCGGGCGGGAGCGCGGCCAGGAGCCGGCGTCCGGGGATCGGCCGCACACGGGTGATCCCGACGACGGCTTTGAGCGCGAAGGAGACCGTCGGCGGCACCGCGCTCGCGATGAGATCGAGGTAGGCGTCGATCCGCGCGATCCGCTCTTCCTGCGTCGGTTTCAACGCGTC
Source organism: uncultured Akkermansia sp. (assembly GCA_966251015.1). Lineage (GTDB taxonomy): Bacteria > Verrucomicrobiota > Verrucomicrobiia > Opitutales > Opitutaceae > IMCC26134_A. The sequence goes on along the minus strand of CBINJQ010000295.1, from coordinate 5,669 downwards.
GTGAAAGCGCGAGAACCAGCCCGCGCGAAACTGCACGAAATCGCGGGAAAGCGCGTCGAGGCTGGCGTCGAGCAGTTTGTCCCGGGAGAGGACACCGCGACGGGATAGCTCGAGGAGGGCTTCGGTCCAGTCGCCACCGCGCTTCGAGTATTTCTCGGAGTTTGCGAGGCTGACCTCGCTGGTGCCGTCGAATTCGAACAAGCCCCAGAACCCCGAAACGAGCCAGTCGGGATGAGCGGCCAGCAAGTCGGCCAGACCGGACGGGGCGGTGTTCGCGGCGGCGCCCTGCGCGTCCCCGCGAGCGATCACGCCCACTCGCGAGCCGAGCGCCGGGATGGCCCCGAGCGAGTAGTTCGCGTGGCGGGGAGGCGTGCAAAGGCCGGCGCGCACCATCGCGCGGACCAGGTGCCAGCCATCGTGGCTCCATGAGCTCAACCCCGCCTCGATCAAAAAATCGGCATACGCCTGCGTCCAGCCGGGCCGGCGCCCGGCCAGTATTTTCACCAGCGTCTCTTCGTCGACGACCGGGCGAGGGACGGACTTGAGCGCCGGCAACTCCGCGCAGGCCAGCAGAGCGGCATAGGCCCCCGGCACCAGGCGCCCGGGATCGGAAACGACTTCAAAAGCCCCGCGTTTGCTCAATTGCTTTTCGGGGAGATAGGCCGATTCGAGATTGAGCCGAAGCAGGCCATGCCAGGCGATGGCTTGTCGCGCGACGGCGTTTCGCTCCCGTTCCGTCGCGCCGGAGAAAAACCGCGTGATTTGATCAACCGGGCCGGCGCGGAGGAGTGAATCGAGTTGATGCGGGTCGAGCGACATCGGGACTAGTCGGAGTCGTTTTCGGTGCGGGTAAAGAGGCGGGCGGCGAGGACGTGTTTGCAGGGGCCGCGGCGGCCCTGGTGTTTCGCATACCACGGACAGGTGCAGCTGTCTCCCAGGTTGGTCAGGTTGATCCGATGTGCGACATCGCCGCCGGTCACCTCGGCGTCGATGTCCGCAACGGTTTGGCGAAGGATGGTCACGCGTCCTTCCGACGCGAGTCGGCGGGCGTCTCGCAAGCGCGGGTGGAGCTCCGCGAGGGCGGATAGGTCGAAGGGAAGCTCGCGTTGGAAATACTCGGAGCGGGCGAGATCGTAACCCACGAAGCCGCGGGCGCCGAGCCGGGCGAGGGCGTGGCGGACGAGGCGGGCGGGGACGCGTGCGTCGTCCGCCAGATCCTCTGTTCGGAAAACGGCCCGGCGCCGAATGCGGTCGTGGATTCGCGGAACGAGTTGGTCGCTTTCCTCCCCGGCGAGGTCTTCCAGCGCCTGTCCTTCGCCGGAGAAGCCGCGCCACGTCTCCGGACTTAAAACGAGGTGAAAAGACAGCGGTCCAAATCCGAGCAGAAACGCGCACGCCCCGCTTGTCGGGTCGGCGTGGATCGTCATCGAGTCGGCCCATGGCGCCAACTGATCCAGCACGCGCAGACGTTCCACCCCTCGGAGTTCGATGGAATCGGGAAGCGGCGAATGACTCCACCGGAGACCGCCGCCCGCCGACGGCCCGATGAAGTGGGAGGCGCGCGAATCGCCGCCGCGCGGGATGGCGCGCATGAATCGAAGCGCGGCGATTTTGTTGAGCGAAAAGCGGGGCGTCATGCGCGCCTGGCAGATCTGAACCTCGACCAGCCCCTTCAGCCAGCGCAGCGGAAGCTTCACTTTTCGTTCGACCAGTTGCCCGGCGCCTCGCAGCAGCGAGACCTCGTCCGCGCCCACCGCCAATCCGACCCGCTCATCATCCCGGATCTGCGAGAGCGCGGAGCAAAAGCCCGTGTTGAAATCCACGTTGGTGGTCCCTTGTCCGACCACGACCCCGTCGTAAGCGTCCGGCGCGAGGTCGACGCGCGCATAGACGCCGCAGCAGGCGGAAAACCCCTCGAACCGAAGCAGCCCGCCGCCGCTGGTCACGACCGGATCGCGGGTCGCGATGATCTTTTTGAGCATCGCGGGCGGGAGGTGAAAGCGGGATCTCACCACGTTCGACAGCACGCGCAAAAGCTGCGCCGTCTGACGGGGGCGACGCAGCGCGCCTTGAAAGAAGTAGGGGAACTCGGCCGCGCCGCCCGAAGTGTGGACCTGAACGCGTATGCCGGCCTGCTCCCGGACCAAACTCGAAGGATTGGCGTATCGATAAAGATGGTCGACGGTGCCCAGCACCGATCCATGGCAGGCGTTTATCTCCGCGAGGAACAGCCTTTTGTTGAGCTCGCGGGGCGCCTGGATTCGGGGGCGTGAACCGAGCGAGGGCGGGACTTGCGGGACGGCGTCGATTGCCAAATGGTCCGCCCTCCTTCGCGCATGAACTCCACCTCGCACTACGACGTCGCCATTATCGGCGCGGGCATGGCCGGCCTCGCCGCCGGCATCCGCCTCGCGCACTTCGGCAAACGCGTGTGCATCTTCGAGCGCCACAACGCGCCCGGAGGGCTGAACTCGTTCTACGCGATCAACGGTCGCAAATACGACGTCGGGCTCCACGCGATGACCAACTGGGTGCCGCCCGGCGTCAAAGGCAGCCCGCTCGGAAAACTCCTCCGCCAGCTTCGCATCGACCGCGCGGAGTTCGCGCTGCACCCGCAGAAACGTTCGCGCGTCGCCTTCGGCCCTGGCGGCGAAACCTCCCTCGTGTTCACCAACGATTTCGCCGTCCTCGAGTCGGAGGTGGCCCGCGTGTTTCCCGCGCAGATCGACGGCTTCCGCGCCCTGGTGAGGGTGGTGCGGACCTACGACGACGTTTCCCTCGACGCGAAGCCGGAGGGCGCGCGGGCCGTCGTGCGTCGCCATATAACGGATACGCTCCTCGAGGACATGCTGTTTTGCCCCGTGATGTATTACGGCAGCGCGACCGAGCGCGACATGGAGTTCGGGCAGTTTGTCATCATGTTCAAGGCGCTCTTCCTCGAGGGTTTCGCCCGGCCGCTCGACGGGGTGCGGGTGATCATCCGCGTGCTGCTGGAGAAATACCGGGAGGCCGGCGGCGAGCGGCGCATGAAGTGCGGCGTGGCGCGGATCATCGCCCGCGAGGGGCGGGCCGCCGCGCTCGTGCTCGACAACGGCGAGGAGATCACGGCGACGCACGTCATCAGCACGGCGGGCGCGGCGGAGACGGAGCGGCTCTGCGCCGGCGGAGCCGGCGAATCTGAAATCTCAGATTTGAAATTTCGAACGCCGCCCCATCCGACGGGGCGGCTTTCCTACTGCGAGACGATCACCGTGCTCGACCGGCAGCCGGCCGCGCTCGGCTGGGGCGACGACACGATCGTGTTTTTCAACGACTCGTCGCGTTTCGAATACGCGCGGACGCCCGGGCTGGCCGACGCGCGCAGCGGCGTGATTTGTCTGCCGAACAACTTCGATTTTCCGGGCGGCCAGTCGTTGCCCGAGGGCCTCTTTCGCTGCACCTGCCTGGCGAACCACGACGAGTGGGCGGCGTTGGCGGAGCCCGACTATCGCGAGGCGAAGCAGCGGGTTTACGGGGAGATCCAGCGCAGCGCGCTGCGGTTTTTGCCGGCATTGGCTTCGCCCGACACGCTGGCGAAGGCGACCATCGCGACGGACATGTTCACGCCGCGCACGATCGTGCGTTTCACCGGACATCTCGGCGGCGCGATCTACGGTTCGCCGAAGAAAATTCGCGATGGTCGCACGCCGCTGGCGAACGTCTATCTCGCCGGCACCGACCAGGGATTTCTCGGCATCGTCGGCGCGATGCTTAGCGGTATCAGCATGGCCAACGTCCACGTCTTGGCCGCGAAGGGGTGATGGCTGAAGATTAACCACGGAGAACACGGAGTTCACGGAGAGGTCGAGCCGAGTTGGTGGGGCGATGTCTTCAAACTAACCCGGTGCTTTGCTGGCGCCCTGCGGGTGAGACGGAAGCCAAGCTGAGCCGTCGTTGACCTCGGCGGCACGGGCCCGCCGGCCCGCCTTCCCCCTCGGTCGCCTTGGCCGAGCATGGTTTCCGCCTTACGAAGCATCGGTTTATTTCGAAGACAGCGCCTAAAATATAGCGGAGTTATTTCCCACCTCCTGTCTTTTTCTCCGTGCCCTCCGTGTCCTCCGTGGTTAAAAATCTTCATCCCGTCGCCCTTCTTCGCACGCCCTTCGCGGAGAAATTTGGCGTGCCGCGGCAGTCGGGCCTCGTGCCGGCGGCGGAAGGGCGGGTGGAATTTTTGCCCGACTTCGCCTCGCCCGATTTTGTCCGGGGCATCGAGGCGTTCTCCCACTTGTGGCTCGTGACCGGGTTCCACAAAAATCCCGCGTGGGACGGCGCCGCGACCGTGCGCCCCCCGCGCCTTGGCGGCAACGAAAGGGTGGGGGTCTTCGCCTCGCGCTCGCCGCTTCGCCCGAACGGTCTCGGCCTTTCTCTCGTGCGTCTCCTTGCAGTCGAGCCGGGCGCGTTGCGCGTCGAGGGCATCGATTGCGTGGACGGCACCCCGGTTTACGACATCAAGCCCTACCTGCCTTACTGCGAGGCTCGCCCCGACGCGCGGGCCGAATGGGCGGGCGCGGCGCCGACGGCGCGGGCGGCGGAACAGATTCGCATTCCCGCCGAGATCGCGGCGCGGATGCCGGTCGAAGTTCTCAATTTGGTCCGCCAGCTTCTCGCCCTCGATCTGCAGCCCGCCTACCAGGCCGCCGAAACCGGCCGCGTTTACGGGATGACGGTCGCGGGTTGGAACCTCCGCTGGAAGCATCTGGGCGAGGCGGTCGAGGTGGTTGAGGCGACGCCGGCTTCCTGACCCTTCCGACGGGCGGAATTCGGGATTGCGCGCGGGGTGGGGCGAGGGGTTTGCTGCGCCCTTTCCCTCGCATGGCGTTCAATCTCAAACTGGTGCTCAAGGCGCTGCTTTTCTCGTCGAGCCAGCCGCTCACGATCAAAGACATCCAGACCATCTTTACGCGCTATCACGATCAGGCGCAGGCGCCGACGGAGGAGGCCGAGGGGGGCGAGGCGACCGAGACTCCTGTCGAAGGAGCTTCCGCCGGCGATGCCGCGGCGGCGGACCAAGGCGCCTCCCCGTCTTCCGCTTCGATCATGGTTCCCGGCGAAGGGGACGCGCTTGCAAGCACGGTCGAGGAGACCAATCCGCTGGGGCTCGCGCCGCTCGACCAGGAACTTTACGTGGACGTGCCCTCGCTCGTCACCGCCGCGCAGATCCGCGAGGCGATGGATCAACTCTCCGAGGAGTTGAAGGCGCAGAACGACATCTACCTTTTGATCGACGGCGCCCAAGGATACCGCCTTGTCACGCACCCGCGTTTCGCGAAGTGGATACGCATCCAGCGCGACGAGCCGCCGCCGGTGAAGTTGACCCAATCCGCGATCGAGACGCTGGCCGTCGTCGCCTATCGCCAGCCTGTCACGCGTTCCGAAATCGAATCCATCCGCGGCGTGTCCGCCGACGCCGGTCTCTCCAAGCTGATGGAGCGCGAACTGGTTTACATCGTCGGCCGCGCCGACCTGCCCGGGCGTCCCTTGCAATACGGGACGACCGACAAGTTCTTGGAGTTCGTCGGCGTGAAGTCGCTGATGGAGCTGCCGGCGTCCGACGTGCTTTCGCCGCGTCAGATCGACGAGTGGCTCAACCGCGCCGCGAACGTCACCCCGCCGGCCGACGCCGAGATGGG
>CBINJQ010000294.1:0-5960 GCA_966251015.1 uncultured Akkermansia sp. | reverse complement strand
CACGTGCTCGGCCGGCTGGAACGGAGAGGAAAGCTGCCGGGCGTGGACGCGGCGGACGGCGACGGAAGCGAGAACGCGGGGAGGGACTAAAAGCCCAGCACCCAGCATTCGCCGGCGCTGACGGACTGCACGGCGGCGGCGGGGAGCCAGCGTTCCGCGAAGTCGGGTCCCCAGGAGTCGCTGAAGGCGAGTTCGCCGGTGGCGCGGTTGTAACCGACGAGCAGGCAGACGTGGGCCGATCCCGCCTCGGGCCGGAGGCCGATGTCGAGGATGCGTTTGTCGGCGGCGAGGCTTTTGATGGCCGAGCCGTCCGAGAGCGCGGCGCGTTTGGCCGAATAGGCGGAGGCGAGGGCGTTGAAGGTGGTGGTCGACGAGAGCGACCAGAGCACGGGCCGTCCCTCGTCGATGTAGCGGGAGAGACCGGCGGGGGTGAGTTTCAGCTCCAGCTTCTCGAGGCGGCGGCCGTTCTGGCGGACGGTGCGTTCGAGCGATTCGACGAGTTTCACGACGTTGGTGCCGCCGCCGAAGCCGGTCCCGCCGAGCGCGGCGAGGTCATACATGTCGGCCGGGATGCCCGAGTAGCGGAGCAGGCGCTCGAAGGTGGCGGGCACGCAGTAGCCCTTCGGTCCCTGGTCGACCATGGGAATGCGGTCGAGGATCACGTCGCCGGTTTCGCGCCGGGCGACGCGGGCGCGGAGGCGCTGCCGAAGCCGGTCGTCGCTGAGGCGGACGGGGGCCGCGCGCTCGGAGGGCTGGATACGAAGCGCGAGGTGCCACTCGGGGAGCAGTTGCACGATGAGCTGGTGGTCGCCGACGCCGAAAACGGCGAGTTCGCCGGGGAAGGCGCGGCGCAGGGCGGGAGAGGGCGTGATCTCGCTCTTGGGCAAGGTCTCCGCGAGGCGGCCGCGAAGTTTCTCAAAATCGGCGGAGAGCCGCTGGCGGAACTCCTGCAGGGCGGCGGGCGGCACGATCGAAAACGCGTCGAGACCGGCGAAGGCCGGGAAGTCGCCGCGGTTGATAAACAAAATCGACACCTCGGCGACACGGTCCTCCTCGGCGCGGAGCGAAAGCGTGTATGCGGGGACGCCGAGCAGGGGGTGGCCCCGCCGGAAGAAGCGGCGCCAGGATTCGTAGCCGGGGGTGATGCTCTCGGGGCGGAGTTTCAGGCGCTCGGAGACCCCCGTAGGCGAGTCGTCCCAGAGCGTGGTCTCGGCGAAGAGCGGAAGATCGAGGGCGGCGTTGAGCGGAGCGACCCAGGGCGGCGCCTCCGAGTCGGCGGACTCCGCGGGGCGGTGGGGCGGGGCGGGCGAGGTTTGGCCGGGAGGAGGTTTCGCCGCTTCGGCGGACGCCCGGGCGACGAAGGCGAGGTCGGCGTCGGAGAGGCGATTCCGCGGCAAGGTGAACTCGCGGCCGTCGCCGACGCGACGGATGACGACGGCGGACGTGTCCGCGCGGACGAACTCCGCCTCCACGGTGCGACCGTCGCGATCGGTCCAGACGCGCGGGGCGGCCGCGAGCGGCGGTCCGGGAAGGCACACCGCGATCGCCGCGACGAGCGCGACGGAGGACGCGCGGAAAAGCGGGCAACGAGTCATGGTTTTGCGGATACGCGGAAGAAACCGGCGTCGGGCGCGGCGAACTTGTAGGTCAAGGGCTGGCCGGGCTCGACCTCGTAGCGGGAGCGAAGGAAGAAGGCTCCGTCGGGCGTCTCCTTGTGGGCGAAGCCGGCTCCTTCCGAGGACCACGGGTCGGGCGGGGCGGCGGATTTCTCCGCGGCGCCGAGCTTGGCCAAACGGTGGTGGACGGCCGCCTGGAGCATGACCGTTTCGGTGTCCGCGCGGCGGAGGGTGCGGGCGACCTTGCCGAGGGTGGGCATCATCGTGGCGAGATAGGCGTTTTCCTCGGAGGCGGAAGCGCCGGAAGGGGCGGAGGGATCGGCGGACAGGCCGAGGTGGCGCGCGAAGCTCCGATCGTAGGCGGCGAGCAGGTCGGCGATGCAGCCGTCCACGCCGCGTGGATGGGCTTTGACGCGACGAAGCCACTCCTGCTCGGGGTCGTGCTGGTTTTCGGGGAGGAACATCGGGAGAATCTGGCGTTGTTCTTCGGACAGCTCGGCGGCCGGCCCGGCCGCGTTAGATCCGGCGTCGAGCAAGGCCACGAGCGCGGGCCGCAAGTCTTTCTCCAGCATGGGAACGAGATATTGGTTTCGTTCCCCGCCCAAGGCGGCCTCGCCCGAGGGAGCGGGGTGCAGGGACTTCCATAAATCGCCGAGGAGGCGGGTTTCCTCGGCGGAATACTCGTTCAAGCGGCGAGCGGCGGCGGCCATCGCGACGCCCTCGATAGCGGTGGCGGTCAATTGGTGGATGGTCGTGTCGCCGAAACGCTGATTCCGGGCGAACTGCGCGACGGCCGCATACAGGGGGAGCGCTTCGCGAGGGGGCCGTTGGTCGGCCAGTTTCACGCAGAGGCGGCTGACACTGCGGAAGGGGCGGACGTGGGGTATCCTGGCGGAGTAGATATTCCCCGGGGCGTCGGGAGCCGGCCGGGTTGTCCACTCCCGGGGGGCGAGCGGCGGGTGCGCGGCGGCCGCGATCATCTCCGCGGCGAAATCTTGGAGCGTTTGCCGCTGGCGGGGCGAAAGCGGCGCCGATGTCTCGTTGCCGGCGGAGGCGGAGAGCCATGTCTCGAGCGCCGCATGGTCCGGTCCTGGCAAGGCCGCATGGCGTTCAAGCAGCGCGCGGTAGGGATTGGATTCCGGCAGGCGGCGGACCTCATCGAGGGAATTTTCGGCCCCCGGGGAAAGGATCGGTGCGAGAAAGAGACCCACGATCGTGAAGAGCCGGCGCATGGTGCGCGAAGCGGAGCGGGGAAACCACGCGGCGGCAAGAAAGCGCGGCGGAGGTCAAGTGGTTCGACGCGGATGCCGGCGGGGCCCGGCGGGCAAGGTGTGCTTATGGCGTGGATACGCGGACGAAGCCGGCGTCGGGGGCCGCGAATTTGAATGTGACGGGTTGACCGGGACGAAGCTCGTAGCGGGAACGGAGCACGAAGCCGCCGTCGGGGGCGCGTTCGGTGGAGAAAGGGGCGGACGCCTCGGCGGCCCAGGGATCGGCGGGGGCGGGCCGGGTGCGGTCGGGCTGGAGTTCGTTTTGCCGGAGCCGGATCGCGGCCTGCAACATCGTGGCCTGAATCGAGTAGCGGTTGAGGGTGCGGAGGGTATGACCAAAGCCCGGGTTCGCGATACGGCCGGTCCAGTCGGCGCCGTCGCCGGGAGGGGCGGGAGGCGGGCAGTCGGCGAGTCCGGCGAGCTCGTGTTGGCGCCGAAGGAACTGTTCGTTGGCGACGAGGACCTCGCGGACGAAACCGTCCACCCCGTCCGGGTGGGCGCGGATCCGCGCGAGGAGTTTTTGGTCCTGGCGCGAATGAAACCCGTCGCGGGAGCCGGCCTGCGCGCGGTTCCGTTCGACAAACCGTTTCGATTCCAGATGGACGACGGCTTCGCGTTCGCCGCGGCGGATCACCGCGAGGCGTTTGTCGTAGTCGAGCGACACCAGTTCGATGCCGCGGACGCTTTGGCCGGCTTGCAGGGAGAAGGTTTCCCGCCGGCCGATGTCTTCGAGCACGATCCGGTGGTCGTCGGCCGTGATGTGGAGCAGGGCGCTCAGGCGAAGGTCGCGGGTGAAGCCGGCGTCGGGGGCGGATGACGTTGTCGCCGCCTGGTCGGCCATGTCCGCCTGCGCGACCAACTCGCGCAGTCCGGGCGCGAGGTGCAGCGCGATGGTCGGACGCAGGACAAAGTCGATTTCCCGTTCGAGGAGTTCCGTGGTGGCGGGCACGGCTTGAAGTCGTGTCCATGAGTCGTGAAGCCGCGCGAGATCCGCTTCGGAGAACTCGGTGAGGCGACGCGCGATCTCGGTTTGAGCGGAGGCCTCGATGCCCGCGCCCGCGAGCTGTTCGCCGAGCGTGGCGCCCGAGCGCTGACGCCGGCCGAGCTGGGCGACGGCGGCGTAGAACGAGGCGGCTTCCGCGGGCGGCAGCGATGCGGCGTGTTTGACCGAGATCCAGGCCATGTGGCGAACGGCCGAGGCGCCGGGAATGGTGATCTGGGCGGGATCGTCCGGGGCGGTCGGGGAAGCCAGCGGAGGCCAGTCCGACGCGTTCGTGTCGGGCCGGGAGGACGCGGCGAGAAGCGCGGAGGAAAGTTCGCGCGCGATTTGTCGCCGGCGGGCGTCGAGAGCGCGGGGGGGCTCGCCCTCGGGCGATTCGTAGAGCGACCACGCGGCGAGGTATTCGCGGTCGGCGGGGGAGAGCGTTTGGTAACGGAGCAGAGCGGCGCGGTAGGGGTTGGAGGCGGGGAGCTGTTCGATATGCGCGAGCGTGTCGTCGCGCCGAGCGGCTTCCCGGGCTTCGTCCGGGGCCGACGCGGGACGGGCGTGCGGCTGGAGGAGGAGCCCGAAAGGAAGCGCGATCAGGACTGGGCGCAGGGAGCGCACGACGCAGGCGGGGCGGTCAGGGTTCGGTCACGCGGACGAAGCCCGCGTCGGGGGCGGCGAACTTGAACGTGACGGGCTGCCCGGCGCGCACCTCATAGCGGGAGGCGAGAACGAACCCCGGGCCGCTGGCGTCGGGGCGGAGGGCGAAGCCTTGGCCCTCGGCGGCCCACGGATCGGAGGGAGCGGCCGCCGGGTCGGCGGCGCCGAGTTGAACGAGCCGGTGGTGGATGGCGGCGTCCAGCATGGCGGCTTGAGTGTGTGCGCTTTGGAAGGTGCGGGCGAGCACGCCCAAGGTGGAGGTGGTCGTTTCGAGAACGGATTTTTCCGTAAAGTCGGCTGCTCCGCCTGACGGGACGGGATGGAAAGATCGCGCGATTTCCCGAGAGAGCGTCCGGTCGTAGCTGGCGAGAAGGTTGTCGATGCACCCGTCTATGCCGCGAGGGTGGGATCGGACACGTTCGAGCCAGAGGGCTTGGATCTCGGTCTCGTCGCCACGATCCGAGAACATCCCGAGACCGCCGAGGTGTTGGCGCAGCTTTTCGGGGTCGGGGCGACGTTCGGCGATTTCCTTGGATTCGAGGTTGATGACGGCTTCGCGATCTCCGCGCCGGATGACGGCCTGGCGTTTTTCGAAATCGAGGGAAAGCAGTTCGATGCCCTCGACCGTCTGTCCTTCTTTCAGGAAAAAATGGGTCTTGGCGGCGATGTTTTCGAGAGAGATGCGACGGTCTCCCTCTCCGAGGTTGACGAGCCCGGCGAGGCGGAGGTCGCGGGTGAACGTGGGCGAAGCCGATCCGGCGTCTTCGTGAAGGGCGAGCAAGGCTTGCAGCGCGGGGCGAAGAAACCTGTCCAGCATCGGGAGGAACATGCCGTCGCGTTCCACGTTGAGCGCCGCCTCGAGGGTGGGAGGCGGGGGGAGGGCTCGCCACGCGTCGCCAAGCCGGCGGAGGTCCTCGGGCGAATATTCGTTCAGTCGTCGGGCGACGGCGGCCATCGCGATGTTTTCCAGGGCGACTCCGGTGAGTTGGTGGATGATCGTGTCGCGCCCGCGTTGGCTGCGGGCGAAGCGGGCGACCGCGTCGTAGACCTCAAGCGATTCCCCGGGGGGCAGATCGTCCGCCGATTTCACGGCCAGACGGCCGAGGTTTCGAAGCGGGGCGACGTCGGGGATGTGGCCGTTGAAGAAGTCGTTTGTCGCCTCGGGGCTCGGGGCCAGATTCCATTCGTCTGCCCCGAGGGGCTCCTTGGCGGCCGCGATCAGCGCGGAGGACAGCTCGCCGGCCAAAACCTGATCGGCCTGGGCGAGGCCTTTCGGCGCGCCGACGTCTTCGGCGGGCGAAATCCAATCGGACAGGCGCGTCCTGACGTCCTCCGGGAGCGAGGCGTAGCGTTCGAGGACGGCGCGATAGGGGTTGGATTCCGGCAGCCGGCGGATCTCGTCGAGGTGGTTCTCCGGCGCGCCGAGGA
>CBINJQ010000293.1:0-5966 GCA_966251015.1 uncultured Akkermansia sp. | reverse complement strand
TGGCGGAGGTGCTGCCCTGGGCAAACGTGAGGGCGCGGCCGACGGGGGTGGTGTTGTCGCGCGTGAGACCGCCCGCGAAGGTGAGTTTGCCGGTGGATGCGGACGCGGTGAACTGCCGGGCCGCGCCGGCATCGGACACCACGGCGAGGGCGAGGGTCTGGTTGGAGGAGGAGCTGTTCACGATGTCGCCGGCGACGACGATGCTGTTGCCGGAGAGCGTGAAGGCCCCGGCGCCGGAGGAGAAGGAAAGGCCGGCGTAGGAGGTGAGCGACGCGAGGTCGTTCGTGTTGGCGAGGCGGGAGCCGCCGGCGAAGGCGAGGGTGTCGCCGGTGACGGGAGGCGCGTTGGTGCCGGACCAGTTTCCGGAGCTGCTCCAGTTGGCGTCGGCCCCGCCGCCAGTCCAGGTGTCGGTGCCGGTGGTCGCGGCGGTCGCGATGGGCGTGATGGAGGAGTAGCCGGTGAGCCCGCCGACGAGGATGGTGAAGGCCGATCCGGTTTTCTCGACGGTGAGGGTCTTGCCGGCCGCGTCGTAGCTCCAGCTGTCCGCGCCGTCCACGCTGCTCGGGGCGGCGAAGCATTTGACCTTGAAGAGCCAGGTGCGCGAGGCGGGCGAAGCCACCTGGAGCGATCCGCTGGCGCCCTCGGTGGCGGTGATCACGGCGTCCTCGTAAACGATGCCGTCCCCGAGCGCGCGATGGTAGGTGAGCGAGGTCGTGCCGTAAGGATAGACGAGCACGGTGTCCTTGCCGACGGAGCCCGCGTCGCCGAGGCCGGTGACGTCGTTGTCCACGTTGACCGGCACGATGGAGCCCGCCTTCACGTAGATCGGGGCCTTGTCGATGGAGCTGGTGATCGTGGCCTGGCCGGTCCCGGCGTAAACTTTGTCCTGGCTCCACCAGTCGATCCAGCGGCCGGCGGGGAACTTCATCACGACGGAGGCGTTGTCGCCGGACATGACCGCGCGGGTGAGGAACGTATCGCCGAGCACATGACGATAGACGGAGATGTCCGTCTGGGTGATGGCGGGGGTTCCGGTGAGGTTGGCGACCACGCCGCAGTGGAACTGGAAGGGCGCGAGGTTGCGGTGCAGGGTGGCGTAGTAGCGGTAGATCGGGACCGTGGTGGTGGTGCCGTTCAGGTTGTCCCAATACCAGGGAACGTGATTGGTGAGACCGCCGTTCGAGCCGCCGTTTTCCATGACGGGGACGAGCGCGGCGAACTGCGCCTGTCGCAGCAGGGAGTCGCGGGTGGCGCTCGCGCCGAAGTAGCCGCCGACCTCGAAGCCGAGGGCCGAGTAGCCGGCGCCGGCCGAGATGTAGATGTCGCGGACCTGCTCGGCGAAGCCCGCGAAATCGCCGCCGTAGTCGCCGCACCATCCGGCGGTGAGTTTGGACACCGGGCAATGATAGCCGGCGGGCTGCCCCTGCCAGGAATAGGGACGCGAGATGACGAGGCCGTCGTTTCCGGTGGCGGAGGTCTGATCGCGAATCCAGTCCGACACCTTCGCATGGTAGTGGGCGGTGTATTGGTCCTTGGTGATCGCCGCCCCGCCATACACGGAGCCGGGAGAGCTGGTGATCGAGCCCGGGAGGTAGGCGTTGGACTCGTCCACCTTGAAGCCGCGCACGCCCATCGCGATCAGGTCGGCGTTGCCGTTGCCCATGAACCAGCCGACGGCGGCGGGGTTGGTGAAGTCTATGGCGAGGCCGGAGCCTTTCCAGTAGCTGAAGATGTCGTTGGTGGCCGGATCGCTGTTGGCAGGATTCCGCACCTGATAGTTCTGGCTCCGCGCAAAGTCGAAGCTCGGGTGGGTGACGGAGGGGACCTCGGCCGCCGGGCTGGATTGGTTGATCATGCCGACCATCCAGCACACCACCTGGATGCCTTGGTTGCGGAAGCCGGTGATCATCGCCTGCGGGTCCGGATACCGCGACCCGTTGAAGGCGAAATTCATGTAGGCGGTGCTCCACGGGCTATCGATGATCACCGCCCCCACCGGGATGTTGCGCGACTGGTAGTCGGCGACGAGCTGCGTGGTGCTCGCCTGCGTGTTGGTCGTGTCCTCCCACACCCAGTGTTCGTAAGCCCAGCGCGGCGTGATCGGCGGATTGCCCGCGAAGGGATAATCGTCGGCCCGCGCGACGGGCGCCGGGCAGAGGAGCGAGGACATCGACAGGAGCGCGGCGGCTTTGGCGATTCTCCGAAGCCCCGGGGGGATCGAAGCCGAAGCACTGGTTGCAGGGGCAGGTTCAGGGACACGTTTCACGGGGAAGATACTTTCTTTGTTTGGGCGCTTCGCGGCGCAGGTGCCGGGGAGCCACCCGACGATGCGGAAAAAACGGCCCCGGGGTCTCTCACGGAGCGGAGGACCCGGGGCCGGAACGAGACTTCAAACCTTACGAGGCGCGGCGGCGGCGGCAGACTGCGCCGACCAACGCCAGGCCGCCGAACAAGATCGCGTAGGTGGACGGCTCGGGGATGGCGGAGAACTGCACGAAGCCACCGGCTTCGAGACCGGTGGCGGTGTAGCCGGTCAGGGAAATGTCGGCGAGCTGGGCGACGGTGAGACCGCTGATGGAGCTGAAGTTCAGCGAGTCGGTGCCGATGTCGAAGTTCAGCAGTGTCACGGTGCCGGTCCAGTTGGTCGCGCTGCTATCTGCGAAAACGAGGGCGGAGGTGCCGGTGCCGAAGTCGATGATCGACGCGCCGCTGACCGTCAGGGTGTTCAGCGTCTCGGAGAAGCCACCGGTGGCGAAGGTGCCGCCGCCGAGCACGAGCGCGCTGGAGTTGGAGATGCGGTCGGATGCACCGAGGGCGAGCGTGCCGGAGTTGATCGTGGTGGCGTTGGCGTAGGTGTTCGCCGCGGAGAGGGTGACGGTCCCGGAACCGACGACCTGAACGCCTTTGTTGCCGCTCACGTCAGGCCCGATGATGCTGTTCAAGACGAAGTTGCCCGAGCCCGCGAAGGACATCGTCTTGGCGCTGCCGCCACCGTTGGAAAAATAGACGTCCGACTCGAACGTCACCGCGTTCACGGAGTTATTGGTGAAGGTGATGGTCTGCGCGGTGCCGCCGGAACCGAGCACGATCTTCAACGCGGTCCCCGTGTTGGACGAGGGGACGGCCACGCCGCCGACTCCGTTGCCGAAGGTCAGGGCGCCCGCGCCCGAGTCCACCGTCAACGCCGTGGCGCCCAACCGGAAGTAGCTGTTGGAGGAGTTGGTCCCCGTGTAGTCCACCGAGACGTTGCCGGTCTGAGCGCCGCTCAGATACCAGGTCAGACCCGTGGTGCCGCCGCCGTTCAACGTGGCCGTGGTGCTGCTGTTTACGAGGGACAAGCTTCCGCCCACGGTCCCGTTGAATTGCGCGACGTCTCCGCTGGCGGTCGGAGCGGTGCCGCCCCAGTTCGCGGCGGTCATCAGTTCCGTGCCGGGACCGCTCCACATGCGCGTCGCGCCGTGCGAGATGGAAGGAAGGGCCACGAGGCCGAGGGTTGCGATCATCGCGCCGCAAAGGGCGGTGGCTGAGGATGAAGGACGCCGCGAGGAGCGTCCGCTTGAAGTGGAATTAATGGAATGCATCACCTAGGAGTAGGCGACGTCCACGGATAAAATCCGCCTGAACCTGAATTTTTTCGGAAAAAAACACCATGACGTCCGCCGGGTGGCGCCCCTCGTCCCTACGGGAAACCTCGGCCGTCAACGACTTGAGCGGCCTCTCGAAACAGAAGGATCGCATTCAGCCAGTCCGCGCGAAAAGCCAGCTCCGCAGTCGGCGGCATCGTCCACCGTTTGCCGGAAATCGCCGCGTCCACCGCGCGTTGAAGGGACTCGAAAGAATCCGGATTTCCAACCGGCGCCATCGTCCCCGACGCCATCGCGCGCAGACTGAGAAGCGCGATCCGCCTCGCCTCGTCGGGACGCGGAACGTCCAGACCCCGGCCCGCCCAATACGCCGCTTTCGGACGATCTCCGGAGCGCAGGTGAAAGGTCGAAAGAGAAAGGCAGCCGGCCACCAGGTGATGCGGGTCGTTGCCGATGAGGCCTTGTTTGGACGCGATCGCCATATCCACCAGCTCGGCCATGGGAGCGAGCGCCTGAAGGGTTTGCAGGTCCGGGGGCAGGACCAGGCACGCTTTTAACACCTCCTCCGCCACCACCGGATTCGAAGTGCGACCAAAGCGCCCGATCATCATCCCGCGAATCTCCTCGTAGCGGTCCGCCTCGCCCACATAGGCGGCCATGATGGCGGCGCCCATCACGCCCAAAGACACCGTCGGCTCGTCGGAGTCGTCCACGCTCGAAAGGGCGCGCGCCATTGCGGCCAGCCGTTCCGAGGCCTCGCGCAAACGCTCGCCCTGCACATGCCAATTCGCGACGGCGCGAAACGTGTTCGCCGCCTCCATCGACGCGGGGGCCAGCCCGGAAGGCACTCCCGCCAACAAGCGATCCGCCTCCTCGATCTCACGATACCCGATCTTGACCGCCGCCCGGTCCACCAGCCCGCGCAGCTCGGCGTCGGCACGAAGGCGCGACTGTTCGCGACGCGCGTCGCGCTCCCGAAAAAACATCCAGGTCGAAGTCCCGAACCCGGCCGCCAAGCCGAAGACGGCGATGCTCCCGGCGACGAACACGAGTTTGTTCCTCCGCACCAGCTTGCCCAGCCGGTAGCCGCGACTCGGCGGCCGGGCCAGGACCGGCTCGTCGTCGAGATAACGTTGAATGTCCACCGCCAGCCCGACGGCCGATTCATAGCGTCGCGCGCGATCCTTCTCGATGGCCTTCAGGACGATCCAGTCGAGATCCCCGCCGATCATCGACTCGAGGTGCCGGTAATCGGTCGCCCGGCTTCGCGCGATGGATGCGGCCAGCTCGGGCTCGGCCCGCGCCAACGCCCGCGAGGGCGGCGCGACCTCCTCCTCGCGGATGATGCGCAACATCTCCGCCGTCGTGGCGTTTGGTTTGAAGCGAAACGCAGGCAGGCCGCCGAGCAACTCGTAGAGCAGGAGCCCCAGGCTGTAGATGTCCGCACGCGTATCCAGGTCCATGCCCCCGTCGGCCTGCTCCGGGCTCATGTAGGCGGGCGTCCCGACCGCATGATTCGTCCGCGTGAGCGTGCCCCCGGCGCCTCCGCCCCCGCCACCGCCCGCCGTGGCCTTGGCGATTCCGAAATCGATCACCGTCGGCGCCGGGACGCTCTCATGGAAACGCACGAGCACGTTGGACGGCTTGATGTCGCGATGGATGACGCCCTTCTGGTGCGCGTGATGGATCGCCCGGCAAACCTGCATGAAGAGCAGGAGCCTCTTTCTCACGTCGAGACGGTGCTCGTCGCAGAAGTCGGTGATTTTCCGACCATCCACGAACTCCATCACAAAAAACAAACGCCCCGAACTCGTCGCCCCCGCGTCGATCACCCGGGCGATGTGCGGGTGGTCCATCCGTGCCAGGGTTTGCCGCTCCAGGTTGAAGCGCGCGATCACCGCCTCGGTATCCATCCCTATCTTCACGATCTTCACCGCGACCTCGCGGCGCACCGGCTCATCCTGCTCGGCGAGATAAACCACCCCGCAACCCCCGGCCCCGATGCGTTTGATGAGACGGTAACGACCGATCCGCACTCCGAGCGCCTCGGCCTCCTCCGCCTCCGTCGCCGTCGCCGGGCCGTCTGGAGCGGCGCTCTGTTCATCCGCCCGGAAATCGAAGAATCGCTCCGCCTCCGATCGCGCCTCGAGCAACACCTCCAGACGTTCCCTTAGCCCGGGATCGTCGCGGCAAACGTGGGCGAGAAAGGCCTCCCGCTCCGCGGCGTCGCTAAGACCGGAGGCGAGGCCGACGAGCAGCTTTTCGTCGGGCGCAGCCAAGGCCTATCCCTTCTTGGAATACTCCTCGCGGATCATCCGGTAGAGCTCGGCCTTCGCGTAGGCCCACTGACGCTCGACCGTGCGCTCTCCCATGCCTTCCATG
>CBINJQ010000292.1:0-5974 GCA_966251015.1 uncultured Akkermansia sp. | reverse complement strand
CGATGGAGCCGGCGTCGAGGTAGGACGCCATGCCGGCGAGGGCGGACCATTTCCACTGCTGACGCGTGATGGTGACGGGATCGGCGGGGGACGGGGCGAGGGGCTGGCTCATGGGGTGAAAAAATGGGCGTGGACGAAGGCGAAAACGAAGCGGCGATCAACGCGCGGGAATCCAGACGGTCATCTCGGTGTCGCCGCGGTTGCCCCACGCGTAGTAGGGCACGGCCTTGACCGTGATCGTGCGCGGCGCGCGGGTCCCGACCTCTCGGTAGAGCTGCTTGTCGGTCCAGTCGGCGCGCGAAAGAGCGCGGGCCTTGAGCTTGAAAGTCAGGACCTCGGCGCCCGCGATCTCCTCGCGTTCGGCCACGAAGCCGGTGGGCGAGGAGAGAGAAATCGCGACGTCCTTGAGTTTCACGCCCTCGGGGAGGTCGTTGGACTCGAGGCAATAGACGAGCGGGCCGTATTTTATCGCGACCTGGTTGACGGTCTCCTCGACGAGCGGGTTGGCCTCCCAAAGCGTCGGCTTGAACTTCATGTCGAGGTCGATCTCGTCGCCCGCTTTCCACGTGTGTTTCACCTCGGCGTAAGCGCCGGGTTCCAGCTTCGAGCCGAAGGGCCGACCGTTGACGCGCAGGGTGGCGCCGTCGCGCAGCCAGCCGGGGATGCGGAGTTTGAGCGTGACCTCGCGGGCCGGCACCTCGTCGACGATGAATTTGACGGCGCCCGACCACGGATAATCGGTCTGCTGGCGGAGTTTTATGCGCGAGCCGTCGAGCCATCGTGTGTCGAGCGTGCTGGCGGCGTAGAGGTTGACCCAAACGGTGTCGGGGGAGAGGGCGTAGACGTAGTTGTGCGCCTCGGCGATGACGCGAACGACGTTGGGCGGGCAGCAGAAGGAGGACTTGATGTTGGGTTCGCGCATGCGCGACCAGCGCAGCGGGACCTTGAAGTCGTTCAGCTTCTTGAGCGGGTTGACGTAGAAGTAGTGTTTACCCTCGAGGCTGATGCCCGGGAGGATGCCGTTGTAGAGCGTCTGCTCGAAGAGATCCGCGAGGTGGGCGTCGCCGGTGAGCGCGAGCTGACGCCACATCCACATGCCGTAACCGATGGTCGCGCAGGTTTCGTTGTAGGCGGTGAGATTGGGCAGCTGGTAGTCGCGTCCGTAGGCCTGGTGGACGGTCTTGATCTGCGGGTGGAGCCTGGCCGGGGCGCCGTCGGGCGAGGCGCCGTCGTAGAGCGCGCCGGTCATGCCGGTGATGTAGAGCTTCTGGCCCGCGACGTCGTCGGAGAGGGCGGCGAGCGGCTTGAAGAGCGTGGCGTCGCCGTTTTCGGCGTAGAGGTCGGCGACGCCGGCGTAGAGGTAGTTGGCGCGGACGGCGTGGCCGACGGCCTCGGTGCTCTCGCGGAAAGGCGTGCGGTCCTGGTTGTGGTCGGAGCCGACCGAGGGCGGAACGAGGCTGCGGATCTCGATGAGTTGCCTGGCGAGTTCGAGGTAACGCGGCTCGCGGGTGACGCGGTAGAGCTCGACCACGCCCATGTAGTGCGAAGGGCAGATGGCGTTGCGCGCGAGCTCCTCCGGGCGCTCCTTGCAAAGGCGGTCGATGTAGTCGGCGGCCTTGCGGGCGCAATCGAGCAGACCGGTCTGGCCGGTAACGCGATAGTGGATACAGGCCGTCGTGATCAGATGGCCCATGTTGTAGGTCTCGAAGTGCTCGCGGTCCTCGAACTCCTTCGCGACGGCTCCGCTTTGGCCGCGACGCTGCGGGACGATCTTGTGGGTGTGCAGGTAGCCGTCGTCGCGCTGGGCCTTGGCGATGACGGGGATGATCTCGTCGATCTGCTTCAGGAGCGCGGGGTCGCGGGTGACGGCGTAGACCTGGACGAGGGCTTCGAGCCACTTGAGGAAGTCGCCGTCGTTGAAAGGCGGACCGTGGGGTTTGCCGTCGCCGCGACCTTCGCCGAGCCCGGCGGCCATGAGAAAGTTGTCCCACGCGTGGCTCTCGTGGGGATCGGAGAAGATGGTCCACATGTGCGGCACCATCACATCGCGGGCGACGTCGAAGCGCTCGCCGAGCAGGCCGCCGTTCCAACGCACGTCGGCGAGGTCGGGCATATACATGAGCGCGTGGGGCGAGCGGGTCGTGTCGATCAGGGCTTTCTCGCCGGCCTTGGCGAGGGGAGCGCCAAGGGCCAAAGCGAGGGTGAGAACGACGGACGACGAGCGGGGCAAATGCATCATCAGGGGGATGAGTTGGGGGAAATCATGCGGCGTGGACAACCTGGCGCACGGCGCGGCGCCAGCCCTCGGTCAAACGCTCCACGGCGGCGGTTTCAAGCCGGGGCGGATACAGCACCTCCTCGCGCGGGCGGGCGGCCAGCGCCTCGACGGTGGGAACGACGCCGAGCCCGAGCTGCGCCGCGAGCACGGCGCCGAGCGGCGAGCAGTCCGGCATCGACGCGACCCGGATTTCCGCCGCGCAGAGGTCCGCGCAGAGCTGCATGAGAAAGGCGCTCGTGGTGGGGCCGCCGTCGCCGTGCAGGGAAAGGAGAGGAACCCCCGCCTCGGCGCGCATCGCCTCGAGCGCGTCGCGCACCTGGAAGGCGACGGACTCGAACGCGGCGCGCGCGATGTGGCGCTTGTCGCTGTGGCTGGAGAGCCCGAGGATCGCGGCGCGCGCCTCGGGCCGCCAGTGGGGAAGACCGAGGCCGGTGAAGGCGGGCACGAGATGGACCCCGCCGTTGTCGGGAGCGGAGAGCGCGAGCCGCTCGAGCGCGGGCACGTCGGGGGCGAGGCCGAGCTGGTCGCGCAGCCAGCTGAGCGTGGAGGCGGACGAGATGATGATGCCCTCGAACGCGTAGGTCGGGCGGCCCGCGTGCGACCAGGCGAGCGCGGTAAGCACGCCCTGGGTGGAGAAACGCGGCGTCGAGCCGATGTTGAGGAGGAGCGAGGAACCGGTGCCAAAAGTGACCTTGGCCGAGCCGGCCGCGTAGCAACGTTGCGCGAAGAGGGAAGCCTGCGAATCGCCCATGACGCCGCGAATGGGCAGGGGCTTGGCGAGCGCGCCGTCGAGCGTGGTTTCGCCGAAGGCGGCGGAGCTGTCGCGCACCTCGGGCAAGGCGCGCGCGGGGACTTCCCAGAGCGCGCAGAGCTCGTCGTCCCAGGCCATGCGGCGGATGTGGAAGAGAAGCGTGCGCGAGGCGTTGGTCGAATCGGTGGCGAAGACGCGGCCGCGCGTGAGCCGGTGGACGAGGTAGGCGTCGATGGTGCCGATCAACGCGGAGCCGTCGGCGAGCTTCGCGAGCAGGCCGGGCTGGTTGCGCACGAGCCACTGGAGTTTTGAACCCGAAAAATACGCGTCGAGCTTGAGGCCGGTCTTGGCGTGGACGAGCGGCTCGAGGCCGGCGGCGGCGTGCGCGGAGCAAAATTCGTCGCCGCGGCGACACTGCCAGACGAGCGCGTGGCAGAGCGGGCGACCGGTGCCGCGTTCGAAGACGACGATCGTTTCGCGCTGGTTTGAGATGGAGAGCGAGGCGATCTCGCCGACGCGCGGGGACTGACGCGCGAGCACGGCGCGGAGAACGGCGAGGGTGTTTTGCCAGATCTCCTCGGCGTCGTGTTCGACCAAGCCCGGCCGCGGATAAAGCTGCCGATGCTCGCGCGACTCGCGATCAAGCGAGCGACCGTCGGCGTCGAAGAGCAGGGCCTTCGTCGCGGAAGTGCTTTGGTCGAGGGCGAGGAAGAGCATGGGGAGGACGGTCGAAGGCGGCGGACCGGGAAGCGGCGGGACGAAGGAGACCGCGACGGATCAGCGCGCAAGGAGCTCGAGGGCGGTGGCGGCGAGACCCTCCATCGAGATGCCGTAGTGGCGGAAAAGATCGGCCTGGGCGCCGGTGACGGTGTCCTCGTCGGGGAAGCCGACCATCTTGAAGCGCGGCGCGAGGCCCGCTTGCAGAAGCGCGGAAGCGACGGCCTCCCCCGCTCCGCCGGCGACCATGTGCTCCTCGACGGTGACGACGGCGCGGCATTCGCGACCGGCGGCGAGCACGGCGGCGGTGTCGATCGGCTTCACCGTGTGAAGGCTGAGCACGCGGGCGGAAACGCCTTTCTCGGCGAGCGCCGCGGCGGCGAGCACGGCGTGGACGACGGTCTCGCCGTTGGCGATGAAGGCGACGTCGCGGCCCTGGCGCAGCGTGAGCGCGCGGCCCGCCTCGAACGTCGCGCCCTCGGGGGCGAGGTCGAGCATCGCGGCCTTGCCGAAGCGCACGAAGACCGGACGCGGCGCGCGGGCGGCGTAACGGATGGCCTCGCGCGTCTCGAAATTGTCCGCCGGGACGATGATCGTGACGTTGTGGATCGCGCGAAGGACGGCGAGGTCGTGCAACGAGTGATGCGTGGAGCCGAGCGCGCCGTAGCTCACGCCGGAGCTGATGCCGACGAGCACGGCGGGCACGTTCGAGTAGCAGACGTCGTTTTTGATCTGCTCCAAGGAGCGGGCGGTGAGGAAACAGGAGGGCGAGACGCCGAAGGCTTTTTTCCCGCAGGCGGCGAGGCCGGCGGTGATGCCGACCAGATTCTGCTCGGCGATGCCGACCTCGACGATCTGCTTGGGCAGGGCCTTGCCGTAAGGGGCGAGCTTGCCGGAGCCGCGCGAGTCGGAGGTGACGGCGACGATGTTGCGGTCGGCGGTGGCGAGGGCCTGGAGCGTGTCGGCGAACTCCTCGAGATTGGCCCGGCCCTTTTTGAGGCCGAGCTTCTCCGCCATGGCCTTGGCGGCCGGCGTGAACATGGACGGGGCGGGCGCGCTCATGCGACGGCCTCCCGGAACTTGTGCTCGGCGGCTTCGAGCTCGGCGAGGGCTTGGGCGAGCTCGGCGTCGCTCGGCACGCCGTGGTGCCATTTGCCGACGTTCTCCATGAAGCTGACGCCTTTGCCCTTCACGGTGTTGGCGATGACGAAAAGCGGCTTGCCGGGATGCGGCGTGGTGATCGCGGCGGACAACGCGGCGTAGTCGTGACCGTTGACGGAACGAACTTCCCAGCCGAAGGCGCGCCATTTGTCGTCGAGCGGCTCGTTCGACATCACGTCGCGGGTGTGTCCGGTGATCTGGAGCGTGTTGTGGTCGAGGATGGCGACGAGGTTGTCCAAGTCGTAATGGGCGGCGGCCATGGCGGCCTCCCAGTTGGAGCCTTCGGCGAGTTCGCCGTCGCCGAGAAGCGTGAAGACGCGGAAGGCCCCGCCGTCCATCTTTGCGGCAAGGGCCATGCCAAGGCAGATGGGCAGGCCGTGACCGAGCGCGCCGGTGTTCATCTCCATGCCGCGGATCTTCCGCGTGGGATGGCCGACGTAATAGCTCTTGTAGTGGCAGACCGTATCGAGATCGGCGTCGGGAAAATAGCCGCGGTCCGACATGACGGCGTAGAGCGCCTCGACGCAGTGGCCCTTGCTCTGGACGTAGCGGTCGCGCGCGGGTGAATCGACCGTCTCCGGCGTGATTTTCAGCACGCGGTTGTAGAGCAGATTGAGGATGTCGATGCAGGAGAGTCCGCCGCCGGTGTGGCCGGCCCCCGCCTCGTGAATGAGGCGGAGCATGCGGCGGCGGAGGGCGAAGGATTTTAACGCGAGATCGCGGTCGTTCATGGCAACGCGCACGAGCGGATCACTCCTGCGGGCCTTCGTGGTGGTAGACCTCCCAGCCGAGGTAGCGGCCGAAGGCCTCGGCGAGCACGCCGGCGGTGTGGGAAGCGTTCATGACGACGTGGTGCTCGAATCCCTCGCGGCAGACGTGGCGCATGAGTTTCTGGAGCTTGGGCACACGAGCGACGGCGCGGTTGCCGAAGGTCTTGAGCTCGTCGTTGGTGAGCTCGCCCTGGCCGACGTAGGTGCGGATGCGGCCGCCGGCGTCGTCGGTCGTGATGCGACCGTAGGTGAGCGGCGCGGCGGGCGTGCGGCCGTCGAGCGCGCCCCAGGTGTTTT
>CBINJQ010000291.1:0-5975 GCA_966251015.1 uncultured Akkermansia sp. | reverse complement strand
TGCCTCTCCGCCGCGGGGCGCCCGGCGGTCGCGCCCTGCCTTTCGGCTACGGTTCCACTTGAAACGCGCCAAGCCTGGAAACGAGTTCAGCCCAGCCGTTCGAGCAGCTTGGCGGCGGGCGGGCCGATGCGCCGGGTCGTGTCGCCCTCGATCCAGCAGCCCTCGACGAGCAGGCGCACCGGCGTGCCGGGCGCGCCGCGTTCGCCGCTGTGGAAGAGGCTGACGAGGAGCTCCACCGCGCGACGGCCGATCTCGGCCTCCTGCTGGTCGATGCCGGACCAGTTGCGGTCGAAGGCGCGGGAAAGGGTGGCGAGCGACACGTGTTTCGGCACGGAACGGCCGATCGATTCGAGCCACGTTTTCACCTCGCTGACGTGGCAGATGATGGCGGTGGGCTTGTGCCGTTTGAACCACGCGAGAAAGTCCTCGCGCGCGCCGGCGATGTTGCGCGGCTCGTCGCGGCCCTGGATGAAGAAGATGGGCAGCCGCTGCGCGTCGTCCTGGATCGATTGAAAGAAGTGGTAGGGCGACTCGAAGGTGTGGTTGGCCCGGCGCAGGGTTTCGGTGGCGGCGACCATGCCGATGCGGGTGTGGCCGAGCTTGGCGAGTTCGCGCAGCGCACGGAGCGTCGCGTTGTGCTGATGGCTGCCCACGATGTGAAGGCTGGGCGCGGCGAGCGAGTAACCGATGGCCACGCACGCGAAGGGCTCGACGTCGAGGTTGAGCTCGGTGCCGGAGAAGGGCTGGGGCGGAAAGACGAGGCCGCGGATGCCGCGGGCGAGGAGGACCTCGCGGGCACGCCGCAGGGTCATGCCCGGTTCGGCGAGCCAGAACTCCTCGAGCTTGAAACCCATCTGCGTGGCATGGCGCAGCGCGCCCTCGTGGCAGCCGGCGATGTTGACGAGCTCGCGGCCCTCGCGCCGGTCGGGAAAGTTGTTGATCCAGGCCAGCGTCGACTGGAAGGCGGCCGGCTGGTGTTTGCGCCGGTAGTTGCTCAGGGCGGTGAGCATCGGGTCGGGCGCGTAGCCGAGCTCCTCGGCGATGGCGCGGATGCGCGCCCGCTTCGCGGCCTCGACGTAGGTGTCGTTTTTCAGGGCGCGCCAGGCGGTCGAGACGTGGACGCCGGCGCGGGCCGCGACTTGTTTGAGGGTGACTCGAGGTTCGAACATCGGGGAGGGAGGCGCGGCGGAGTGAGACAGTTTGCAGTCTCACGCGCGCCGGGAACTTTTGGCCACCGTTTTCCTTTGGGAAAGCGGATCGGGCGAGGCCGCGGCGAAGGAGGCGGCAAACGGCTGAAAATGTTCCCCGACCGGATGCGCTCGTGAGGCGCGCGGGGGGCGCTAGCCTTCGGACACCATGCCCGCCCCCTTCCTGCACGAAGATTTTCTGCTGAGCACCGCCACGGCGCGTCGTCTTTACCACGAGGTGGCGAAGTCTCAGCCGATCTTCGACTACCATTGTCACCTGCCTCCGGACCAAATCGCGGCGAACAAGCGGTTTCGCAATCTCGCCGAGGTCTGGTTGGGGGGCGACCACTACAAGTGGCGCGCGCTGCGCTCGGCGGGCGTGAACGAGGATCTGATCACCGGGGCGACGAGCTCCGACTACGAGAAGTTTCTCCAGTTCTGCCGCGTGGTGCCGCAACTCGTGCGCAATCCGCTGCACCATTGGTCGCACCTCGAGATGCGCCGTTTCTTCGGGATCGACCTGCTGATCAACGAGGCGAACGCACCGAAAATCTGGGAGCAGGCGAACGCCAAGCTCGCGACGCCGGCCTTCTCGACCCACGGCATCCTGACCTCGAGCAAGGTCGCGGTGGTTTGCACGACCGACGATCCGGCGGATTCCTTGGAGCACCATCTGGCGATCGCGAAAAGCGGCCTCAAGACGCGGGTCTATCCGACTTATCGCGCCGACAAGCTGATGGCGGCCGGAGCGCCCGCGGTGTTCAACGCCTGGTGCGACCAGCTGGCCGCGCGAGCCGACGTGGACATCGGGAGCCTCGACGCGCTGCTTGAGGCGCTCGACAAGCGCCACGCGTTTTTCCACTCGGTCGGCGGTCGTGTGTCGGACCACGGCATCGAGAACATTCCCGACGCCGAGTGCGGCGACGCCGAGGCGAAGGCGATCTTCGAGCAGACCCGCGCCGGCCGCGCCGCCACGCCGGAGCAGACGGGCAAGTGGGTCTGGTATATGATGCTCCATCTCGGCCGCCTCGACGCGAAGCGCGGCTGGACGAAGCAGCTTCACCTCGGCGCGCTGCGGAACAACAACAGCCGGCTGCTCAAGCGCCTCGGCGCCGACGCGGGCGTGGACTCCATCGGCGACTTCCCGCAGGCGCGCGCCCTCTCGCGCTACCTCGACACGCTCGACCGCGAAAACCAGCTTCCGAAGATCGTCCTCTACAACCTCAACCCGGCCGACAACTACGTCTTCGCGACGATGATCGGCAACTTCCAGGACGGCTCGATTCCCGGGAAGATCCAGTTCGGCAGCGGCTGGTGGTTCCTCGACCAGAAGGAAGGCATGGAGTGGCAGATCAACGCCCTCTCGTCGCTTGGCCTGCTCTCGCGCTTCGTGGGCATGCTCACGGATTCGCGCAGCTTCCTGTCGTATCCGCGTCACGAATACTTCCGGCGCCTGCTTTGCAAGCTGATCGGCGAGGACGTGGAGGCGGGGCTGATCCCGGACGACTCGGCGGCTCTCGACGCGCTCATCCGCGACATCAGTTTCGAGAACGCGAAGGGCTACTTCGGGCTGGAGCTCGCGAAGTAGGCGAACCTTGGTCCGAAAAGAGAAAGACGGCGCGAAAAGCGCCGTCTTTTTCGTGCCCGCGGGCACGGCGGACTTCCGTCGCGACGAGGCGGGCGGGAGAGTCTCGCGCCCGTCGCCCGGATATCGAACCACGGGCGGAGAGCCGCGCGCGTCCACCCAGATTCAACGGCGGTCAGCTGTTCACGAGGTAGAACAGCGAGAGGATGACGAGGACTGGGCCGGCGACGAGGGCGGTCATGCCGAGCGAAGCGAGCCAGCTCGGACGGTCGCCCTGGTCTCCGTGGATGTTGAATCGGAAGGACAGGACGCCGGTCGCGAAGGAGGCGGCGATGGCGGTGGCGAGGACGCGGAGGAAATACGTGGAAGACTTCTCGTCGTAGTTCTCGAGCGTGAGTGAAAAGGACAGGCCAAAGACGCCGGCCGTGAGCATCGTCGCGATCAGGGTGTGCAGCCAGTGCGCCCGAAGCCCCAGGAAGAGCTTCATCGCCAGCTGGACCACGAACGATGCCAGAAAACCGAGGACGACGCTGATCGCGATGTTGATGACCATGCGTCCAGCGCAACGAGCGCGCGGAGGCTTGGCAACAGGAGTTCGGCGCCGACGGGGTCGGACGTTCGACTGTTCCGGGCCGGACGCCTTCCCTCCTTGAAATCTCCGGCGGAGGGGAGGCGGTTTCCTGCCTAGGTTAGGACGGTTCAAGCAGAACTATAGCAGTAATCGTCGCCTCTCAAGGTAGGGCGGGACCGTCGCCTTTGCCTATCAGCCTTGCCACTCGGCCGCGGTGCGCCCGGCGGTCGCGCCCTGCCTTTTGGCTACAGATCTGTTTAAAACACCCCAAAGCGTCACCACGCGAACGTGTTCCGCGCCAGTTTCTCCAAGTCGCGTTCGCCGCCTTTGAGGGGGCGCAGGACGAGGGAGTAGCCGTAATCGCGATCCGTTTTCAGGAGGAACTGCGGGTGCGGCATCGCGCCCCAGCTGTCGTCGCCGCCGAGACCGCGTTGGGCGAGGTCGAGGTTGAGGATCGTGTGCGGCGAGCGGGTGAGCGAATGCGGGTGGTAGTTGACCTTGTTTCCGCCCGGCGCGGTCAGCGCCTCGGAACTGTAGATCGAGGCGTTGGCGCTGAGCAGGGGGCGGCCCACGGCGAGCAGGCCCGCGCCCTTGGCGTTGGTCACGGCGATCCAGCGGGCGTCGGCTTTGTTGCCGGACTCGGAGATCATCAGGTAGGGCGTGAATTGGTCCGCCACGGCGCCCGAGTAGAGACCGACGCGGGATTCCTTTCGGTCGGCGTAGGTCTCGTGGGGACCGGGGCCGAACCAGGTCACGCGGTCAAACTCGGCGGGCAGGGCGGCCACGAGGCCCACGCGCGGAATGTCGGGCAGGCCTTTCTTGGGCGTGAGGCGGAATGCGACTTCCACCCAGCCGTCGGTGCGCACGGTGTAGGCGACCTCGCAGGCGCCGGCGTCGGACGGCAAGGGGCCGGAGAACACGATCTTTTGGGCGCCGTCGGGCGAGGCTTCGAAGCCTTGGGCAGCGGGTTTCCAATCGCGGCCGGCGTGACGCCAGACGGCGTTCTTGTGGAGCATGCCGTTGCCGCGGTCGTTCTCGATCGGGGCGCGCCAGAAGTCGGGGCGGAAGCCGGCGGCGAGCATGTCGCGGCCGTCGATCTTCCACGCCTTCATCGTTCCGGCGGCGCGGTCGAAGGTGATTTCGAAGTTCCGGCCGCGCACGGTGTCGCCTTCGACGGAGAGGGCGGGCCCTTTGGCCGCGGCGATCCTCGCGTCGGCGACGAGGCCGGTCAGCGGCAGCTGTTCCCAGGCGATCTCGCGGCCCTTTTCAGACCACGTAGTTGCTTTCTTGAGACGGAAGGAGAGATCGAGGCGATACTCCACGCCGGGCTCGCGCTTGAAGCGCTTCACGCCGAGGGCGATCACGCGCGATTCGCCGCCGGGGGGGACGTCGAGATCGGGGATCTTGCCGCGCTGGATCTCGTCGGATCCGGCGAGCAGGCGCCATTCGCCGACGAGCCAGTCGCCGATGGTGCGGAAGGAGCTCCAGTTGGTCAGCTCGATCCGGCCGGGATCGCCGGGCGCCACGAGCTTGGCGGCGACGTCCTGATAGATCTTGGCGACCTCGTGGGCCTCGGGCTGGAGCCGGCGGTCGGCGTCGACGATGCCGTCGGAGCCGGTCGTGGAGTCGCTGGGCGTGTCGGCGGGGCCGAAGTCGCCGCCGATGGCGTAGAACCAGTCGACGTTTTGTTTTCCGTTCTTGAGCGAAGGGTCGGCCTTCAGGGACGGGAGCATCATGCGCCCGGACTTGCCGATGCGTTCTTTCGGCAGCGGCGTGCGCACGCCCTGGTCGACGAAGTCCCAGATGAAGCCGCCCTGGCCGCGGCTGTCCTTCTTGTAGAACTGGTCCCAATACGCGCGGACGTTGCCGAAGCTCGTGCCCATGGCGTGGGCGTATTCGCAGAGGATGTAGGGGCGCGTCGGATTCTTCGCGAGGTAGCGCGCGACCTTCGCGGGGCTGTCATACATCGGGCACACGATGTCGGTGTGTTTGCCTTCGCCCTCCTGCTCGTATTGCACGGGGCGGGAGGTGTCGCGGCGCTTCGACCACTCGTAGGCGGCGTGGAAATTGGAGCCGCCGCCGGCCTCGTTGCCGAGGGACCAGATGATGACGCTGGGGTGGTTCTTGTCGCGCTCCACCATGCGGACGTAGCGGTCCATGATGGCGTCGGCCCAGTCGGGATGGCTGGCGAGACCGAGACGGGCGTCGCGCGCGCCGTGGCACTCGATGTTGGCCTCGTCTACGACGTAGAGACCGTATTCGTCGCAGAGCTCGTAGAAGCGCACCTCGTTCGGGTAGTGCGAGAGGCGCACGGCGTTCATGTTGAGCTGCTTCATGAGCACGATGTCCTGGCGCATGCGCTCCTCGGTCATGACGTGGCCGAGGTCGGGGTCGTGTTCGTGACGGTTGACGCCCTTGAGGAGGATGCGTTTGCCGTTCACGAGCAGCATGCCGTCGCGGATCTCGACCTTGCGGAAACCGACCCGCTGCGGGATGACCTGAAGCACTTTGCCGTCGGCGTCCTCGAGGGAGAGCAGAAGCGAGTAGAGGTGCGGCGTCTCGGCGCTCCATTGGGCGGGGGCCGCGACCTCGGCGGAGAGGGTGAGGGGGGCGCTTTGGCCGGCGGGCACGG
>CBINJQ010000290.1:0-5993 GCA_966251015.1 uncultured Akkermansia sp. | reverse complement strand
AGGAATACGCCGCCTCCGGCCTCACCGCCGAGACCTGCCCGGTCGTCTCCTTCTCGATCTCCGAGGACGAGTTCCGCGGCCTCCCCGCCGACCAGCTCGTCGGCCAGCTCGGCTGCTGGACCTACTTCCAGTCGCTCGACACGCCCGCCAACAAGAAGTTCGTCGCCGACTTCCAGGCCTGGCTCAAGAAGAGCTCCGTCCCCGGCATCGTGAAGGAAGGCCGCGTCACCTGCTCGCCCATGGTTCTCAGCTACAACGGCGTCTACCTCTGGAAGGCCGCGGTTGAAAAAGCCGGCACCTTCGACGTCGACGCGGTGCGCAAGGCCTGGAAATCCGGCCTCTCCTTCGAGGGCCCCGGCGGCAAGGTCACCACCCAGCCGAACATGCACCTGACCAAGAACGTCTACATCGGCGAAACCAAGGCCGACGGTCAGTTCAAGATCCTGAAGTCCTTCGACAACGTCTACGGCGAGCCCTGGCTCAAGGGTAAGTTCAAGTAAGCGGCCGCTCTCAACCGGCCATCGCCGCGCCGGGCGAACTTTCCTTCGCCCGGCGTCGTTTCGCGATATCCGCGCCGCCAACCCGGACTTGTCGTTTCTCCTCCGCGGGCGTCCCCCGTCCGCTTTTCACCACGGCGTCCCTTGGTCGGGACGCGCGTGTTGGTTCCCTTAGGTTTTGTGGTTTCTCGGGGCGGGTCGTCGCTGACCCGCCCCGAGTTTTTTCCGGTCGGATGAAAAATTTTCCTCGTTCGGCCCGCCTCCTGCTCAAGGCCCTGCGCCAGTCGCGCTCATGATATCCCGCTTCTTCCGCTTTCTTCTCTTCGCCTCGCTCTGGACCGTTTCGCTCGCCGCCGCCACCCCGCGCGAGACGATCGCCCAGGCGGTGCTCTCCGATTCTCCGGCCAAGCAACGCGAGCTCGTCGCTTCTCTCCTCGGCCAGGGCGACGAGGCCATCGCGCCGCTCCTCGCCGCGTGGCGCCAGGACGGGATCGTTTTGTTCACGCCCGCCGAGGGCGAAAAGATTCCCGTCACCCTTGTCGGCGAGAAGGACGACTCCGGCGCGCGCGCCGCCGTCCGCGTGGCCGACGGCCAGCCCTTGCTCGGGGCCGATGGCAAACCGCTGCGCTTGATCGCCGCGGAATTTAAAACCGCCGAGCACACCTCCGCGCTTCGTCGGACGATGAAGACCGTCCTCGACGTGATCGACATCGCCGCGCCCGCGCCCGCCACGCGCAAGAAGGCGATCCAAACCCTCGGCCAGAGCCAAAAGGCCGAGTATCTGCCCGCGCTCGAGGCGCGGCTCGCCATCGAGAACGACGCCGACGTCGCGCTGATCCTTCGCGAGGCCGTCGCGTTGATCCAACTCAAGGCGACCGACTCCGCCGTCCAGGTCGCCGCGCTCAACACCCTCGCCGAGCTCCACACGCTCGCGAGCACCGACTTTCTCAGAACCGCGCTCAAGGACGCCGAGACCGCCAAGGACAAGGCCCGCGTCGCCGCCGCCAAGGACGCCCTCCGCGCCGTGGATTCGCACAAGTCCAAGGTCGACTTCATCGGCACGGTTTTCCGCAGCCTCAGCCTCGGCAGCATCTTGCTCATCGTCGCCCTCGGCCTCGCGATCACCTTCGGCCTGATGGGCGTGATCAACATGGCCCACGGCGAGATGATCGCGATCGGCGCCTACACGACCTACGTCATCCAGAACATCTTCGGCTCCGGGCTCGCGTTGTCCCCCTTCGGCATGTCGATCCAGATCCCCGGCTTCGGCGCGAGCGGCATGTGGTATCAAAGCTACTTCCTCTTCGCCATCCCGTGCAGCTTCGTCACCGCCGCGCTGGTCGGCATCGCGCTTGAGCGAAGCATCATCCAGTTCCTCTACCGCCGCCCGCTCGAGAGCCTGCTCGCGACCTGGGGCGTCTCGCTTCTCCTCCAGCAGATGCTCCGCCTCACCTTCGGCGCGAACAACGTGCAGGTGAGCAGCCCGAGCTACCTCAGCGGCAACTGGACCGTCGACGACGTCATCTTCGGCTGGAACCGCGTCTTCGTGATCGGCTTCGCCGGACTCATCGTCTTTGGCGTCTGGCTCGTGCTCACCCGCACGCCGCTCGGTTTGCTCATCCGTTCCGTGATGCAAAACCGGCAAATGGCCTCGTGCATCGGCGTCCGCACCGAGCGGGTCAACATGCTCACCTTCGGCCTTGGCAGCGGACTCGCCGGACTCGCGGGCGCCTTCCTCAGCCAGATCGGCAACGTCGGCCCTTCGCTCGGCCAGAGCTACATCGTCGACAGCTTCATGGTCGTGGTGGTCGGCGGGGTGGGGAACCTCGTGGGCACCGTGATAAGCGGCTTCGGCATCGGCTCGATCGACCAGTTCATCCAGCAGTATTCTCCGTCCATCGCGGGCGCCTTCGGCTCCGTGCCCGTGATCGGCGGCGCGCTCCAAAACCTCGCGCAGGACTCCGCCGTGTTCGGCAAGATCCTCGTCCTGTGCGGCATCATCCTCTTCCTCCAATGGCGTCCGGCGGGGATCTTCGTCACCCGCAGCCGCAGCCTCGACTGATTCGCGTCCCGCATGAGCACCACCACCCGCCGCCGCGTCGAGACGACCGCCATCGCCGTCATCGCGACCCTGCTGATCGTCGTCTTCCCTTTGCTCAACGCCTACGGCGTCGTGAGCGACTTCACCCTCAACCTGTGGGGCAAGTATCTCTGCTACGCCATCCTCGCCATCTCGGTCGATCTGCTCTGGGGCTACACCGGTCTCCTCAGCCTAGGGCAGGCGCTCTTCTTCTCCCTCGGCGGCTACATGCACGGCATGTATCTCATGCGGATGATCGGGGAGCTCGGGCAGCACAAGAAGCCCATCCCCGACTTCCTCGTCTTCCTCGGCTGGACCGAGCTCCCCGGATTCTGGAAGCCCTTCCATAGTTTCCCCTTCGCGCTCGCGATGGTCTTCATTCTCCCGGGCGTGGTGGCGTTCATCTTCGGGTTCCTCGCTTTCCGCTCCCGCATCAAGGGCGTCTACTTCTCGATCCTCACCCAGGCGCTCACCTACGCCGGCGCCCTGATTTTTTTCCGCAACAACACCCTCATGGGCGGAAACAACGGCTTCACCGACTTCAAGTTCATCCTCGGCCACAACATCCAGTCCGCGTCGACGCAGCGCGGCCTCTTCATCGCCACCGCGATCACGCTCCTTCTCGTCTTCCTGCTCTGCCGCTGGCTGAGCCGCACCAAGTTCGGTCTCGTGCAAAAGGCCGTCCGCGACGGCGAGAACCGCGTGCTCTTCTCCGGGTATGCGGCCGGCCACTACAAGCTCTTCATCTTCGTCCTCGGCGGTCTCATCGCCGCCGTCGGTGGCGCGCTCTACGTGCCGCAGGTCGGCATCATCAATCCCAGCGAGATGACGCCCGACAAGTCGCTCGAGGCCGTCGTCTGGGTCGCGGTCGGAGGCCGCGCGACGCTTCTCGGCCCCATCGTCGGCGCCATCTCGATCAACGCCCTCAAGAGCTGGGCCACCCGCGCCATCCCGGACCTCTGGCTCGTTCTCCTCGGCGGCGTTTTCATCCTCGTCGTGCTGTTCCTCCCCGGCGGCCTCGTCAGCATCCCGGGCAAGATCAAGGCCGGCCTTGATCGCCTCCGTCGTCGCAAGCCCGATCCGGACGTCTCCGCCTCGACTCCACCGCCGCCCGCCTCGCCCGCGCCCGCCGCCTCCGCCGAGGCGCCCGCGAAATCTTAAATCATAAGTCGTAAATCATAAATAGTTCATGGCTCACCCGATTCTCCAGGCCGAGGACGTCACCAAGACCTACGACGGCTTCCGCGCCATCTCCGCGCTGAATTTTTATCTCTTCCCCGGCGAGCTGCGCACGGTCATCGGCCCCAACGGCGCCGGCAAATCCACCTTCTTCGATCTGCTCACCGGCCGCGCCAAGCCCGACAAGGGCGACATCAAGTTCGCTGCCTCCGACGAGGCTCCCTCCATCGATCTCACCGAGCTCAACGAATACGAGATCCAGCGCCTCGGCATCGGGCGAAAGTTCCAGACGCCCTCCGTCTTCGCCGAACACACCGTCGAGGCCAACCTCGTCCTCTCGCTCAAGGGCTCGCGCGGCGTCTTCGCGGCGATCTTCCACAAGTTGTCCTCCGCGCAGCGCGATCGCCTCGACGAACTGCTCGAGTTGATCCGCCTCTCCGACAAACGCCACTGGAAGGCCGGCCTGCTCTCGCACGGAGAGAAACAGTGGCTCGAGATAGGCATGCTCCTCGCCTCCGAGCCGCGCGTGCTGCTCGTCGACGAGCCCGCCGCCGGCATGACCGACGAGGAAACCCACCGCACGGGCGAATTGCTCCTCGGCCTGCGCGGCAAGCACAGCATCGTCGTCGTCGAGCACGACATGACCTTCGTGAAACAGATTTCCCAGGACGGCCAGGTGACCGTGCTCCACCAGGGCACCGTCCTCTGCGAGGGAAAATTCGACGAGGTGCAATCCAACCAGAAGGTCCGCGAGGTCTACCTCGGCCGCGGCAAACACTGATCCTGCTCCGATGTCCGATCCCCTCCTCTCCATCTCCTCCGCCGAAGTCGACATCGACGGCTCGCGCATCCTCCGCGGCGTCACGCTCGAGGTCCGCGAGGGCGAGCTCGTCGCCCTCATGGGCCGCAACGGCGTGGGCAAGACCACCACGCTTCGCACCGTGATGGGCCTGCGCCCGCTTCGCTCGGGCGCCATCACGCTCGACGGGAAAAGCCTGGCCGGCCTCTCCGCCGACGCCCGCGCCCGCGCCGGCATCGGCTACGTCCCGCAGGGCCGCGACATTTTCCCGCACCTCACCGTCGAGGAGAACCTCCGGATCAGTCTCGTGGTCCACAAGGTCAAAGGCGCCGCCGCCAAGGACGCGCTCGACGAGGTCTACGCCTTGTTCCCGATCCTTAAGCAGTTCCTCCCGCGCAAGGGCGGCGTGCTTTCGGGCGGCCAGCAGCAGCAACTCGCCATCGCGCGCGCCCTGCTCACCCAGCCGAAGATCCTCCTCCTCGACGAACCGACCGAGGGCATCCAACCCAGCATCATCGAGGAAATCGGCGACACCCTGAAGAAGCTGAAATCGCCGCCCGTCGCCGCCGCCATCGACCAGGCCCAGCGCGATGTCGCCGAGATCACGAGCGCGCTCAAGACCGTGCGTCGCACCCGTCGCGGCCTCTCCATTCTCCTTGTCGAGCAATACGTCGATTTCTGCCGAGCCATCGCCGACCGCTTCTACGCCATGGATCGCGGCGCCGTCACCATCGGCGGCCCCATCGCCGGGCTCACGGACGAGGTCGTCCAAAAACATCTCCAGGTTTGACCCCGTCTTCCCGTCATCCGCGTCCCTCCGCGTAATCCGCGGTCCACCTCTCCGTTCCACCCGCATGCACCTCACCCCTCGCGAACGCGAAAAACTCCTCGTTGTCACGGCCGCCGACCTCGCCCGCCGCCGTCAGGCGCGCGGCCTCAAGCTCAACTATCCCGAGGCCGTCGCCATCATCACCTACGAGATCATGGAAGGCGCCCGCGACGGCCGCAGCGTCGCCGAGCTCATGAGCTACGGCACCACGCTGCTCACCCGCGACCAAGTCATGGAGGGCGTGCCCGAGATGATCCACGACGTGCAGGTCGAGGCCACGTTCCCCGACGGCACCAAGCTAGTCACCGTCCACAACCCGATCCGGTGACGCATGTATGATGTGGGATGGATGATGTGAGATGGAGCAATCCATCGATCACACATCTCCGATCCCAACATCATCCATCCCACATCTCACATCATCCATTCTGCCATGCTTCCCGGAGAAATCATCGTCGCCCCTGACGCGGCCCCTTTGGAGGCCAACGTCGGCCTCGCCACCAAGACGCTTGTCGTCGCCAACACCGGCGATCGTCCCATCCAGGTCGGCTCGCATTTCCACTTCTACGAGACCAACTCCGCGCTGCGTTTCGACCGCGAGGCCGCGCG
>CBINJQ010000289.1:0-6006 GCA_966251015.1 uncultured Akkermansia sp. | reverse complement strand
GCGGACGCGCCCTCCGGGCGGCGGGACGGAGAGCGTGCGCCACAACTTCGCCCGCACGCTCCTCGCCCTCGAACGTCTCGCCGACGCCGTCCCCGAGCTTCAAGCGGTTCTCCGCCTCGCGCCCGATTTCGCCGAGGCCCGCATCGACCTCGCCCAGGTTCAGATCCACTCCGGCCGCTACGCCGAGGCCGCCGCCAACCTCGAGATCCACCTCGCCCGCCACCCCGACGACCTCGAGATCCGCCACGGACTCGGCCGCGTGCTCGCCGCCGCCGGCCGCCCCGCCGAAGCCGCCGCCGCCTTCCGCCGCGTCCTCGCCGCCGTCCCCGACCACGCCGAGGCCCGCGCCGCCCTCTCCGCTCTCGAAACATCCCCCCTGCGCCCCGCCCCCGGCTCCTAGTCATCCCGCCCCGTGGCGGAACGGCGGAGCCGTTTCGTTTCGCCCCCCAATCTTTCGTTCTTCGTTACCCGCCCCATGCGCCGCCCCTCCCCTCATTGGTCATTGGTCATTCGTCATTGGTCGTTCCCGCTGGCGGTCCTCGCCGTCTTCGGCGGCGGTTTCGCGCTTGGTCACTTCCGTTCCCCCGCCTCCCTCCCGGCCTCCAACACCCCGCGCCCCGCGCTCCCCGCGCCCGAGGCCGCGCCTCCCGGTTCCGCCGCCGCCTCGGCCCCCGCGCTCACGCTCGACCTGATCATCGCCCAGCTCACCGACGAATGCCGCCGCGGCGTCTGGCGTCGCACCGCGCAGTGGGACGTCATCCTCGCCCGCCTTTCCCCCGCCGACTTCGGCAAGCTCCTCGCCGCCCTCCGCGAATTCGTCCTCGCCCCCGCCCAGGACGAGCTCCGTCGCACCCTCCTCGCCCGCTGGGCCGAGGGCGACCCGCGCTCCGCCATCGATTTTGTCCGCGCCCTGCCGTCGTCCACCCTGCGCGACCAGCTCATGCTCAGCGCGCTCCAGGGCTGGCTCCACGCCGACCTGACCGGCGCCGTCGCCTGGATCAGCGAGCTCCCCCCCGGCGCCGTCCGCGCCGACGCCCTCCGCCTCGCGCTTCCGCTCCTCTCCGCCAAAAATCCCAACGCCGCGCTCGGCCTCGTCGCCCTCCTGCCCGCCGCCCAACGCCAAGACGCCTACGGCTCCGTCTTCGCCATCTGGGCCGAAGGCGATCCCGCCGCGGCCGCCGCCGCGCTCGGAAAACTCCAGCTCCGTCCCTTCGACCGCCGCACCGCCGCCGCCGCCATCGCCCGCGCCTGGGGCATGAAGGACGCCCGCGCCGCCGTCGCCTGGGTCGAGAGCCTGCCCGCCGGCTCCGAGCGCAACGAACTCCTCGGCACCGTCGTGAACAACTGGGCCGCCGTCTCGCCCAAAGCCGCCGCCGAGTTCGTCCTCGCCCTCCCTCCCGGCCCCGTGCGCGGCCGCGCCCTCGTCCTCGCCTCCTCCGCCTGGCCCGTCGCCGATCCCGACGGCGCCCTCGAGTTCATCAACAAGTTCCCGCCCGGCCGCGACCGCGACGAGGCCACCGGCACCGTCCTGGGCAACCTCGCCAACGCCGACGCCAAGGACGCCTTCGCCCGCGCCTCCGAGCTCCCTCCCGGCGCCACCCGCGCCGGCATCCTCAAAAACGTCATCCTCAACTGGAGCTCCCGCGAACCCGAGGCCGCGCTCGAGGCCGCCGCCGCCCTCCCTCCCGGCGAGGCCCGCCTCACCACGCTCGGCGCCGCGCTCGGGCTCATCGCGCAGGAGGACCCGGAGATCGCCCTCGAATACGTCCTGGGCGCCCCGGCCGGCAGCGAGCGCACCGAGCTTCTCCGCTCCGTCAGCGTCGAGCTCGCCCGCGAGGACCCCGCCATGGCCGCCGTATTCGCCCGCGCACTACCCGCCGGCACCGCCCAACGCGACGCCGTCGGCGCCATCGCCACCGGCTACGTCCAGCTCGACCCCGCCGCCGCCCAGGAATGGCTGCTCACCCTCCCCGAGGGCGAGCTCCGCACCCACGCCATCGCCTACCTCGGCGAGCGCCGCGCCTACCTCGATCCCGAGGGCACCGCCACCTGGGCCGCCAC
Source organism: uncultured Akkermansia sp. (assembly GCA_966251015.1). GTDB lineage: Bacteria > Verrucomicrobiota > Verrucomicrobiia > Opitutales > Opitutaceae > IMCC26134_A. The sequence goes on along the minus strand of CBINJQ010000289.1, from coordinate 3,945 downwards.
CCTCGCGTCCCCCGCCGAGCGCCGACGCGCCCTCCAGCACTCCATCGGCCCCTGGGCCATGACCGACACCCCCGGCGCCCTCGCCTGGGCGCAACGTCTTCCGCCCGGCCCCGCCCGCCAGGAGGCCCTCGCCGCCATCGTCGAGGCCCAGTCCTTCCACGACGCCCCCGCCGCCCTCGCCGTCGCCTCTCAGATGCCCGCCGGAGAAACCCGCGACCTCGCCGTCCAAAGCCTCGCCAACGCCTGGGCTCGCGACGACGCCCCCGCCGCCATCGCCAAGGTCCAGACGCTTCCGCCCGGAGACTTCCGCACCCACCTCGCCAACAGCCTCGTCACCACCCTCGCCGAGCACGCCCCCGCCGACGCCGCCGCCTTCGCCTCCACCATCCCGCCCGCGCAGCTCTCCGCCGCCGCGGTCAACAGCCTCGCCGACTTCTGGGGCCGCTTCGATCCCGCCGCCGCCACCGCCTGGGCGATGAAACTTCCCGACCCCGAGGCCCGCTCCACCGCGCTCACGCTCACCGTCGAGAGCTGGGGCCGCGTCGATCCCGCCAAGGCCGGCGCGTTCCTCTCCGCCCTCCCCAAAGGCGCCGACCGCGACCAGTCCCTCGCCCGCTTCGTTTCCTCCTACGCCTTCAGCCACCCGAAAAAGGCCGCCGATTGGGTGAAATCCATCGAGGACCCCGTCGCCCGCGCCAACGCCGCCGACGCCGTCGAGCGCTCGTGGAAAAAACACGACCCCGAAGGCGCCGCCGCCTGGCGCTCCCAACTCAACGCCCGCGGCTGAATTTCGCGCTTTTGGAGGGACGCCGTCCCCGGCGTCCGCGCCCGCGCTCCACGCCGCCTATCCGCCCCCCAGCGCCCCCCGCCCGCATGCACAACAACCGCAAGATCGTCGTCGTCATGCCCGCCTACAACGCCGCGCTGACCTTGCGCCGCACTTACGACGAGGTCATGGCGACCGGCGTCGTGGACCACGTGATCGTCGTCGACGACGCCAGCCGCGACGACACCGTCTCCCTCGCCCGCGAGTTGCCCAAGACCAGCGTCCACGTCCACCCGCGCAACCTCGGCTACGGCGGCAACCAGAAGACCTGCTACGCCGCCGCCCTCGAGGCCGGCGCCGACGTCGTCGTCATGGTGCATCCGGATTATCAATACACGCCCGCGCTCATCCCCGCCATGGCCTCGCTCGTCGCCGGCGACGTCTACGCCTGCGTCATCGGCAGCCGCATCCTCGGCGGCCAGGCCCTCCGCGGCGGCATGCCCGCCTGGAAATACGTCGCCAACCGCGCCCTGACCTTCGCCCAAAACCTTCTCCTCGGCGCCAAGCTCTCCGAATACCACACCGGCTACCGCGCCTTCTCGCGCGAGCTCCTCGAACACATCCCTTGGCGCGAGAACTCCGACGACTTCGTCTTCGACAACCAGATGCTCGCGCAGATCCTCTGGCAGGGCTACGTCGTCGCCGAGATCAGCTGCCCGACGAAGTATTTCCCCGAGGCCTCCTCGATCAACTTCCGCCGCAGCGTCCGCTACGGCCTCGGCTGCCTCTCCACCGCCGCCGCCTTCCGCCTCGCCCGCCTCGGCCTCCGCCGTTCGCCCGTCTTCCCCGCCGAGCAGGATCGACGCGTTCGCACCGCCTCCGCCGGTTTCGCCGCGCCGTCCCGAAACACGCCGGCCCCATAGGCGGGATCATTTCCCGAACGCCCGCGCCAAGGTGGACGGGGGAGTCCCGCCTCCCGTAATTCGGCCGACTCGGGCTTCGGTCCCCCGCCCGCGTGTTCCAAATCCGGCGGCGATCCCCGTAGTAACAGGCACGCACAAACCGCGCGATGCCTCCGTCGCGCCCAAATCTTACTGTTTGAAACCAGCGCACTCCGTCCCGCTGCGCCCGTCGCCACGATAAACGGCCCGCCCCTCGCGTGCCGTCCCTCTCGCGTTATATCGTCTGGTTCCACCGCCCGCTCCGCGCACCCACGCCCGGAAAGGGAATCGGCCGGATTCTCGTTTCATCGTCTCGATCCATGATCTCCGTCCGCACGCTTCTTTGGCTGCTCGCCCTCGCGTTCACCCCGTTCGTCGCGCGCGCCCACCTTCCGGGAGAAAGCAGCCTCGCGATCACCGCGGACAGCGAAAACCTCGAGATCCTCGTCTCCGTTTCCCTGCCCTCCGCCACCTCGCTGTTGTCGCCTGACGCCGTTCTGTCGGCCGCGACACTCGATCAACATCGCGCCGCCCTTCTCGCCGCCGCCCCGCGCGTCTGCACGCTTCTCGACTCCTCGGGCAAGACCATCGGGTCGCAGCGCGTCCTCGTTTCCATCTTCCAGGACCACGAGGTCCGTTTTCATTTCCTTTTCCCGCCGTCCTCCCGCCCCGCGCGGCTGCGCATGCCCCTGCTCGCGGCCCTGCGCGGCGAAGCCTTCTGCGTCGTGGCCGACCTTCGCCGCGACCCGCCTTCCCGCGCCATTCTCACTCCGGAATCCCCCGAACACTCGTTCGCGTCCTCGTCCCCGTCCCTTTGATCCCGTCCATGCAAGCCTCGCGCCGACTCCTCGTTTTCGTTCTCGCCCTGCTCTGCGCCTGGTTCGCTTTGCCGTCGGCGCTCCAGGCCCAGCGTCAGATGGAGGCGCTCGGTCGCGGCGTCGTCGCCGTGCGCAGCAGCTCCACACAGGCTTACGTCGGTTGGCGCCTCCTCGGCGACGAACCCGCCGACCTCGGCTTCCACGTCTACCGCTCCGTCGCCGGCGCCACGCCCGTCCGGATCACCTCCACGCCGATCACCACGTCGACCAACTACCTCGACACTCCAGGCTCCGGCTCCCTCGCCAGCGCGATCGCCTACTCCGTCGCGCCGGTGGTCAATGGCGTCGAGCAGGCCCGAAGCGCCGCCTATACCCTGCCCGCCAACTCCGGCTGGCCCAGCTCCAACAACCTCACCCTCCCCTACATCACCGTCCCCCTCGCGACCGCCTTCCCCAACCCCGACGCGCCCACGACCGCCTACGACGTGAAATTCTGCTGGGTGGGCGACTTCGACGGCGACGGCGAATACGATTTCCTCGTCGACCGCGTCCCCACCGCCGCCTCCCTCAACCAATACCTCGAGGCCTACCGCCGCGACGGCACCTTCCTCTGGCGCATGGACATGGGGCCCAACTCCACCGCCCAGTCCAACGCCTACGAGCCCGGCTCCTCCGTCATCTCCATCGGCGACACCGACAACGTCACCGTCTACGACCTCGACGGAGACGGCCGCGCCGAGGTTGCCGTTCGCACCGCCAACGGCGTCACCGTCACCAACGCCGCCGGCCAGACCGTCGCCTCGATCTCCGCCGCGAACAACACCACCCAGTTCGTCTCCATCGTCGACGGTCTCTCCGGCGCCGAGCTCGGCCGCGTCACCCTTCCAAATCCCTGGGCCCAGCACGGCACCCTCACCAGCAAGTGCGCCGTCGCCTACCTCGACGGCATCCGGCCCAGCGTCATTTTCTACGGATACAACCGCGCCGACTCCGGCGCCTTCTACCGCGTCTTCAGCGCCTTCGACTACCGTGCCGGCGCGCTCACCCAGCGCTGGTCCACCCCGCAGACTTTCAACGGCGCCGAGGGCCACCAGATCCGCGTCGCCGACGTCGACAACGACGGCAAGGACGAGATCTGCGACATCGGCCACGTCATCGACGACGACGGCACCCAGCTCTTCGTCATCGACGAGATCTCCCACGGCGACCGCTTTCACATCGCCGACCTCAACCCCGACCGCCCCGGCCTGGAAAACTACATCATCCAGCAGAACAACCCGAGCTTCCTCGCCACCGCCTACTACGACGCCGGCACCGGACGGATGATCAAGAAATGGTATGCCACCGATGTCGTCGATGTCGGCCGCGGCATCGCCCTCGACCTCAACTCCACCCACAAGGGCTACGAGATGTATTCGAC
>CBINJQ010000288.1:0-6006 GCA_966251015.1 uncultured Akkermansia sp. | reverse complement strand
AAAAAGCCTACACGCTCTCCGGCGGCGAGCGCCGCCGCCTCGAGATCGCCCGCGCCCTCGTCACCAAGCCGAAGTTCCTCCTGCTCGACGAACCGTTCGCCGCCATCGACCCCATCTCCGTCGCCGAGGTGCAGAAGATCGTCGTCGATCTCCGCTCCAAGGGCATCGGCGTCATCATCACCGACCACAACGTCCGCGAGACCCTCAAGATCGTCGACCGCGCCTACCTCATCCGCGAAGGCCGTGTCTTCAAGGAAGGCGCCGCCGACTTCCTCGTGAACGACCCCGAGGCCCGCCAGTTCTACCTCGGCCAGGACTTCAATCTCTGAAGATTCGACCGCGGATTGCGCCGATGATCGCGGATAAAACCAAAGCAACTCCCTGCGCATTTCGCTTCGCTGATCCGTGTCCATCCGTGCCGTCCGTGGTCAAAAAACTCCGCCTTTATCCGCGCCCCTCCGCGTAATCCGCGGTTAAAAATTCCGCCGCCCCGCCGCCCCATGCAAAAAGCCATCCACGGCATCACCGTCGCGCACTTCTTCGACACCTACCGCGACAAGCTCAAGCTCGAGCTCCTCACCGGCCCCGAGGGCCTGCACCGCCTCATCCGCGAGGGCTCCATCAACCGCCCCGCGCTCGCGCTCACCGGCTTCTTCAAATACTTCGCGAACAAACGCATCCAGGTGATGGGCGCGGCGGAGATGACCTACCTCCGCACCCTCGCCCCGGCCGAGCAGACGCGCATCCTCACCGAGATGGTCGAGCGCCAGATCCCCTGCCTCATCCTCACGCGCAACTACCAGCCCACCCCGTCGATGCTCGCCATCGCGGTCGAGAAAAAGCTCCCCATCTTCCGCACCTCGATGATCACCATGCACTGGGTCAACCTCGCGACCCTCTGCATCGACAACGAGTTCGCCCCCGCCACCACCGTCCACGCCACCACCATGGATATCCGCGGCATGGGCGTCATGCTCCGCGGCGAGGCCGGCGCCGGCAAATCCGAGTGCGCCCTCGCCCTCATCGAGCGCGGCCATTCCCTCGTCGCCGACGACCTCACCGTCGTGAAACGCATCGACGAACGCGATCTCCTCGCCTCCTCCCGCCCGCTCAACCGCGGCTACATGGAGTGCCGCGGCATCGGCATCATCAACATCGCCGAGATGTTCGGCATCCACTCCGTCCGCCTCGACAAACGCCTCGACCTCGTCGTCACCCTCCGCGAATGGACCCCCGAGGTCGTCGAGGAGCGCACCGGCCTGGAGGAACACTTCTTCGAGATCCTCGACCTCAAGCTCCCCCACTTCGAGCTCTTCGTCCGCCCCGGCCGCGACATGGCCCGTCTCGTCGAGGTATCCTCGATGGTCCAGGCCCTCCGCCGCATGGGACACGACCCCGCGCAGACCTTCAACGAGCGCCTCATCGCCCACATGGCGGCGCAGATGGCCCCCGAGCCCGAGCGCGTCATCAAGCCGGTCGCCGGCACCTCCGTTCCTTTCCCGCCCCCGGCCCCGGTCACCGACGACCTTCCCCCCGAGGACGAATAACGCGCCCGTCGCCTCCCGTTCCGGCTCCTCGATTCGAGTTCCCCCCGGACCTCCACGTTTTTCCACTGGCTCCTCGCTCCCTGCTCCCCGCTCCTCGCTCCATCATGCCCTCCGCCCTTCGCTCCGACGGCCGCGCCCACGACCAGCTCCGCCCGGTCAAATTCGAGGCAGGCATCGCCCCGCACGCCACCGGCTCCGTCCTCGTCTCCTTCGGCAACACCCGCGTCATCTGCGCCGCCACCGTCGAGAACAACGTCCCGACCTGGATGAAACAGCAGCGCGTCCCCGGCGGATGGCTCACCGCCGAGTATTCACTTCTCCCCTACAGCACGCACGAGCGCAAGCAGCGCGACATCGCCAAGGGCAAGATCGACGGCCGCACCGTCGAGATCCAGCGCCTCATCGGCCGCTCCATCCGCGCCGTCCTCGACCTCGACAAACTCGGCCAGAACACCCTCTGGATCGACTGCGACGTCCTCCAGGCCGACGGCGGCACCCGCACCGCCTCCATCACCGGCGCCTACCTCGCCGCCCGCCTCGCCGTGCAAACCCTGCTCGACGCCGGCCGCATCAAGGAGAACCCCCTCACCGACTCCGTCGCCGCCATCAGCGTCGGCCTGCTCAAGGGCCAACCGCTTCTCGACCTCCCCTACTCCGAGGACAGGGACGCCGAGGTCGACGCCAACATCGTCATGACCGGCCGCGGCCGCTTCGTCGAAGCCCAGGCCTCCGGCGAAGAAGCCACCTTCAGTGGCGAAGAGTTCACCCAACTCCTCGCTCTAGCCCAAAAAGGCATCCGCGAACTCGCCGCCGCCCAAACCGCCTTCCTAAGCCGCGAGCTACTGAAATTCGGCTGAACCCTACTCTCGAACACATAAGTCCTATCGAGCCTATAAGATCCATAGGACCCATACTCAGAGCCAAATCACATCAACGCATACGAATTCGTTGATATGTTTCTTGCCTTTCATCCGCGCCCATCTGCGTAATCTGCGGCCAAAACCTCCGTCCCTTCCGCCCGCCGCCATGTCCGCCTCCGCCGCAGCTCCCGCCAACGCCCCCCGCGCCGACCGTCCCATCTCTGACCTCTTCGCGGAAAACCGCCCTCTCCGCTCCCTTGAGTTTTTCCCTCCCAAGGACGAGGCCGGCGTCGCCGCGCTCCGCGCCACCGCCTCCGCGCTCAAGCGCATCCCGTGGGACTTCGTTTCCGTCACCTACGGCGCCGGCGGCACCACCCGCGACCGAACCGCGCAGGTCTCCGCCATCCTCAAGGACGAGCTCGGTTACACCGTCATGCCCCACCTCACCTGCGTGGGCCACGGCCGCGCCGAGCTGGACACCATCGCCGACACGCTCCACGCGCAGGGCTACCGCAACATCATGACCCTGCGCGGCGACCCGCCCAAAGGCGTCGCCACCTTCACCCCCGCGCCAGACGGCCTGCGCTACGCCAGCGAACTCGTCGCCCTCCTCAAGGCCCGCCACCCCGACTTCTGCCTCGGCGTCGGCGGCTACCCGGAAAAGCACCCCGAAGCCGTTTCGCTCGACGCCGATCTCGAAGCACTCAAGCGCAAGGTTGACGCCGGCGCCGCCTTCGTCACCACCCAGCTCTTCTTCGACAACGCCATCTACCACCGCTTCGTCGAACGCTGCCGCGCCGCGGGCATCACCGTGCCCATCGTGCCCGGCATCATGCCCGTGCTCTCGCTGAAACAAGTGCAGCGCATCGCCACGCTCTCCGGCTCCGTCCTTCCCGCCGCGCTCACCCGCCGCCTCGAGGTCGCGAGCGAAGATCCCGACGTCGTCGAGTTCATCGGCGTCGATTGGGCGCTCGACCAGATCCGTGACCTCCTCGCGAACGGCGCCCCCGGCTACCACCTCTACATCCTGAATCGCGCCCGCAGCGCCCTCGCTCTCGCCGCCGGCCTCGCCGCGTAAACATACTCGACCTTCCCCGTCGCGTCCCGCGCTCGACCCCGCGCCTCCGTTCACGCATTTCCCTTGGCGTGAACACCGTCCACTCCGCCGGTCCGATCATCGGCGGACTCGTCTCGCTCCTCTGCCTCTGGTTCAGCCTGCGTCAACGCCGCCGGCACCGCCTCCTCCACGACCTGCCGACCTCGAAGGTTCGCGGCGTTTTCATCGGCCTCGTCGAACTCAACGGCACCGCCGAAAGCGAGGCGCCGCTCACCAGCCACCTCGCCGAAACCGCCTGCGTCCACTACGAATGGAGCGCCGAGGAACACTGGCGCCGCACCCGCACCGAGACCTACACCGACTCGAAGGGAAACCGTCGCACCCGCACCGTCACCACCACCGGCTGGGAAACCGTCGCGCGCGGCGGCGAGCTCCAGGATTTTTATCTTCGCGACGACACCGGCGCTCTCCTCGTCCGCCCCGAAGGCGCCATCATCGAGCCGCTCCCGCTCTTCTCCGAAACCGTCCCCCTCGGCCACCCGCTCTATCACGGCAAGGCCCCCGAAGCCTGGGTCAACGGCTCCACCCACGAACGCCGCTTCACCGAACGCGGCATCCCCTTGCACACGGCGCTCTACGCGCTAGGCACCGCCCGCGAACGCGACGACGTCGTGGCGCCCGAGATCGCCGACGCCGCCGGCTCGGAGTTCATCCTCTCCTGCCGCACCGAGGACGCCATCAAACGCGGCTTCGCCCTCGGCTCCTGGGCCACCTGGACGCTCGGTCTCGCCGCCCTCCCCGCCGGCCTCTTGTTCGCCCGGCCCGACCACCCTCCGCCCGGCCCCGAATCCGCCCCGATCCCGGGCATCGTCGTCCCCTGCGTCCTTCTCGCGCTCGGCTGGCTCGCGCTCTGGGGCCTCGGTTGGATCTGGATGGTTCACGACAGCCTCGTCGGCCTGCGCGAGCGCGTGCGCCAAGCCTGGTCGCTCATCGACGTGCAACTGAAGCGCCGCCACGACCTCATCCCGTCCATCGTCAAAACCATCGAGGGCCTCGCCGGCCACGAACAAACCACCCAAACCACCCTTGCCGCCCTGCGCGCCCAAGCCGCCGCCACGCGTCCCGGCGACGCCGGCCCCGATCCCGCCGCCGTCGCGCCCGCCCTCCGCGCCGTGGTCGAGCGTTATCCGAATCTGACCGCCGACACCGGTTTCGCCGCCCTGCACCGCGAACTCGTGGAGACCGAGCAACGCCTCGCGCTCGCGCGAACCTACTACAACGACATCGCCACGCACTACGCGACACGCCTCGAAATCCTGCCGGACCGTTTCGTCGCCCGGCTCCGCAACCTGCGCCCCGAACCGCTCCTGGCCGCCGCGGAATTCGAAAGAGCCGCCGTCGAGGTAAAGTTCGCCGCCTGAAAACCGCCGCCCCGCGCCGCCCACCGCGGCGGGAGGCGGGTTTCGCGATCCGCGCCCCGGGCCTCCTCGTGGAAGCGCGGCCGCGCGAAACCACCCACGATTTTGCCAACGCGCCCGCGAAGAGCATAGGTTGGCGCGTCGTGGCCTCGCGTTTCCGAAATGCGCGTCGCGGCCGGCCGCATGCGCCCGCGCATACACAGTCGTCACCCGCTGCAAACCTTGAACTCCATGCCCCCCTCCGCGCCGCTCGATCCTCCTTATCCCGTGCTGTTTCGCGTCGGGCCGGTGAGCGTCACACGAAGCCTGTTGCTGCGCGCGCTGCTCGCGGCGGCGGGCATCCTCGCCCTTTCCCTCCTTTGGGGCGGAATCGACATCGCCGATCTGCACGCTCGCGCGCAGCGGCTTCCCGGCGTGGCGGTGATCGCGGCGATCACCCTGCTCCCCTTGGTCGGCTTTCCCGTGAGCGTATTGCACCTCGTCGCGGGCGTGCGTTTCGGCTTTGCCGCCGGCATGCTGGTGGTCGCGGTCACGAGCGTGCTGCACCACGTGCTCGGCTGGGCGCTGACGCGCCTGCTGCCGGCGCGCCTCTTCAAAGGTCTGGAACCTTGGCGGGCGCGACTGCGAGGCGCGGGGCATCGAGACGCGACGCTGCTCTGCTGCCTTTTGCCCGGCATGCCCTACACCGTGCAGCTTTATCTGATGCCGATCATCGGCGTGCCCTTTTCGCTGATGTTCGGCCTGAGCGCCGCGCTGCACACGGCGCGAGCCATCGTGACCATCCTGCTCGGCGACATGAGCGACGAGCTGACGCCGACGAAGATCGCCGTGCTGGCGGTCTATTACGTCGCCCTCTTCGCCGCGTCCGCCCTCGCCCTGCGCGGCCTGCGCCGCTCGATGACAAAACACCCGGCGCCCGCCTGACCGCCCGCGAACCTTCCGACTAACGACCAAAATTCCAGGCCGCCAATGTTCGTAATACGAACATTGGCGGCCTGTTTTTCGAAGGTCCCACGTCGAGGCCTCGATGGAAAAACTACAATTTCTGACGTTTCGCCTTCCCATGCCAAATGTTCGTATTACGAACATTGGGGATGTCTCAGCCGATTCATCCGCAGCTGGCG
>CBINJQ010000287.1:0-6029 GCA_966251015.1 uncultured Akkermansia sp. | reverse complement strand
GCGCCGGTGTAGGTGTTGGCGCCGGAGAGGGTGAGCGTGCCGGAGCCTTGCTTGGTCAACGCGAGCACCTGGCCGGAGGCGCCGTTCTGGAGCGAGCCGGCGAAGGTCGAGCTCGCGGAGGTGTTGGTCGTCAGCGTGGACGTCCCGGCCGCGAGGTTGGCGATCACGCCGCCCGCGCCGGAGAGCCGGCCGACGGTCAGGCTGAAGCCGTTGAGATTCAGCGCGCCGCCGTCGACCGCGAGGTTGCCGGTCGCGAGGCCGAGGGCCGACGCGTTGCCGAGCTGGAGCGTGCCGCCGCCGAGCGTGGTGCCGCCCGCGTAGGTGTTGGCGCCGGAGAGGATCAGCGTGCCCGTCGGATTGGCCCCTTCGGCGAAGGCGAGCCCGCGAGCACCGGAGATCACGCCGGAGAGGGCGGACGTGGCGGCGGCCTGCGCGTCGGGATTGGCGGAGGTGATGGTCACGTCGTTGGCGAGCGTGACGGCGCCCGAGAGGATGATGTTGCGGCCGAGGGTGAAGTCGCCGTTGAGCACGACGGGGTTGGTCACGGTGCGCTCGGCGCCGTGGGCGCGGAGATCGCCGCCGTTGATCCGGAGGGCTCCGGTGCCGATGGCGTTTCCGACGCCGAGCTGGAGGATGCCGGAATTCAGGTTCAGGCCGCCGGTAAAGGTGTTGGCCCCGGCGAGGAGGACGGCGTTGTTGCCGGCGATGGTGACCGAGCCGGCCCCGCCCGCGCCGTTCTTGATGAAGCTGTAGAGCACGATGTCGGCGCTCATGGGGGCGAGAACGAGCTCGTTGGTCGCCCCGATCAAGATGCCGAAAGAGTAATCATCGGTGATGTTGGCCCCGTCGCGGCCGATGGTGAACGCGCCCGTTCCCGCGTTCATCAAGCCGTTGATCGTGAGCAAGTCTCCGGCGTTGTTGCCGCGCTGGCGCGCGCCCGAACCGGTGTAACGGAGGGTGTTGATGTTCCGCGGCAGGCCGGTGGCGCCGAGGACGCCGGAGGCGTTGAGGTCGTGGTTCGTCGTCCCGGCGCCGCCGGAGGCGATGCCGCCCCAGGCGGTGGTGGTCGTCTGCGAGGCGGCGCCCACGTAGGCGACGAGGTTGTTGGAGCCGTCCTTGGTCGCGTAGGCGTGGCCGTTGGCGGAGTTGTTGGCGGAGGCGCCGGCGCCTTTGACGAAAGCCCAAGGGCCGACGAGACCGTTCGAGAGAGTGATCGTGGACGAAGCCGCTCCGGCGTGGGCGGATTTATCGACGAGCAGGGTCGAACCCGCGCTTCGCGTGAGCGCGCCCGTGATCGCAAGGGCGCGGCCCGTGGCGACTCGCCAGGATTGGTGTCCCGCGCCGAGCGCAAGGCCGGAGGCGATTGAGAGGTTCTGAGTCGCCGCGCCCATGTCGACGCCGCCCGAGCCGAGCGTGAGCGTATTGCCCGCGCCGATACTCACCGGGCCGCCGGTGGAGCCGACCACGACGCACTTAAGACCGAGGTTGGCGCCGAGCACGACGGAATTGGCGCCGGGGAGACCGCTCCAACGCGCGGTGTCCCACGCGTTCGGAACGACGGAGCCGGTCCAGCTCGCGGGCTGGTTGAGCGCGAGGGCGTTGTCGGCCTTGTCGATCAGGGAAGGCGCATGGGGCGCGCCCACGATCTCGGCGGACGCGACACTCTCGCCGAAATGGTTTACGCCGGTGACGACGTAGTAATAGAGGGTGCCGTTGGAGACCGAGATGTCGGTGTAGGACTCGCCTGACACGCCGGTGGCGACGGTTTCATAGGGACCGCCGCTGCTCGTGGAGCGTTTGACGTTGTAGCTGACGGCGGCGGACGCGGGGGACCACGTGAGCGAAACGGCGCCGGGCGAGGCCGTCGCGGAGAGATTGGCCGGGGTCGCGGGCGGGGTGGAGTTGAGCGGATAGAAAACAACGGAGACGCCGGAGGCGTTCTGCTGGAGGACGAAGGAGCCGTAGCCCGACACGTCGCGGCCGCCGGAGTCGGTGCTCACGGAGCCGAGCGTGAACTGGCCGCTCAGCGAAGTAGCGGTGAGGAGCGTCCAGACGCGCGGCTGGGTCCAGAACGCGTCGGTGAAATTGGTCGCGCTGCCCGCGCCGTTCAGGACGAGGTGGACGGCGGCCCCGCCGACGACCGTGACGGCCTGGGCGGACACCCTGTTGGTCGCGCCGACGGCGGTGCCGTTGGCCACGAGATTCCAGCGAAGCGTCGCGGTGGAGTTGTAGGTCAACGGACCGGTGAAGGTCTGGGTGCCGGTGGCGTTGGCGGCGACACCGGGGACATGCGCGCCGTTGATCGTGGTCGCGGCGTTGCTGGAGCCCGCGCCGGCGAGGGTGGAGCCGGCCGCGGTGGTCATGACGCCCGAGGTGGCGAGGCTTCCGTCGAGCCGGAGCGTGCCGGACGCGAGCGTGGTGGTGCCGTCGTATGCGTTCGTTCCGGAGAGGGTGAGCGTGCCCGCGCCGAGCTTGGTGAGACCGAGCGCGTCGGCGGAGCCGTCGGTGATGGCGCTTCCGATCGAGATGTTGCCGTTGCCCGTGAAAGTGACGGTGCGGTTGCCCGAAACGGCGGAAGAAATGCCCGAGGTGAAGTTGAGCTGACCGGCGTCCGACTGGACGATGTAATTGGAACCGCCGGCGGTCAGGGTGAGGCCCCCGAGGTTATTGACGCCGCCCAGATTCTGGAGGGCGGGGACGGAACCGTTGCGACCGGCGAGAGAAACGCGCGGAAGGGTGATGTTGCCCGAGGTGCCGTCGATCTGGAGGCGCGAACCGCCGTTCGTGTTGTTGTTGACGTAGATCGGGCTGTGGACGTTCGCGAGGACCTGGTTGTTGACCACGCGGACGACGCCGTCGTCCGCGGAGCCGCTGCCGGTGTCCACGTGGAGCGTGCCACGGAACGTGCTTCCCGTGCCCGCGAGGATCAAGGTGCCGGGGCCGGCTTTGCCAAGCGTGCCGGCAACGACGGAGCCGCCGAGGTCGGGGCTGTAGAGCGGGCTCGAAAGCGTCAGCGTGCCGCCGGCGGCGACATTGAAGGCGCCGCCGTTGACATCGAGAAGGATGCCGCGGGTGGCGTCGTCGATGGCCTGCGTGCCGGAGACGTGGACGGTGCCGCGATTAAGCGTGAGCTGGTTGGTGACGAGCGAGGCGGGGGCGGGTCCGAGGCGGGCTTCCGAGTCGATGGCGATGGCGCTGGCGCGTCCGTCGCCGACGGCGATCTTGCCGGCGAAGGCGCTGTTGGCGCCGCTAAGCGTGACGGTGTTGTTGACGAACAGGAGGGAGCGCGAGCCGGAGAGATTGGCCGAGAGATTGATCGGGCCGTTGGCGGCCCGCACCATGGCTTCGTCGGTGTCGACGGTGAGATTGCCGGCGAGCGTCCACGTGCCGGAGCCGGCCTGGACCAGCTCGGGACCGCCGGAGAGCACGAGGCTGTTGATCGTGAGCGTGCTGCTTGCGGTGCCCTTCCAGATGAGGCCGCCGCCGCTGAGTTTCAACGACTGGCCGGCGAAGGACCGGGAGACGGTGTCGCCCGGAGTGCGCAGGCGAAAGTTGGCCGTCTCGTAGGTCTTGCCGGAGGAAGGCGCGAGGCCGTCGCTCCAAACGCCGGCCGAGTTGAACGAGGCCTGTCCGAAAGGATCGTCCGCGGTGAGGAAGACGTTCGAGGCCTGGCGGTTCGCGCCGAGGGCGTAGTTGGCGAAAACCTGGTCGCGCGTCAGGGCGACGTTGCTGATGCGGAGCTCTGAATACTCGCAGTTGGCCAAGGCGTCGCTGGCGTAGGCGGAGCGGCCCAGCCAGTTGTTGACGTCGGGAAGCGCGGAAAGCGTGTAGGGCACGTCGAGCCAGGCGACCGCGTCGCCGTCACGATACCAAGTCCACCGGCCGCCGCCGGCGCCGTTGTCGGCGAAGGTGATGGCGTAGTGGTGCGGAACGCCCGCGGTGGTGGGCAGGCCGCTGTCGAGCGTGACCGCCGAGCCGCCGAGCATCGATTCGAAGCGCTGGGAGCCGAGGCCGCCGCCGTTGGCCGTGGTGAGCGTGAGGTAGTTCGCCGTGCCGTTGTTGAAATCGAGCAGGCGCGCCCAGTTCTGGAACGAAAGCGGGGTGGCCCAGAGCTCGATCGTCACGTTGGTGTATCCGGAAACGATGCCGGAGGGGAGCTGAAGGTAGGCCGCGCCGCCGCCTGCGGCGCCCCCCGGGATGCGAAGACCGGTGCCGGTGAAGGTCGCGCCGTTGCCCTGGACGGTGACGAGCGCGGAGCCCGAGACGGAGTCGACGAGGGTCGTGCCGGCGGGAGCGGCGGCGGCGGCTTGATTGAAGGACCAGCGACGGACGACGTTGGCGAGATTCGGCGCGGTGACGACCCGCGTGTAGCGGTCGGCGACGCCCTGGGCGGTGGTGCTGATGAGATAGGAGTTGTCACCGCCGCTGACCGCGTCGCCGAGACAGCTGCCCTCGCCGAGGAGGCGGACGCCGTTCAGCCAGATGTTGGCGTTGCTGAAGTAACCCTGGGCGCCGCCGCCGCAGTAGTTGTGCATCATGACGGTCTTCGGCTCGAGGCGGCCGCCGCGATGGTCGCAGCCGTAGTTGTGACCGCCGAGTTCATGCGCGACGACGGTGGACCAGAACTGGCCGGGATCGAAACAGGAGTAACGCCCCGGCTGCTGCGCGACGGCGGCAGCGCCGTCGTTGGTCGAGACGCAAAGGAACGTCACCAGATCGGCGCCGCGGGCGTTGGCGGCGTCGACCACGTCGGAGAGCCGCGAGTCGTAGCTGGCCATCCAATTGACGAAACCGCCCTTGGAGGTGCGTTGATAGCTGGATTGCGCGGCCTCGTGATAGCCGACGATGCGCACGCGCGCGCCGGTGCCGCAGCGCTCGTTGATGGCGTTGGAGCCGGCGATGGCGTTGGCCGCGAGCACCTGCACGTTGTCGTGGCCGCCGACCGAAGAGGTGTGCTGTTGATCGTAGGCCACGAGCAGATCGGCCTCGGCCGCGGCGAAAGCGGACTGGCCCGCGAAGGACGCGATGGCGGCGGTCAGGGCGAGCTTGGCGATCCGGGCAAAGGACATGGGGCGAGGGGCGTTCATTCGGCGGTTTTAAATTGTTCGTCGGTGCGGATCGGCTCGCCGCCGGGAAGCGCGAGATAGTCGTCCGGGATGAAACTGGTGACCATGATCTCGCCGGGTTCGCGCGGGTGGCCTTGGAGGAAGACCCCGTCCTCGGGAGAAACGATGGTGAAGGCCTCGGTGCCCTGCTTGAAGGCGAGCGTGACGAGCGATTGATCGAGGCCGGGAAGGCGGCCGGTGAAGGTGCCGCTCAACCCCGACGGCGCGATGTCGGCCTTGTCGACCTGAACCTGGAGTTCCCGCCCGTCGAAACCGGGCAGGACAAAGCCGGTCACGGACTCGCCCTTCGCGCGCGCCCGATCGACGGCGACGAAAACGGGTTCCTTTCGGTAGACCAACTGCCGTCCGGTGATGCGCGCGTTCTCCTCGAGCAGACGCCGCTCCTCCATGGAGTTGTGGGCGAGCTTGCGGATGATTTCGGGCGCGCGCGCATCCTCTGCGGTCCACGCATGGGCGGCGCTCTCCTTGGCCGCCGCGAGCGGGCGCAGAACCAGCTCCCGATCCAAAACCGGCGCCGAAACGGAGCCTGAAGACGCGGACGGCGCCGACACGGCGGAGGCGGGCGCGGCGGCGTTCGAACGGAGAGAATCCGCCCCCTCCGCGCCGTCGACGGCGGGGGCCACGGAAGTGGTTCGCCAAGGACGCCAAAGCAGCAGCAGGACGGCGGCGGCCGACAACACGAGGGCTAGCTTGGCGGGGGAACCTAAGCGTTTCATAGAACGAGCGGAGCCGAGAAAAGTTGTTCACGCTCCCCACGCTCGCAACCGGGGGAAAAGCTTAGCGTCTACCACGCCTCCGTAGGAGGCGGAAGCGCCCGGGCCATGAACCATTTTGAGAACCGAGGCGCCACAGACAAGGTCACCCCGCGTTACTTGGCCGATGGTGGACGCCACAGGACTCGAA
>CBINJQ010000286.1:0-6060 GCA_966251015.1 uncultured Akkermansia sp. | reverse complement strand
CCGAGCCGTTCGAGCGCAGGGCGAACACCGCCTGATCGGTGACCGCCACCGTGGCGCCCGGCATCCGCGGCGCGTAGGCGCCCCCACCGGTTTGAAGCTCGATCACGCCGCCGCCGGGGACGCGTGGGCGCGCGAAAAGGGCGAGCGCCGGATAGGGTGTGTCCGGCAACGAGTAGCTCGTCGTCCCGGGAGCGAATGCGGGCGAAAGCGCGCCTCCGGTCGCGAGCAGGCCGCCCGAGTCCGGGACGATGAGGGCTCGCGTGGCGGCGAGCGAATACGTGCGGGTCGGTTCCGCCACGAGCCCCTCCGCCGAGGGTGCCAGCAAACCTCCCGAGCTAGGCGCCTGGCCCCAGCAGACGAAAGTGCCGTCCTCGCGCAGGGCCAGGGCATGATTCTGGCCCGCGGCGATGGCCGCGACGCCGCTCTGGGCCGCGGCCGGCACCGCCATGAGCGCAGAGTCGTTGCCGCCCCACACGAACACCGTCCCGTCGCACCGCAGGGCGAGGAAATGCAGATTGGTCGCGGCGATGGCCACGATGTCCGTCGCTCCGGCCGGGATCTGGGTGAGCGAATCGGGCTTGTCCGGATTATCGCAACGCCAGGCGAAGAGCGTGCCGTCGTTTTTCAGCACGAGGCCGTGGTAGGTGCTCGCTGCCACGGCGACGACGCCGTTCCGCGTCGCGGCGGGCAGGAGCGTGTCCAGCACTCCGTTCGAGGACCACCTCACCAGCCGCCCGTCGGCGCGGACAGCGAAGAAGTCGTTGAGGGGATTGCTGGTGATCGCGACCACGTCCCGGCGCGCGTCGGCCGGCGTCAGGTTGTCGTTGACCCAAGCGAAGACCGAGCCGTCCGCGCGCAGGGTGAGCACGTTGTTCGGACCGACGGCCAGGGCCACGGCTCGAGCCGGCGCCGGCGGGGTGGAGGCGTAGTTCGGCTGCAACACCGAGGGCACGCCGGGGCCGTTCCCCAAACTGACGACGGAGCCGTCGTGCCGAAGCACGAACTGGGCGAAGCCCCGCGCGTAGACGCCGCGCACGCCCGACTGCGCGTAGGTCGGCAAGGGAGAGGTCGAGAGCGTGCTGTTGCCCGCCACCTTGGAGCGCTGCACCGAGCCGGCGGCCGTGACGACGAGGTGGTTGTGGTCGCCGGTGGCGAACGAGGTTTCGTGCAAGGGCTGCGAGCCGACCGGAGTCGTGCGCACATCGATCAGGTTCTTCCCTTCGCGCAGGGGAATTGCCGCCTGAATCGGCAGGGCGACGGGGGGCGGCGGCCCGCTGGGTTGCGAATAGGAGCCCCACACCGACACGCGGCCGTCGGCGAGCAAGGCCGCCCCGGCGTTCTGGCCGCCGGCGAAAGCGACCGGGCTGCCGGCAAACGAGCTCGGAATAGTCGCCGAAGAGGGCAGGGTGTTCCAGATCACGTGGGAGCCGTCCGCCTTCAGGGCAAAGCCCTGCATCGGCCCCATCGCGATGCCGATCACGCCGGAGCGCGCCGCGACGGGCAACGGCGTCATGTCGGCGGCGCTTCCCCAGGCGACGACGGAGCCGTCGGCTTTAAGGGCGAGATAGTAATTGGTGCCCGCCGCTATCGCCACCACGCCGGACCCCGCGTCGGGATGCACGCCCGCGCCCGAACCGACGCCCCACTGAACGACCCGGCCGTCGTTTTTCAACGCCAGCGCCTGGTTGGCACCGAGCGCGATGGCGCGGTTGTCCGAGCCGAGCGTGGGCGGCACGTTGGCCAAGGCGCTGCTGGAACCCCAGCCCACCACGGTGCCGTCGCGGCGCAGGGCGAGCGAATTGCCCGCCGTCGCGGCGATCGCCGCCACGCCGCTCGAGGCGCCGGAAGGGATGGTGATGATCGTCGGCGACGTGCTGCCCCAGGCGACCGTGGTGCCGTCGTTTCGCAGCGCCAGGATGTGGGTGTCGCCCGCCGCGATAGCCGCGAGATCCGACTGGGCCGCGGCCGGCACGGTGGTAAACGTCGACGAGGCGTAGGTCGGGAAAACCGCGCCGCCTCCCGGACCGATGCCGACGAAGAAATTGCCGCCGGCCGCGAGGCTCGGGCCGGAGGTGGCCCGCTGGAAGGGCATGCCGTTGACCCGCACCTGAAGCTGGCCCGGCTCGAGAGGCTTGGCCGAGAGCGCGAGCGCCGCGGACGAGGAAGGCAGGGCTTGCGCGTAGGCGAGCGTCCCCGGAGCGAAGGCCGGAGTCAGCACCCCGCCGCTTGTTCCCAGCTCGGCCAGGGCCGGCGACGCGGGCGTGCGAACGACGTCGACCGCGTAGCTCCGCCGCGAGCCCGGCGCGAAACTGGTATAAGCGGGGGCGGCGGCGAAAGTGCCCCAAGCCGCGATGCGGCCGTCCGCGAGCAAGGCCAGCGTTTGGCTCGCGATGGCGGAGACGGCCACCACCTCCGCCCCGGGCGGGATGAGCGTCGTGGTCTGGCCGGAGTCGTTGGAACCCCAGGCCGCCACCGAGCCATCCCGGCGCAGTGCGACCGCGTGCCGGTCGCCGGCGGCGATCGCGATGAAATCCGAACCGGCCGGCACCGCGTCGGTCACCAAGGCGAAATCGCCCCAGGCGCCAAGCGTGCCGTCGGCCTTGAGGACGACATTGAAGGTTTCCCCCGCCGCGACCGCGCGCAGGCCCGAGCGCGCCCAGTCCGGGATGTCGAACATCGCGGGCGCGCCTCCGCCCCAGACGGCGGCGCCTCCGCGCGTCGTCAGTCCGATCAGGTGATAGCGACCGGCCGAGAGGGCCAGCGCGCCGGAAGCCAGCTCGGCCGGAACCGGGTAACTCGAACTGGACGGCCCCCACGTCCGCACCGTGCCGTCCTCCAGCAAGGCCGCGGAGAAAGAGCTCGTCACCGCCACGCGCACGGTCCGGGGGCGGATTCCCGGCCCCGAGTAGCTGACGCTCGTGAGTTCGACCGGAGGCTGCGCGCCTCGGACCGTCTGGATCGTGCCATCGAAACGCACGAGGTATTCGCCGGCTCCGCCGATCGCGGCCGCGGCGTTGTCTCGCAGCAGGGCGGAGGAGGGCGCCGTCGGAGCGCCCCCCGGGCCGGTCCAAACATAGTCGGTCACGCCGTCCGCCCGCAGGAACCAGTTGCGATCCGGGCCGGCGACGATCGGCGTGCCGGAGAGCGCCGCGCCCTCCAGCGGGATCGCGCTCAGCTCGAGCCTGTTCGCGCCTGAGCGCAGGCCCGCCAAGGCTCCCGCCGGCGCCTGGAGCCGGATGTCCGCGCCGCTGACCTGGGTCGAGAAGATGCCCCAGGTCACGACCGAGCCGTCGGCCCGCAGAGCCGAGCAATGGTCGTCGCCGGCGGCGATCGCGATCACTCCCGACGACGCCGAGGCGGGCATGGAGGTGATCGTGGTGTTGCCGCCCCAGGCCGCGACCGAACCGTCGTTCAGTAACGCGAGCGCGTGGTTGCGCCCCGCCGCGATGGCCAGGGCCCGCCGTCCGCCCGTTGAGGGCGTGATCGTGGAGTTGCCCCAGGAGACCACGGAGCCGTCCGTCTTCAGCGCGAGCGAGAACGATTGGCCGGCCGCCACCGCCGAAACCCCGGAGGAGACGGAGGCGGGCGGGCTCATGCCGCCCGGGAGCGAGCCCCAGGAGACGACCGAGCCGTCCGTTTTCAGGGCGAGCGCGTGGGTGTAGCCGAGAGCGAGGGCGCTCACGCCGCTCGCGGCGGCGGAAGGCACGTTTTTCAGCGCCGAATCATTTCCCCACACGACGGGGACACCACCGCGCCGCAGCACCGCGCTGGTGTTATTCCGCGCAGTCACGGTCATCACGTCGTGGCGCGCCGCCGCCGGGATCGCGAAGAGCGAGGAACTCGCGCCCGATCCCCAGGTGACCAGGCTGCCGTCCGCCTTCAGAGCCAGCGCGTGGTAGGTCCCGAGGGCCAGCGACACGACGCCGCGCTGAGCCTCCGCCGGGATCGTCGCGATGGGCGAGGACCATCCCCAGCCCACGAGCCCGCCTGCGGTGTTGATGCCGAGGTTGAAGTTGCTGCCGGCCGCCAGCGTGGAGCCGATCGCCAGCCGCCGCGAAGGGCCGCCGTTGATCGACATTTCCCAGCCCGAAACAGGATCCTGGCCTCGGGCCGTCAACGCGACCGCCTTGTCCGACGAGGGCACCGTCTGGGAATAGACGAGCGTCTCGGTCGCAAAGGACGGCGCCAATGCGCCGCCGGAGGATTCCAGCGCGCCGAGCGCGACGCCGGGAACGGCGCGCGTGGCCGCGAGGGTGAGTTCCGCGCCGGGCGGCCCGGCCCGCAGGAGCGCTTCGCCCGTGGCGAGGGTCGCGGTCCGCGCGCCCCAGGTGATGAGCGTGCCGTCGTTTTTCAGCACCGTCACGTGGTCCATGCCCGCGACCATGTCGCGGATGTCCTCGCGGGCGTTGGCCGGCCAGGCGGTGCGAACCGATCCGGCGGTGCTGCCGAGCAAAGTCAGGGTTCCGTCGGTGAACAACACCGCGGTGAAGTCGCGCCCCGCGTCGATCTTCGCCACCGGTTTGGGCGCCGCAAAAACATAGGCGGGCGATCCCGTGTCCGTGTAGTTCTTGCCCCAGAAAACCAGCGAGCGGTCCGCCTTCAACGCCACGCTATGGTAGGCGCCCGCGGCCGCGCTTACGACCCCGGACTGCGCCTCGGTAGGCACGATGGTGCTGTTGTAGGAGGCGCTTCCCCAGGCGACCGTCGCGCCATTGCGCCGCACCGCGAGCGAGTGCGCTTCGCCGATGTCCAGCCCGACCACGTCGGATTGGGCCGCCGTCGGGACGCTCGTGAGCGCCCCTGTCGTCCAGCTGCGCACACGTCCCGAGCGACCGAGCGCGAGGTGCGTGTGGCCGTTCGCCGCGATGGCCACGGTCGGGTCCGCCGCCACCTCCGGCGGCACGGGAATGTCGCCGGCGGCGTCGCTCCAGGCGACCAACGAGCCGTCCGCCTTCAAGCCCAGCCCGTCCGAGATCGCGACCAGTCCGGTAGCGGCCGAGGGCACCGTCCGCGAGCTGTAGGTCGCCGGATCGCCCGCCGCGTCGAGGGCCAGCGTGAAACCATAACCCGCCGCGGCCAAGGGCACCCGCGTCAATCCAAGGTCTCCCGGCGCCGCCACCCGCAGAGCCAAAGTGCTCTGGCCCGCCGGCAGGCCGACGCGCGCCCCCGCCGGCTGGCGAAGGCCCGCCGCCGCCGTCGGGATCGTGGTGTTGCCGCTCAGGCCCCAGACCCGCAGGGAGCCGTCCGGCTTGAGCGCTGCCGCGAAATACTCGCACGCGGCCAGCGCCGAGGCGCCTCGCGCCTCCGTCGGGATCGCGAGCATATCCACATAGCTCGTGTTTGACCAAAGTTGCACCGTCCCGTCCGTCCGCAGCGTGGCTGGATAGCCGTAACCGGCCGCGATCCCCGCCACCGGACCGATATCGGCCGGTATGCCCAGATTCGCCGACGGTATCCCGCCGGACGGAGTCGCCCCCCAGGCGGCCACCTCCCCATCGCCGCGAAGAGCCATGACGTAGCCGGCACACGCACCGATGTCGACCACGCCGGATTGAGCGGCGCTCGGCGTCGGGCCCAGACCGCCTCCCCACACCAGCACCGAACCGTCGGACTTCAACGCGACCGAATGGTTGGCGCCCGCCGCGACCTTCACCACCCCGTTCATCGCCCCGGACGGCACGGTCGCCTGGCCGGCGGAATCGGCGCCCCACGCGACCACCGAACCGTCCTCCTTGAGCGCCAGCGCGTGCTGCTCCCCGCCCGCGATACCGATCACCCCGGATTGGGCCGCGGCCGGGACCACAAGCACGTCTGCGGCGCCCTGGCCCCAAAGCAGCACCGAGCCGTCGGATTTCAACGCCATGCTGAACTCTCGCCCGGCGGCCACCGCCACCACCCCGGAGCCCGCCGCCGCCGGCACGTTGGTTTGCCCGAAGGAATTCACGCCCCACGCGACGACCGCGCCGTCGTCGCGCAACGCCACCATATGGGAACGCCCCGCCGCCAGCGTCGCGCCCGGGGAGACCATGCGGAACCGGCCCTCCGCGTCGCGCATGTGCA
>CBINJQ010000285.1:0-6073 GCA_966251015.1 uncultured Akkermansia sp. | reverse complement strand
TCGAGATCGCCCGCTTCTTCAAGGCGGGCGAGATCTTCGCCTGAGCCTGGTGTGATTTCAAAACGGCCTCGGGGGCGACTTGCTCTTGGAGGACCAACAAAGCCCGCCGGTTTCCGGCGGGCTTTTTGTTGCCGGCGGTCGCGGCGCGCCCGTGGACAACCTGGCCTCTTTGGGTTTCGTGGTCGGCAACCGGAGTAATAAAACACGCCCGTCCCCATGCATTCTTTCGACGCCTCGCCCATCGAAGTCGCGACCGTGACGCTCAACCCCGCCGTCGACCGCACGGTCTTGGTCGCGGGGCTCGAGCCGGGGGCGGTGAATCGCGCCGAACTCGCGGGGGACCGGGCGGGCGGCAAGGGCGTGAACGTCGCCGCCGCGCTCGCGGAGCAAGGGCATCGCGTCGCGGCCTTGGGGTTTCTCGGCCGGGACAACGCCGCCGTTTTCGAGGCGCATTTCGCGGGGTGCGGAGTGGTCGATTCCTTCCTGCGTTTGCCCGGCGTCACGCGCACGGGAATAAAGATCGTCGATTCGCGGCGCGGCGAGACGACCGATCTCAATTTCGCCGGTCTCGCCCCGGGCCCGGACGCGCTCGCGGAGTTGTTGGCGCAGATCGATAAACTCGAGGCCCGCTGGTGCGTGCTGGCGGGAAGCCTGCCGCCCGGCGTGCCGGCGGATTTTTACGCGAAGGCGGTCCGCCGGTTGAAGGCGCGCGGCGTCGGCGTGGCGTTGGACAGCAGCGGCGCGGCGCTCGCGGAGGCGCTCCCGGCGGGGCCGGATATCATCAAGCCGAACGCACGGGAGTTGGCGGAACTGGCGGGGCGTTCGTTGCCGGACGAGGAATCGGTGCTCGCGGCGGCGCGAGAGCTCGTGGCGGGCGGCATCGGGCTCGTGGCGGTGTCGCGCGGCGCGGAGGGGGCGGTGTTCGTGACCGCGACGGAAGCGGTGGCCGCGCGGCCTCCGTCGATCCCGGTGCGGAGCACGGTGGGCGCGGGCGACGCGATGGTGGCGGGGTTGGTGGCGGCGCGATTGCGCGGGCTGGGTTTGGCCGAGTCGGCGCGATGGGCGACGGCGTGTTCGCTGCGGGCGCTCAGCCGCGATCAGGCGGGGGCGGGCCGGGACGCGCGTGCCGAGACGGCGGCTTTCGCGGAGCGGGTCGACGTGCGGACTGTCTAGCCCGGGGCCGTCTTGGGCTTGCCCGACTCGGCGATCCAGACGGCGGCGCCGAGAAGCGCCAGGCTGCCGACGAGACGGAGGAGGTCCGTGGATTCGCGAAACACGAGCAGGGAAACGGCGACGCCGAGGGGGATCTTGGCGTTGTTGAGCGTGGCGAGCGTGCCGGCGTTGACCTGGCCGAGACCGCGGTTCCAGAGGAAGAACCCGGCGCCGCTGGCGATGAAACCAAGAAACCCCAGCACGAGCCATTGCATGGAGGTCGGCGCGAAGGCGGACCATTTGGTGACGGGGGCGGCGACCAGCGCGGTGGCGACGAAGCCTCCCAGGGCGAGCCACGCGAAGAGCTGGGCGTCGGAGGCCTTCTTTTCCATCGCGGGGCGGGTGCGCTTGTAGGCGATCTGGCCGGCGGCGAAACAGAGGTTGGCGCCTTGCACGAGGAGGAAGCCGATCATGACGTCCGGGGTGCCGACGCGGCGTTGGAGGATCAGCGCGGCCCCCGCGACGGAGAGCAGGGCGGCGAAGGCGTGGCGGGGAACGAACTTGTTGGCGAGGGCGGCGTCCAGGAGGACGACGTAGAGCGGCGTGAGAATGGTGAACAGGTAGACCTCGTGGCTTTGGAGGTGCTTGAAGGCCTGGAGATACAGCAGATACATCAGGCCGAACTGCAGGGCGCCGATGCCCGCGAGCCAGGCGGCGCTGCGTCTGGCGACGACGTCGGTGCGCAGGAAGGGGGCGAAGATCAAAAAGGTCAGCCCGAGGCGGATGGTCGCGATGGCGGGCGAGGGAAGGCCGCCGAGGTAGTGCTGGATGAGGCCCGGCGAGAAGGCCCAGAGAAGCGAGACGAGGAGCAAAAGGAGCATCGGGAGATTTGTTGACCACGGATCACGTGGATGGACACGGATAAAAGACCGGCGGCGGCGCCCTGTTTCTTGTCCGTGATAGTCCGCGCCATCCCGTGGTCGATGTTCGGGTCAGGTCGTGGAGACAGGCGCGCCGATGGCGTAGAAGCGACCGCCGGCGATGTGGTGGATGGTGCGGAGTTCGTCGGGAGCGATTTCGAAATGCCAGCGGCCGCCGGAGAAGACGCGGGCGTCGGCCCGGGCGGCGACGACCTCGGCGACGAAGAGATCGTGGTCTCGCTCGTTGCGGGCGTGGTGGTCGTCGCGGAGGACGCGGCACTCCAGCCACGCGACGCAGCCGGTCACGAGCGGGGCGGCGATCCGTTGCGCGGGGAAGGTGGAGAACCCGTGGCGGGCGAACTTGTCGGCGTGGTCGCGCCCGGATTCGCCTCCGACGCCCCGTGTCGCCGACGCCAGGGAGACGGGCGGGACGTTGAGCGCGAACTCGCCGGAGGCGTCGACCAGCTCGCGGGTGAAGGTGCCGGCGGCGATGACGGCGAGGACCTTGGGCGGATCGAAGTCGAGGGGCATGGTCCAGGCGGCGGCCATGACGTTGGCGCGGCCGGCGTGGGCGGCGGTCACAAGCACGGTCGGGCCGTGATTGAGGACGCGGGAGACCTTGGGCAAGGGCACGGACTCGATCCGGGCGGGGGAGGACATGGCGCGAAGTTCGCGCGCTCCAGACGGGCGCGCAAGGCCGGGCGAACGCCTGCAACCGGTTGCGTTCCGGAGGCGTCTTCGGAGGTTTACGCGTTTATCCCAAATCCCACCCATGAGCACCCCCGACTCCGCCAAGCCCCGCCCGACCGCGCGCGATTTCGACCAAGAGCTGATCGACCTCTACGACTACTACGTTCACGGCGCGATCGACCGGCGCACGTTTCTGGAACGCGCGGCGAAGTTCGCGGTGGGCGGGCTGACGGCGGCCGCGCTGCTCGATGTGCTGAGTCCGAGCTACGCGCTGGCGGCGCAGGTGCCGAAGGACGACGCGCGCGTGGTGTCGGAGTATGTGAAGTTCCCTTCGCCGGGGGGCCATGGCGAGGGGCGGGGCTTGCTCGCGAAGCCGGCGGGGCCGGCGGCGAAACGTCCGGCGGTGCTGGTGGCGCACGAGAACCGCGGGCTGAACCCCTACGTCGAGGACGTGGCCCGGCGCGTGGCGCTGGCGGGCTTCACGGCCTTCGCGCCGGACGCGTTGTATTCGCTCGGTGGTTACCCGGGGACGGACGACGAAGGGCGGGCGATGCAGCAGAAGCTCACGCGCGACAAGATCGTCGAGGACTTCGTGGCGGCGGCGAAATTTTTGCAGGCGCACGAGGAGTCCGGCGGCTCGGTCGGCGTGGTGGGTTTTTGTTTCGGCGGCTACGTGAGCAACACGCTGGCCTGGCGTTTGCCCGATGTCATCAAGGCGGCCGTGCCCTACTACGGCGGCCAGCCGCCCGCGGAGGAGGTGGCGAAGATAAAGGGGGCGCTGCTGATCCACTACGCCGAGCTCGACACGCGGGTAAACGCCGGCTGGCCGGCCTACGAGACGGCGCTCAAGGAGGCCGGCGTCTCGTATGAGGCGCACGTCTATCCCGGGGTGAACCACGGCTTTCACAACGACACGACGCCGCGTTACGACGACGCGGCGGCGAAGTTGTCGTGGGAGCGCACGGTGGCGTTTTTCAAGGCCAAGCTCGAGTAGGTCGCGCCGAGTTTTCAGGGGGGGGTCACGCCCCTTGGCTTGCTCTCTTCCGGGCTTTCTCGCTCTGCGGGAAACCCGTTGCCGCTCAGCCTTTGCCTCTCTCGGCCCTTGCCACTCCGCCGAGGCGCGCCCGGCGGTCGCGCCCTACCTTTTCGGCCCTGCCGTTCGGCCGCGGTTGTATTTAAAGCGCCCAAACCGCCGAGTGCGGTCATGGGGCGGGCGGGGGAGTAGTTTTCGGTGAACTCGTGGGTCTCCGGCTTTTCGGCGACGGCCTGGGCGAGGAGCGCGTCGAGGGCGGACGAATCGCCGGAGGCGAGGGCGGATTTTAAATCGAGTTCGCCGTGGCGGCCAAGGCAGGGGCGGAGTTTGCCGTCGGCGGTGAGGCGGAGCTTGTTGCAGGTCGCGCAGAAGTCGGTGGTGGTGATGGCTCCGATGAAGCCGAGGTTGGCGCCGGTGGCTTGATCGCGCCAGTAGCGGGCGGGCCCGTGGCCGGGGCGGTAGTCGGCGAGCGCTTCGAGCGGGGATTCGGCGTGGAGGCGGGCGCGGAGATCGGCGACGGAGAGAAAGTTTTTCTCGGAGAGGACGTCGGCGCGGGTGAGCGGCATGAGCTCGATGAAACGCAGGGGCGCTCCGATCTCGGCGGCGAAGCGGATGAGCGGACGGTATTCGGTCTCGTTTACGCCGCGGAGGAGGACGCAGTTGAGTTTGACGAAGATGTTTTCGGCCTGGGCGGCGCGGATGCCGGCGAGGACTTGCGCGATGTCGCCGCCGGTGACGCGGCGGTAGAGGGCGGGGTCGAGGGCGTCGAGGGAGACGTTGGCGGAGCGGACGCCGGCGCGGGAGAGCCCGGCGGCAAGGGGGGCGAGTTTGAGTCCGTTGGTGGAGACGCCGAGGCTGTGGAGTCCGGGGAGGGCGCCGATGCCGCGGGCGATGTCGAGGAAGTCGGCGCGGACGAGGGGCTCGCCGCCGGTGAGGCGGAATTTGCGGAAGCCGAGGCGCGAGGCGGCGGCGGCGATCGCGACGAGTTGCGCGGCGGTGAGGTGGTCGGCTTTCTGCGCCCAGCCCTTGTAGCCCTCGGGCATGCAGTAGAGGCAGCGTTCGTTGCAGCGATCCGTGACGGAAATGCGCAGGTAGTCGATGGTGCGTCCGAAAGGATCAATCACGGGAGGAAGAACGTGAAATGACCAATGACCAATGTCCAATGACCAGTGATGGAAAAGAATTCATCATCTGCGCTGGCGGCGGCGGTTGGCTTCCTGGCGTTGGAAGGTCGGGAGGAGGCGGGCTTCGATGTAGGAGAAGGCGGCGACGAGGCCTTGCCTTTGATAGACGAGGCCGAACTCGGCTTCGACGCGCGTGGGGCGACCAAGCGACTGGAGGAACGAATTGGCCGTGAGGCGGAGGAAGGTTTCGGTGTCGAGGCGGCCGAGGGTGCGCAGGATGTATTCGCGGGCCCAGAGGGCGAGAACGGCGTCGCCGGTCCATGCGAGTTGTTGCTCGACGACCGGGTCGGTCGGCGGGGAGACGGGCGTGAGCGGGGCCGGGGAGGTCGGGAGAGGGGATGCGGTGGCGGGCGTGGTGGAGGACATGCGGCGCTAGACCGGAAGAGAAAACGGATCGGAGGGGATTAACCACCAAGGAAATGGTTCAATGAGCATTTCCTGGGTGGCGAGGTCGCTGCCTTTTCTGGCCGCGACCGGCGGGTCTCGATGGGCGGCAATGGCCGCCGGGCCCGACCCCGGGGCCGCGTCGGCTCTGGCGGGGCGAGAGGAAAGCGGTGATCAGGCGGCGGAGGCGGTCACGGAGGCGGTGATATCCGCTTCCCGGATACGGACGAGGGTGAGGCCGGCGGGGCGGCGGAGAAGGGTGTCGCACCATTCGTGGCCTTCGTAGGCGTAGCGGATCTGCACGCCGAGGAGCAGGCCCGCGAAGAGGCGGACGCGGGCCTGCTCAAGCGTGAGCGTTTCGGCCGGGGCGTGGGCGCCGGGGGCGTATTTCGGGCGGACGGTGTGGACGCGGGTGCATGCGGCGAGGTCGCGGAACAGCGCCTCGACGGTGGCAAGGTCGAGGACGGTTTGCTGGAGCGCGGGAAGCTGGAGCGGGGAGCTGGGAGCCGGGGTCGCGGAGCCGGCGGTCGGAGCCGGAGGTGTGGACGTGGCGGGCATGGCGGACGCGGGGTTGGTCTGCGGGCGGCGGAAGGTGCCGAGGAAGGCGCGGCGGGTGAGGGTGGCGGAGCTCATCGGAGGATGACGGAAGATCGGTCGGATAAACGGATCAGTCGGATCGGACTGATCTAGTGGGGACGGCGACGGGCGGG
>CBINJQ010000284.1:0-6081 GCA_966251015.1 uncultured Akkermansia sp. | reverse complement strand
CGCGACGAGCGAGGACGGATTCGAATCCTGCATGTCGTTGAACGGAACGAGCGGCGAAATACGCAAGCCCACCCGGCCCGCGCCAAACACCGAAGAGGCCGCGTCCACCACCTCGAAAAGAAGACGGGCGCGGTTGGCGATCGAACCTCCGTAGGCGTCGGTGCGATCGTTCACGCCGTCGCGCAGAAACTGGTCGAGGATGTAGCCGTGCGCGCCATGCACCTGCACGCCGTCGAAACCGGCGAGCCTGGCGTTTTCCGCGGCCCGGCGGAAGGCCTCCACGATGTCCGGAATCTCGTCGGTGCGGAGCGCGCGCGGCGTCGGGTAAGGTTGTTTTCCCTCGGGCGTGTGGATGTGGTCGTCGCGGATGGGTTTGCTCGAGGACGAGATCGGCTGCGCACCCTTGTTCAACGCGGGATGGGTGGCGCGGCCCGGATGCCAGATTTGCAGATAGATGCGCCCCCCTGCGGCGTGGACGGCGTCGGTGACGCGCTGCCAGCCGGCGATGTGGGCGGTGGAGTGGATGCCGGGTTGATGCGGCCATGCCTGCGCGTCGGCGGCGACCATCGTGGCCTCGGCGATAAGGAGGCCGGCGGAAGCGCGCTGCACGTAGTATTCGGCCATGAGATCATTGGGCACGTTGTCGGAGTTGGCCCGCACGCGGGTAAGCGGCGCGAAGAGGACGCGGTTGGGAATGGAGAGCGAGCCGAGTTGGAAGGGAGAGAGGAGCTGCATGATGGTTTTCTGATTAAATTTTTCGAACCACGGAGAGCACGGAGGGCACGGAGAGAATGAGGGAGGGAGATGAACAATCTCGGCCTTTCTCCTCCGTGCTCTCCGTGTCCTTCGTGGTTTAGTAATTCAGAGCGGCTGATCCTGGCGGGCGGTGTCGGCGAGGATTCGCACGATCTGATCGCGAGTGATCGGGCCGAGGGCGTCGATGCCGAGGCCGTCGCCGTAGGTCTTCACCGCGTAGGCGGCGACGACCTCAAAATCGGTCGGCGTGAAACCGAGCGAGGCGGCGGACTGGCGGAGCCCGTTGGCGGCGAGCCAGCGTTCGAATTTCTCCACAAAACCCGCGGCGCGCGTGGCGGCGTCGCCTTGGACATTGAAGATTCGCTCGCCGAGCTGCGCGAAACGCTGCGTGGCGCGGCCGTGCGTGAGAAGCCAGCGGAAGTAGGCGGGAAAAATCGTCGCGAGGCCGCGGCCGTGGGCGAGCTCGGGACGGACGCCGCTCATCGCGTGTTCGATCGAATGCATCGGATACCCGCTGTCCGAACGGCCGGCGGACTGGAGGCCCCCAAGAGCGAGAGTCGAGGCCCATAGAAGTCGACCTCGAAGGTCTTCGTCGCCGAGGGCGGCAAGCTGCTTCGGCAGCGTCTCGATCACGGTGAGCATCACCGCCTCCGAGTGGCGATCGGCGAGCGGCGAGGCGGAGTCGCCGAGGAGATAATTTTCAAACACATGGCTCAGAATGTCGGCGGCGCCGTCGGCGGTGACGGTCGCGGGCACGGCGGTGGTGAAGCGCGGGTTAAGCCAGGCGACGCGAGGCTTCAAAAACTCGTGCGCGAGAATCGATTTTCCGCGCGAGGCGCGATGGGAGATCACGCTGTAAGGCGTGACCTCGCTCGCGGTGGCCGCGGTGGTGGGCACGCAGGCGAGCGGGAGCGCGGCGGTGAACTGGCCTGCCTTGGCGCCGCCGAGCGCGTAGGGCCAGACGTCGTCGGCGCCGGGCGTGGCGGCGAGGGCGGCGACGCCTTTGGCGGCGTCCATCGCGGAGCCGCCGCCGACCGCGACCACGAAGTCGGCCCCGGCGGCGCGGAGCTCGGCGGCGGCCCGGTTGATCGTGACGGCCTCGGGATTGGACTCGACGCCGGAAAAATGGGTGACCTTCACGCCCGCGTCGGCGAGGGACTTTACGACCTCGGCGAGATAACCGAGCCGGACGACGGAGCCCGAGCCGGTGACGACGAAAGCGTGTTTGCCGAGCTTGGCCGCGGAGGCGGCGAAGGCCTCGCCTTGGTCGGCGCCGAAGAAGAGCTGGGTGGGAATGTGGAGAGAGAACGAGTGCATGGCCGTGCGGGCACAAAGTTTGGCAATACGCCGGACGCAACCCGCGACGGGCGGAAAGCGGCGGCGAAAACGGGCGGGATTCCCGCGCGTCGCGACATGCATCTTGCTAATGGATGGATTTTAACATCGCCAACTCCCGATCCGCCAATCACCTGCTTTCGCATACCCCTTTCATATGCAACTTAAGTATCCGGTTCTCGTGGCCTTGGGATGCGCGGCGTCGTTTTTCTCGGGTTGCGCCACACCCGCTCAGAACATGGCGCTGGGAGCCACCGCCGCCGCGGCCGTGGGAGGAATCACCCCATCCAATCAGCTCGAGCAGACCTACTACTTCGGCCTGCTCGATCCCCTCCAGCAGATCGAGCCCACGCTCTACCGCGTGCGGGTTCGCGGGCAGGGCAGCGCGATCAGCCGCATGAAATTCGGTTCCGGCTGGGTGCCGGCCGACCTCATCGATCCGCTCGGCACGGAGGTGCGCTACGAAAAGGGAAAAGGCGCCGTGCAGAAGACGGACTCGGCCTTGGGAAAACCGAGCGAACTCGAACTCGGCCGCCGCATGATTCATTTCGGCCCCGACGGTTTCCGCGAAGCTCCGGCAAAAAACCGACTGGTGATCGTGATGGGCGCCTCGCCGGAAACTTTTTTTCAGCAGATCGACCTCCAACTGGGCGCGCCGCCCAAGCCGCCTGAATCCGCCCATCTTAACGCCGCGATCGCCGCCGCCTTGGCCGAAGCCTCGGCCGAGCTCATCGCCTTGCGCGCCGCCCCGACGACTCCCGTCAACCCCTGAAAACTTCGCCGCCACGCCGATGAAAACCCGCGCCCTTTCTCGTCTCCTTCCGCTCTGCGTCCTGCTT
The DNA here is from genome assembly GCA_966251015.1 of uncultured Akkermansia sp. Classification (GTDB taxonomy): domain Bacteria; phylum Verrucomicrobiota; class Verrucomicrobiia; order Opitutales; family Opitutaceae; genus IMCC26134_A. Next base: position 3,151 of record CBINJQ010000284.1, on the reverse strand, counting down.
CTCGCCGGCGCCGGCTGCGCCGTGCTCACCGTGGACGTCGACGTCTACAAGGGCCCTTTGATGAACCATGAGCGCGTGCAGCTCGAACAGATGTCCGCCGCCGCCATCGCCGCCAAACCCCTCCTCGTGCGTCTGCGGAACGAACGGGAAAGCCAGGTCGATCCCGACTTCGACCCGTCCCAGGAAGACTACAGCTCGTATCGTTTCGAAGACCGCATAGCCAGGGAACTGAACGACATCCTCGGTCTCTATGAAGACGAAGCCCGGCTTGTCCCTGCAAACAGACCGAAACTCGAAGGTTTTTTGGACGAGGGAGAAAGGCGATACCTCGCCTATCAGAACGCCCGGAAGGCGTTCAAGGAAACGGGGGAAAGGCTGCGCGACACTTACAAGGGGCCGGGCGCCGACGAGGCGCTTCTCCAACTCTTGGGCGACAAACCCGGCGGGGCGAATCTTCGGCTTCTCGTCCTGCCCCACCTCCGACATCTCCGGTCCGCGGAGCAAGCAAACCCATGGGACGCGCTCAAAGCAAAATACCCGGCCGACCAAACTCACCCCGAAAGCATAGGAAAGAAAATCGAGGCTCTGGCCCAACAGGCAGGCGACCGAAAGATCCCGCAAACAGAGCTGTTCTCGCTCGCCGACTCCTACGTCGAAGCCCGAACGCAGATCGAAGCGCTCTTCACCCTGTCCATCGCCTTCATCCGGGAACTAAACGACTATCCCTCCCATTCGGTTCTCCGCCAAAAGGCGGTCGAAGCGCATGCCGAGCTCCTCAAACTCGGAAGCATCGAGAAAGCCCAAACCGAAGGGAACACGGAGACTCTGCTCGACGGGCTGAAGTTGCCAGCCTTGCCCTCCGCGGAAGCCCTCGCGCCTGCCTGGGCCGCCTACCGTCGCGAAGCCCGCGCCGCCTACGTGGATTGGCTTCTGCAAAAACCCGCCGCCCGGATCGCCAAGGTCGAAACCCTCCATGTCGCTTCCGTCAAGGAGGGCGCCAAAAACCCCTACAAAGCCTACGGCCTGTCTCTCTCCTCTCCCGACGACAGCGAGCGCCTCGAGAATCTGCCCAAAGAATTCGAAAGCATTCGGACGAGCATTCTCCAGACCCCGCTTTCCGGCGGACGCCGGGCGCCCGGCTTGAACACCCTGATAAAGAACTATCTCGCCGCAGCTGATCGATCCAACAGCGGCGACCTCACGAACACCCCCGAATTTTCCATCCTGCGGGACTCGTTGGCGGGCTTCGCCGAAAAGCTCCTCACCATCTCCACCTTCGGCCAACTCCTCGAATCCGAGGGCTCCGCCGCCACGGGGTCGAACCGCGGGTCCCGCGCGAGGAGCCTCCCGCGTGTCAAAACCGAGGTCGACATCGATCAAAAGACCTACGCGCTCCTGCTCCAAGCCGTGGGAAACACGCTCATCTCCAGCGCCGACGAGCTCACCCAGCGGCACGAACATCAGGCCAAAATCAGCGCGTTCCCCCACACGCCGCAGTCGTCACGGGCAACCTACGCCGATGCTTTTTTGCGCGAGGTGAAAACAGCCAACAACTCCGTCAAGCCCGCGCCGTTGAACGACGCCACCATCCAAACGCTGGACCAATGGCGCGCCGAGCTCGCCGCGCCCGAGGCGCTCTCCGCCGCCTCCGCCGTGCGCCGCGAACTGCTCCAGGCCGCGGCCTCCCTGGACGACACCGGACAACGTGCCGCCGCCATACGCCTCATCGCCTCCGCGCCCTCCCATCCGGAACTGCCAAAGGACAACATCCGCGCCACCATTGATCGGCTCGCCGCGATGATGGAATACGAGCTGATCGACGCCCATCGCCGAGGGGATGACACCGAGATCGCGCGTATCGAGGCCGCCCTCGAACAAGCCTACTCGCATCGGCTCGGTCTCATCTATCTGCGTCCGGCCGCCTCCTATCTCCGTGCGAGCAATCCCGTGACCAGCGCCCAGTCGCTCGGCGCCTCCCGCCTGGAAAACATGCTGCTCGACTCGACCCTGCGCGCCCTGCCCGTCGACTTCCACGGCGACAAGAAGCTCGACCAGGTGGCCGCCGAGCTCGACCGCAAAAACTGGCAAAACATCAACCGCATCCGCGTGGCCGGCGCGGGCAACACCAACTACGTCGTGGCGAAGGACGACATCGGCAACTGGTATGTGAAGAACTACGCCGCCGATCCGGAGGACATCGTCAAATCCGCGGCCACTCTCGCAAAGATCGGAACCGGCCTCGGCGGCGTTCCCGCCAACAGCGCCGCTCCTGCGAATCCGGGCGCGGCCCCCCAAACCGGAACCACCGCCCCAACGCCATCCGCGGACACCGCCGCCTATCTGGAGCAAACCCAAAAGGACTTCCGGACCGCCACCGAGACCACCACCAAGGCCGCCGCGGCGGCGCTCTCCAATCTCCCCGCCAAGATCAAGGCGGCGTGGGACCAAGCCGACTCCGCCTCCCCCGCCGCGCCTGCGGCGGCGCCCGCCGCCACACCTTCGTCATCCGAGACCGCCAGCACGCCCGCGACCCCTGCCGCACCTGTCGCACCGCCCGCCCCTTCGTCCAAATCCATGCGCGACCCCGCCCTTGATCGAGCGGCCGCCGATTGGTTGCCCGTCGATGAGAGCGAACGGCTGAAGCTCGGCGTAAACGGGCTGCTTGCGCGTGCCGACACACTCGTCGCCCGACTCGACACGGAGTTCAAGTTGCTCGCCCCGTCCGCCACCGAAGCCGCGCCCGACGCCGGCCTCGCCGCCCTCCGCCAGCGCGCGACCATCGTGATCGACGGCGTCCGCGCCGAGATCCGCCGTCGGCGCGAGGCGGAGCTCACCGCCCATATCTCCCGGCTCGGCACGCTGAACGCGATCACGAACCCCGCCCAACCGTCCGCCCCCGCCGCCCCGTAGCCGGCGGCGGGCGCACCATGGTTCATCGGCGAAACGAATTTATTGCGCGGTGAACCCGCCGTCGATGACGAGACCGGTGCCGGCGACGAAGATGTTGGCCGGACCATCGCGCTCGTCGGCCACACCGGCGGCGACAAGAGCTCGATAATCAACCTCGCGACGAAGTTCCGCCCGCCCGCCGAGGCGCTCCTTCCGCGCGGGCGCACGAGCCTCGTCGTCGCGCGCCGCCTCGGCACGATCC
>CBINJQ010000283.1:0-6083 GCA_966251015.1 uncultured Akkermansia sp. | reverse complement strand
CGACGACCCCGACGGCGACGGTTTGCCCAACCTGCTCGAATTCGCCCTCGGCCTGGACCCGATCGTCGGCGACCCCGACGGCCTCCCCGTCGCCTCCGTCGCGACCGACGAGTTGACGTTCACCTACGTCCGCGCCCAGCCCGGCGCCGTCGCCTACGAGGTGCGCACCAGTTCGGATCTCGTCAACTGGACCGCCGTCGGCGTCGATCAAGGCACGCCCGCCGGCGACGGCGTCACCACCGCCCGCGTGCCCCTCGGCACCGGCCCGCGCTTCCTGCGCCTGCACGTCACCCTGGTCGCTCCCTGACGCCCGCAACCCGAAGCGCCCTCTCGACCGGACCGCGCGGCGCCCGCCGCGCGGTCTTTTCTTTTGCCTCGCCCCCGCCCCTTCACCGCCATCGGGCCCGCCCATGAAACATTGGTTCGACGAAGCCTTTTACCGCCGCGCCGCCGCGCACCTCGCGACCCTCCATCCGGCTTTCGAACCGGATCGCTTTCTCGCCCACGCCCTCGCCGGCCTGGACGCGCTCGAGCTCATGGCGCGCGTGCGGCGCACCGCCGAGGCCTTTCATCTCGCGCTCCCCGTCCCGCTCGCCGCTCAGCTCGACGTTCTCCGCGCCCACGCCGCCCAAATCGGGCACAACTTCGCCGCCATCTGGCCGTGCGCCCACGTCGCCGCCCGCGGCCTCGATCATCCGGGCCTCGCCCTCCCCGCCTTGCGCGATCTCACGCGTCACGGCTCGGCCGAGTTCGCCATCCGCCCGTTTCTCGTCCGCGACCTCGCCGGCACCCTCGCCGTGATGCGCGAATGGACGACCTCGGAGGACGAGCACGTCCGCCGCCTGGCCAGCGAGGGCTGCCGTCCGCGGCTCCCCTGGGGCGAACGCCTCCACGCCCTCGTCGCCGATCCGCGTCCCGCCCTGCCCATCCTCGAGACACTGCGCGCGGACCCGAGCCTCTACGTCCGCAAATCCGTCGCCAACCATCTCAACGACATCGCCAAGGACCACCCCGACATCGTCCTCGACCTCGTTTCCGCCTGGGACCGACGCGACGCGCGCACGGCCTGGATCGTGAAACACGCCCTGCGCACCCTCGTCAAAAAAGGCAGCCCCCGCGCGCTCGCCCTCCTCGGCGCCGGCGCGGCGCCCGAGGTCCGCGCCACCCTCGCCGTCTCGCCGCGTCGTATTCGACTCGGGGATACGATCACGTTCGCCGCCAGGCTGGCCTCCGACTCCCCTCGCGCCCAGTCGCTCATCGTCGACTACGTCGTCCACTACGCCCGGGCCTCCGGGCGCGCCTCGGCGAAAGTATTCAAATGGGCCGTCCTCGACCTCGCTCCCGGCGAGCCGGTCGAGTTGACCAGGCGCCAGACGATCCGCGATTTCACCACCCGCCGCCACCAAGCCGGACGCCACCGCGTCGAGTTGCAGATAAACGGCCGCCGCCTCGCCGAAACCGCCTTCACGCTTACCGCCTAAACCCGCTCGCGCTCAACCCACGCCGCCCTCTCCGCGTATCACCATGGTCAACCTCTCCGCCCCCGATCTCACCCAACACCCGCCGCGCAGCCCTCGCGTGAAGCTCGGCGGCTTCGTCCACCTGCCCCGTCTCCTCGACAAGGCCCGCGCCGCCGCCGCCGGCAAACTCGGCGAGTTCATCTATCCGTGCCCGCTCGATAATCGTTTCTTCGCCTTCACCGGCTTCACCGCCGACGCCCTCCTCGCCGAGGTCAAACAGGGCCGCACCGATACCGAGATGCTCGCCTGGGTCGTCACCAACCTGAACCCCAGGCGCCAGCCATGGGAAATCGCAGCCTGGTCCGACTACCTCGCCGCCCTCTCCCCCGGCGATATCCAGCGCCACAAGGTCTTCGCCGAACACATCGAAAAGCTCGGCCCCGGCCGCGAAGACATCGTCACCTACTTCGATCGCCTCGATCTCGACGACTACGTAAGCTACGGCGGAAAAGGCTGATGGCTCGAATATGGTATTTTCTCTTGAATCATTCCCGATGACCCATATCGAGTATGGCAAATGAAAATGACCATGCACATCGACGAAGCGCTTTTGGAGCGCGTGATGCGCGACTACGGTTTCCCAAGCAAAACCGAAGCAGTCGAAGCCGCGCTGAAAGAAATGGATCGTCAGATGAAGATCCGTGAGTTCCGCAAAAACGGTCTCGGATTTACTCCCGATGAACTGGCCGACGCGGTTGATCCCTTCTACGACGAAAAACTCGGTCACAACGTCTATCCAGCGGACCGCGCCGTAGCCGAGGAGCCCAAGCCCTACGACTCCCATGGATCTGCCGATCCTCGTTGATAGCAGCGTCTACATACGGCTCATGCGGCAACGGCTCGACCCCGTTGCCGTTCTCTTTGAGCACTACGACACGGTCAACCTCATGACCTGCGGCATGGTGCGGCTCGAGGTGCTTCGCGGCGTAAAAAATCCACGCCTGCGGGAGCGGCTGGAGGAATTCATGTCGGTCATGCAATACGTCTCGACCGACGAACAACTTTGGCGCGAGGCCACCGCGCTTGCCTCGCAATCGGACCGGCTCGGGGAACCCATTCAGGCCACCGACGCGCTGATCGCCGCCGCCGCTCTCAGTAAAAGCGCGTCTGTCCTCACCCTCGACTCCGACTTTAAACGCGTGCCCGGCTTGCACGTTCTTTCGCTTCCACCCGGCCTTGCATCCTGATCGCGTGACCCCCTCCGAACTCGTCCTCGTCTTCGACGCCAACAACCGTCTCGCCGTCCGCTTCACGCCGGAAGGTCGCGTCGCCGCGGATGGCGCCGCCATTCCCGGCGTCGTTCGTTCCAAAGTGACGTTTGAGGTCCGGATTTCCGACGGCGCTCCGCAACGCGTGGTGCTGGGGAGCCGACAATCCGGCGCTCCCGCCGACACCGGCATCGTCTTCTACTCGCTCGACCAACTCGCCGGCAGCCCCGCCGCCAACACCCCGCAACTCGGCAAAATCCTCGCCGCGCTCGACCCCTATCTTGTCGAGTTGCCCTACCTGCACCTCGGCGAGAACGATTTCATCTACAAGTTCCGCCCCGCCCAGGAGCGCAACGCCGCCATCTACGCGCAGGACGAGGCGTCCAGCGCGCTCTACCAATCCACGCTCTGCGCCGCGATCAAGGCCCTCGCCCGCCGCCACGAACGCTCCGCCGCCGACCCCGTGCCGCTCGATTTCGGCGCGGTCCAATACAGCCTGCCCAGCCACTTCGGTTTCTGCCTCGGCGTGAAAAACGCCATCGAGCGCGCCTACGAGACGCTCGCCGAAAACCCCGGCAAGCGCGTGTTCATGCTCTCGGAGCTGATCCACAACCCGTTCGTCAACGACGACCTTCTCCGCCGCGGGCTGCGCTACCTCCAGTCCGACAAGGGCGTGCCCTTCACCGTTTCCGGGCGCAAGATCACCGCGGAGCATCCCGCCGCGCCCGACGATCCCGCGCGCTGGGACGTCCTCACGCCCGACGACATCGTCGTCATCCCCGCCTTCGGCGCCACCGACGAGGACAAGCGGCGGCTCGTCCGCCGCGGCCTCGCCGTCTGCGACTACGACGCCACCTGCATGCTCGTCGAAAAGGTCTGGAAGGCCGCCCGCGCGTATGGAAGGGACGGATACACCGTCGTCATCCACGGCAAGCACGAGCACGAGGAGACCAAGGCCACCTTTTCCAACACGCGCCGCCACGCGCCCGCCGTCATCGTGCGCAACCTCGCCGAGGCCCGCGCCCTTTCCGGGTTCATCGCCATCCGCCACGACTCGTCCGCCCAGAAGCGCTTCGAGACGGCCTTCGCCGGACGCCACACCGAGGGTTTCTCCGTCGCGCGCGATCTCCACCGCGTCGCGGTCGTCAACCAGACCACGCTCCTCGTCAACGAGACCCGCGAGATCATCGAGCATCTGCGCGCCGCCTACCTCGCCGCCTGCGGCCCGGACCAGCCCGGCCAGCCCGCGCGCGTCGGCGGCAGCGGCCGCACCGACACGCTCTGCTACGCCACCCAGGTCAACCAGGACGCCCTCGGCCGCGCGCTCGCCCAGCCTCTCGACGCCGCGTTTGTCATCGGCGGGAAAAACTCGTCCAACACCTACCAGCTCTGGCGCGTCTGCGACGAAAAGCTCGGGCGCATGGCCTTTTTCATCCAAAGCGAGTCCGACATCCGCTCGCTCTCCGAAGTCGCCCACTATGTGTTCCCGGCCCACGGCCCGACCTCGACGGGCGGCGGCCACACCGAGACGCGTCCTTTATGGCCCGCGGAGAGATTCGACCGCCCGCGCCGTATCCTCATCACGGGCGGAGCCAGCTGCCCGGACGGCCTCATCCAGGCCGTGATCACCCGCATCAATTCTCTTTTCCCCGCCGATCGCCTCCGTCCCGTGGAAGCGGTCCTCGCGGATCTGCACACCGCGTAGGAGCCGTTCAAACGAAGTCGTAGCCGCGTAGGCAGCCCGCTTGCGGGCGCTTTCTACGAGAGACCGTAAGCGAAAGAGCGTTCCGCAAGCGGACGGCCTACGCCGAAAATACGGCTACAACTCTACTATAGATGCTTAGCCCATCGGACTACGCCCACTCTGGGCCGTCCGACCGCTGCGGCGCGCCCGGCGGTCGCGCCCTACCTTTCGGCCATATGGCGCGAGACTCGATAACGTCCGGCTGCAACCGGCCGCTGGCGGGATGTCCCCGCCAAAACGAAGACCCGGTCGGCGCGCACGCCGACCGGGTCGAAATCGCTCGGCTGCCTCGCTTCTCAGATATGGATCGCCTCGTTGCTCGTGGCCGCGGCGGCCTCGGCGAGGGCCTCGGAAAGCGTCGGGTGGGCGTGGATGGTTTGGTGAACGTCCTCGATCGTGGCCTCGAGGCTGATTGCGAGGCCGTATTCGGCGATGAGCTCGGTGGCGTCGCTGCCGATGATGTGCGCGCCGTAGATCTCGCCCGTCTTCGCGTCGGAGATGACCTTCACGAAGCCGTCGCTGTCCGCCGAAGCCACGGCCTTGCCCGACGCGGTGAAGGGGAACTTGCCGACCTTGACGTCGAGTTTCTTCTCCTTCGCCGCCTTCTCGGTGAGACCGGTGGAGGCGACTTGCGGCTGGCAGTAGGTGCAGCCGGGGAAGCTGGAAACGCGCTTCGGTTCACCGTGGCCGAAGATGCCGTTGACGGCGTTGACCGCCTCGAAGGTCGCGATGTGCGCGAGCCAGGGCGGCCCGATGATGTCGCCTGCGGCGAAGATGCCCTTGATCGAGGTCTCGTAGCGGGCGTTCACCTTCACGTAACCGCGGTCGAGCTCGACCTGCGCGCCACGACCGAGGACTCCCTCGATGTTGGCGGTGACTCCGATGGCGGAGAGCAGCACGTCGGCCTCGAGCTCCGTCTTCTTGTCGCCCTCGACGAGGTCGAGCTTCACCGAGTCTTTGCCCACGCGGAAGTTTTCGCACTTCGTGTTCACGTGGATCTTGATGCCCTGCTTCTCGAAGGAGCGGTGCAGGGCCTTGGAGACCTCCTCGTCCTCGACGGGAAGCACCGCAGGCAACATCTCCACGAGGGTGACCTTGGTGCCGAGCGAGTTGAAGAAGTAGGCGAACTCCACGCCGATGGCGCCGGCGCCGACGATCACGATGGACTTCGGCTGGGTGCGGTTCGCGAGAGCCTCGCGGGAGGTCATCACGCGCACGCCGTCGTATTCGAGACCGGGGATGCGGCGCATCTTGCAGCCGGTCGCGATGAGGATGTTCTTCGCCTTGAGGAAGGCGCCTTTTTTCTCGCCGTCCTGGATCTCGACCATCCCGGGGGCGGGCACGTGCGCCTTGCCGACGATGTAGTCGACCTTGTTCTTGCGGAAAAGGAACTCGATGCCCTTGGCCATCTGCTTCGCGACATCGCGCGAGCGCTCCATCACCTGCGCGAAGTCGAAGGAGACCTCCTTCGCGCTGAGACCGTAGGCCTCGGCCTTCTTGATCTTCACGTAGAGCTCGGCGCTCTTCAGCAGGGCCTTGGTCGGGATACAGCCCCAGTTGAGACAGGTGCCGCCGGCGCGCTCCATCTCGATGCACGCGACCTTCTTGCCA
>CBINJQ010000282.1:0-6128 GCA_966251015.1 uncultured Akkermansia sp. | reverse complement strand
TGCAGACGGGGTTGCCGCCGTAGGTGTTGAAGTGGATGCGCGCGGCGAGGGTTTTCGCGATCTCGGGCGTGGTGACGACGGCGGCGAGCGGGCAGCCGTTGCCGATGCCCTTGGCCATGGTGACGATATCGGGGACGACGCCTTGCGTCTCAAAACCCCAGTAGTGCGCGCCGGTGCGGCCGAAGCCGGCCTGGACCTCGTCGGCGACGCGGAGACCGCCGGCGGCGCGGACGTGGGCGTAGGCGGTCTTGAGGTAGTTGTCGGGGAAAACGACGGCGCCGCCGACGCCCTGGATGGATTCGGCGAAGAATGCGGCGACGCGTCCGCTGGTGCCGAACTGGATGAGGTTCTGCACGTCGTCCCCGTAGAGGCGGCCCGCGTCGGGGCGGCCGGCGTAGGGGCCGCGATAGGAATCGGGCATGAGGGCGTGGTGGACGCCGAAGCCGCCGGGGACGTTGTATTTCCAGGTATGGTGGGAGGTGAGGCCCATCGTGGACTGCGAGCCGCCGTGGTAGCTGTTGCGCAGGGCGATGACGTCGTAGTTGCCGGTGTAGGCGCGCGCCATGAGGAGCGCGAGGTCGTTGGCCTCGGAGCCGGAGTTGACGAAGTAGACCACCTTCAGGTCGCCGGGCATCTTCGCGGCGAGGTCGCGGGCGTAGAGGGCGATGTTGGGGTGCAGGTAGATGGTCGTGGTGTGCTGGATGAGCGCGTTCTGGGCGTTGGCGGCGGCGGTGACGTGCGGGTGGCAGTGGCCGACGGAGACGGTGACGATGCCGCCGAAGCCGTCGAGGTAGCGGCGCCCCGTCTCGTCGAAGAGCCACTGGCCTTTGCCCTCCACGATGGTGAGCGGCTTTTTGTAGTAGTGGAAGACGCCGGGGTTCACGTGGGCCTGGCGCAGCGCGAGGATCTCCTCGGGCGAAGGGCCCGTGTAGGGGACTGGCTGATACGAGCAGGGCGGGAGGACGGGCGGCATGGTCGGACGGATTTTTAACCGCTAAATACCGCTAAAGGACGCTAAAGTCGGAATCGGACCGGCGGATTGTTTAGCGAGGTTTAGCGGAATTTAGCGGTTCAATTTGGTTTCGAGAGTTTGCGGAAGAGGAGGTGGAGGCCGAAGGCGAGGGCGAAGCCGACGAACCAGGCCTGGCGGTAGAGGGCGTGAAAAAAGGCGGGGACGGAGGCGCCGTCGATGGCGCCGACGGTGGCGAGGAAGCCCGGGATGTTGGGCAGCACGGCGAGGGCGAGCGCGCCGAGGCCGGCGAGGCTGAAGCCGCCGGTGAAACGGTAGGGGCCGGCGGGATCGTAGAGGCCGGCGACGTCGAGTATCCGTTTTCTGACGACGTAGTAGTCGGCGATCATGACGCCGGCGATGGGGCCGAGGAGCGCGCCGTAGCCGATGAGCCAGGTGAAGATGTAGCCGTTGGGGAGGGAGAGGAGTTTCCAGGGCATCATGAGGACGCCGAGGAGCGAGGTGATGAGCGCGCCGGTTTTGAAACTGATTCGGCGCGGGGAGAGGTTGGAGAAATCGTTGGCGGGCGAGACGACGTTGGCGGCCAGGTTGGTGGAGAGCGTGGCGACCATGAGCGCGAGCAGCGCGAGCACGCAGAGGACGGGATGCTGGAAACGGGAGAGCAATTGCACCGGGTCCCAGACGGCCTCGCCGAAGACGACGACGGTGGCGCTGGTGACGACGACGCCGACAAAGGAGAAAAGCACCATGGTGGGCGGGAGCCCGAGGGCCTGGCCGACGATCTGGGCGCGCTGGTTTTTCGCGAAGCGGGAGAAGTCGGGGATGTTGAGCGAGAGGGTGGCCCAGAAGCCGACCTGCGCGGTGAGCGACGCGCCGAAGACGGGCCAGAAATCGGAGGCGGTGGCGAAGCGCGAGGGCTGGGCGAAGATGGGGCCGAAGCCCTTGGCGGCCACGAAGGCCCAGACGACGAGCGCGCCGCCGACGGCGAGGAGGAAGGGGGCGGAGAGGATTTCGAGCCACTTGATGGCGTCGATGCCGCGGAGGATGATGGCTACGTTGATCGCCCAGAAGAGGAGGAAGCAGGCGAGTTGTCCGAGGGAGATGCCGAGGAGGGGGAGTTTTTCGGCGGCGGCGGGGTCGAAGCCGAGGAGGATGGCGCAGATGCCGTGGATGGCGGCGCCGCCGAGCCAGGTCTGGATGCCGAACCAGCCGCACGCGACGAGGCCGCGGAGGATGGCGGCGATGTTGGCGCCGCGCGTGCCGAAACTGGCGCGGAGGAGGACGGGAAAGGCGACGCCGTAGCGCGCGCCGGGGTGGGCGTTGAGCGTCATCGGGATGAGCACGATGACGTTGCCGAGGAAGATGGTGAGCAGGGCCTGCCACCAGTTCATGCCGTCGCCGATGAGGTTGCCCGCCATCATGTAGGTCGGGATGCAGACGGCCATGCCGATCCAGAGCGCGGCGATGTGCCAGGTGTTCCAGGTGCGCTTCTCGGGCGGGACGGGGGCGAGGTCGGCGTTGGAGAGGGGGCTGGATTGCGAATGGCTCATTTTATTTCGACACAGAGGGCACAGAGCTCGGACACAGAGGGCACGGAGTTTCGGAGAGGTCGGAAGAGGCCGGAGAGCTGGAAGGCGGTTTTGATCGGTTGTTCCGCTGGATTGGGACTCTGTGAACTCTGTGTCGGAGCTCTGTGTCCTCCGTGGCCGGAAGATCAGAAATGATTGGGGACACGTTTGAGGAACTGGCCGCGGCCGACGGTGCCGACGAATTTCCCGTCGCGGACGGCGACCTCGCCGCGGACGGTGACGAGCGAGGGGCGGCCTTCGACGGGCCAGCCTTCGAAGGCGCTGTAGTCGACGTTCATGGTCTGCGTGGCGGCGGAGATTTTGCCCCGGTGGGCGGGATCGTATACGACGAGGTCGGCGTCGGAGCCGATCTGGATCGCGCCTTTTTTCGGGAAGAGGCCGAAGAGCTTCGCGGCCTGGGTGCTGGCGACGTTGACGAAGGTATGGAGGTCGATTTTGCCGGTTTTGACGCCGTAGGTGTAGAGCAGGTTCACCCGGTCCTCGAGGGCGGGGATGCCGTTGGGGATCTTGGTGAAATCGGCCGCCCCCATGGGCTTTTGGGTGCGGAAGTCGAAGGGGGCGTGGTCGGTGGCGACGGTTTGCACGAGGCCGGTGAGGAGGGCGTTCCAGAGGATGGACTGGTTCCTCGCGTCGCGTAGTGGCGGAGACATGACAAACTTCGCGCCTTCGAAGCCGGGGCGTTCGGCGTAGGTTTTGTCGATGAGCAGATACTGGATGAGCGTCTCGACCGAGACATCGACGCCGCGCAGGCGGGCCTCGACGGCTTTTTCGAGGGCCTCTTCGCAGCTGAGGTGGACGATGTAGACGCTGGCGCCGGTGAGCTCGGCGAAAGTGGTGAGATGGTGGACGCCCTCGGCCTCGACGAGGGGCGGACGGCTTTCGTGGTGTTGGGCGGGATCGGTCTTTCCGGCGGCGAGGAGTTCGCGCTGGCGTTCGAAGACGAGGGTCTCGTTTTCGCAATGGGCGGCGACGATGACGCCGAGTTCTTTGGCGAGCTTGAGGGTCGCGTAGAGCTCGGTGTCGTCGATCCCGAAGGCGCCCTTGTAGGCGAGGAAGACTTTGAAGGAGGAGACGCCGGCGGCGACGATGGCGCGGAGTTGTTTGGCGGCGTCGGCGTCGAAGCGGGTAACGCCCATGTGGTAGCTGTAGTCGCAGCAGGCCTTGCCGGCGGAGTGGGCGTTCCAGGTGTCGAAACCCTCCTTGGCGGACATGGCGCGCGAGGGGCAGACCATGTCGAAGATCGTGGTGGTGCCGCCGACGAGCGCGGCCTTGGTTCCGGTTTCGTAGGTATCTTTCGAATACGTGCCCATGAAGGGCAGGTAGATGTGGGTGTGGGGATCGATGAAGCCGGGGAAGACGTGTTTGCCGGTCGCGTCGATCACCTCGGTCGTGGGCGTCGCGAGGGCGGAGAGGTCGGGGCCGATGGCGGAGATGGTTTCGTCGGCGACGAAGATGTCGGCGACGTGGCGTTCGGTCGCCGTTATGATTTCACCATTCTTGATCAGGAGGCTCATGAGGCGGAGTTTGTTAACCGCTAAACAACGCTAAAGGACGCTAAATCAGGAAGGTTTTGCGGTTCGATTTAGCGGTCATTAGCGCCCTTTAGCGGTTTAAATTTTTGGTTCGGTTACTTCTTCCAGACGTCGCCGACGCCTTCGGTGAACCAGCGGGTGCTGACGACTTTTTGGCGGGTGCAGAACTGGACGGCTTCCTTGCCCTGGATGTGGAGGTCGCCGAAGAAGGAATCGTCCCAGCCGGTGAAGGGGAACATGGCCATCGTGGCGGGGACGCCGACGTTGATGCCGACCATGCCGGCCTTGACACGATGCTTGAACTCGCGGGCGGCCATGCCGCTGTTGGTGAAGATGGCGGCGCCGTTGCCGTAGGCGGATTTGTTGGCCGTCGCGATGGCGTCGTCGAGGTCGTCCATGCGCATGACGTTGAGCACGGGGCCGAAGACCTCTTCGCGGGCGAGGGCCATATGGTCCTGCACGTTGTCCACGATGGTGGGGCCGAGGTAGAAGCCGGACGGCGCTTCGGCGACGTGGAGGCCGCGACCGTCGGCGAGGATTTTCGCGCCTTCCGTTTCGCCGGAGGAGACGAGGCCGGAGACGCGGTCGCGGTGGGCGGCGGTGATGAGCGCGCCCATGTGCGGCTGGGCGGCGCGGTCGGTGGGGCCGACCTTGATGGCCTTGGCGGCGGCGACGAGGTCGGGGAGAAGTTTTTGCGCGGCGGAGCCGACGACGAGGGCGGTGGAGCCGGCCATGCAGCGCTCGCCGGCGCAACCGAAGGCGGCGGTGGCGAGGTTCTCCACCGTCCTGCCCATGTCGGCGTCGGGCATGACGACGATGAAGTTTTTCGCGCCGCCGTTGGCCTGGACGCGTTTGCCGCCGCGCGTGGCGGTCTCGTGGATGTGGCGGGCGACGGGCGTGGAGCCGACGAAGGAGACCGCTTTGACCGCCGGATGCGTGAGAAGCGTGTCGACCACTTCTTTGCCGCCGTGGACGAGATTGAGGACGCCTTTCGGGAGGCCGGCTTCGGCGAGGAGTTCGACGAGGGCGATGGCGGTGAGCGGGACTTTTTCGCTGGGCTTGAGGACGAAGGTGTTTCCGCAGGCGAGGGCGAGCGGGAACATCCAGAGCGGGACCATCGCGGGAAAGTTGAAGGGCGTGATGCCGACGCAGACGCCGAGAGGCTGGTTCATCGTCTCGCAGTCCACGCCTCGGGCGATGTTTTCGAGCGTGTCGCCCATGAGGAGCGTGGGTATGCCGCAGGCGTATTCGATGTTTTCGAGACCGCGGTGAAGGTCGCCCTTCGCCTCGACGGCGGTCTTGCCGTGCTCGCGGGAGATAAGGGCGGTCAGACGGTCGAAGTGCTGTTCGACGAGATGACGAAAGCGGAAGAAGACGCGGGCGCGGTCGACGGGCGGCGTCTCGCTCCAGGCGGGGAAGGCGGCGGCTGCGGAGGCGACGGCGGCCTCGGCGTCGAGCTTCACGCCGACGGGGCAGGACGCGATGGTCTCGCCGGTGGAGGGGTTGAAGACGGGCGTGGTCGGGGACGGCGCGGAGGACGGCGACCAAGAGCCGGCGACGTAGTTCTGGCAGGTGGGAACGGACACGGAAAGGCGGAGGTTAACCACTAATGAACACTCATGGTCACTAATGGCGGAGAGGCCGACGACGGAGTTTTGAACCGCTAAATAGCGCTAAAGGACGCTAAAGTCGGAATCGGAACGATGGATTGATTTAGCGAGGTTTAGCGGAATTTAGCGGTTTCCATGATTTGGTGTTAACGCGCCAGGGCGTTGGACTGTTTGACGAAGTCGTCGCCGGTCCACTCGGCGTCGTTGGCGACCATCTTTTTGGCTTCGGCGGCTTTTTGGGCGGCTTTGCGGGCGAGCTGTTTCTGCACGAGGTCGGCGTGGGTGGTGAAGTAGTCGAGGCTATGGCCCTTGAAGTCGGCGACGGTCTCGAACTTGTGCTTTTCCATGAAGGCGAGGAGCTGCTCCTGCATCGGCTTCACGCACTCGTATCCGAATTTCATGACGCCGGTGCAGACCTGCACGGTGT
>CBINJQ010000281.1:0-6141 GCA_966251015.1 uncultured Akkermansia sp. | reverse complement strand
TGGAGATACGGCAGGTAGGTGGTGCCGCGGATACGCGCGCGGCGGTCGATGACGGGGAAGCGGCCCGCGCCCTTGCCGCCCTCGGGGATGTAGCGGTAGCTGAGGCGCGGCGTGAAGAGGTGGCGGAGGCCGTCGATCTTCCACTGCTTGTTTTTGTAGTCCCAGGTGCCGCTGGTGCGCAGCTCGCTGTCGAAACCGATTTCGCCGAGGGCGCGGGTGTAGTCGCCGTGTGGGCCGGAGGTGTGGGTGTAGTCGCCGCCGGGGGTGGCGGTGACGCCGAAGGCGAAGCCGGGCGTGGAGTAGTCGATGGAGACGGCTTCGGTGCTCGGGCCGTAGCGGCGAAGGGTGAGCGTAAGCGGGAGCCCGGACTCGATGGCGTTAATGCGCGGGGCCATGAAGCCGATGGCGCCGATGTGGGCGTTGCCGACGAGGCGCGCGGCGTAGGCGCAGGTTGTGTTCTTGATCTTGGTGAAGGAGCCGAAGACGTCGAAGTCGCCGGCGGCGTTGATGGCGAAACTGGTGACGGGGCCGTTTGTTCCGGCGATCGTGGAAGAGGCGTCACCGAAAGGATCATCGAGGCCGCCGCTGGTGCCGATGGAGAAGGAGCTGTCGACGGCCCCGTCGAGGTTGAAGCGGGCGAGGTTGGAAGGGCCGAAGAGGACGGAAAAATTACCCCAGGCGAAAAGGCGGCCTTGATGGTAACGGACGCCGGTCATGCCGGCGGAGGCCGAGGTTACGAAGGTGGTGTCGAGAGCGCCGTTTGCGTGGAGGACGGCGAGGCCGTTGATCGTCTGGCCATCGAGCTGGGTAAAGCGGCCGGCGACGGCGATGCGACCATCGGGGAGGAAGTCCCAGCCGTAGACGTTCCAGTTCATCGCCGGAGCGTTGAACGAGGTGTCGACGGCGCCGGCCGAGCCGAGGATTTGCAGGCGGTAGGTGGAGCTGAAGGTGCTGCCGACCTGGTGGGAAACGAGAACCCGGCCGTCGCCAAGCTCCTGGACGGCCCAGACGTAGCCGTTGGGGATGCCTGTGCCGATGCCATCGGCGAGGCCGTCGCCGCTGAAGGAGGTGTCGAGCGCGCCGGCGGAGGTGAAGCGTTTCAGGCCGGAGCCGGAGACGCCACCGACGTAGAGCTTGCCGCCGACGCCGAGGGCGAGGGATTGGACGGAGTGGGTGAGGTTGAGGTTAAAGCCGCTGTCGACGGTGCCGTCGGAGTTGAAGCGGGCGACGCCGGTGCGCGAGGTGGAGGAGCCGGCGGCGGTGAGGCTGGTGAAGAAGCCGCCGACGATGATCTTGCCGTCGGATTGGAGGAGGACGTCGGAGGTGGCGTTGGAGAACGACACGGTGGCGAAGGTGGTGTCGACGGAGCCGTTGGCGTTGAGACGGACCAGTCCGGTGCCGGTGATCGCGATGTAACGTCCGTCGTCCAAGGGGAGCGCCTTGGTTATGGAGGTGGCGAGGTTGGAGGTGAATGAGGGGGTGTCGACGGAGCCGGAAGGGACGGAGACAAAGACGGTGGCGGCGTTGGAGTTGGACGAGCCGGCGCCGGAGGTGAGGACGGCGCGATAGAGACCGCCGTGCGTGTCGGGAAGGGCGTTGGCGACGGTGTAGGTGGTGAAGGTCGCGCCGGGGATGGCGGCGTAGCCGAGCGGGCCGGCGCCGTCGGGGTCGCGTTGCCATTGGACCGTTGCGGGAAGGACGGAGTCGTAGCCAACGGCGAGGGTGAAGCCGGCGCCTTGTTCGAGGGAGGCCGAGGAGGGGTGTTTGGTGACGATCGGGGCGGAGTCGTCGTCGCGGACGGTCACGACGGTCTTGGCGTTGGCGGAGGGCAAGGTCGCGCCGCCGGTGGCGTTGCTCAGGGTGACGGTGAATGTCTCGGCGGACTCGGCGGCGGTGTCTTGCGGGAGGTTGACCGTGATGGTCTTGAACCCGCCCTCGCCGGCGGCCCACGAGAGGGTGCCGCTTGCGGCGGTGAAGTCGGAGCCGGCGGTGGCGGTGCCGTTGGCGCCACCGGCGGAGGTGGCGAACTGGACGGATACGGCGCCGGTGGTGCCGCCGAAGCGGGATACCTGGAGGGTGATCGAGCCGGCGTTTTCGGCGGTGGTGGCGGTGGCGGAGAGGAGGCGGAGCGTGCCGGCCGACGAAGCGGAGAACTCGTTGACGAAGCGGGTGAGGTTGTAGGTTTCGACGGCGGGGTCGGTGACGTGGTCGAGCCAGCCGCCGGCGACGACTTTGCCGTCGGGCTGGACCGCGAAAGAGTAGAAGTGGGTGAGGTAACCTTGGCCGTGCGTGGCGTAGGGGGCGGGAGCGAACGAGCTTTCGAGGGTGCCGTCCTGGTTCAGGCGCGTGATGGATGCGCGGGGCTGGCCGTTCCAGGAGCTGAAGACGCCGCCGACGAGGATGGTGCCGTCGGGTTGGCGGGCGATTTCGCCGCCGGCCCAGCCGGCGGGGCCGGTGCCGACGTTGGCCATGAAGGCGGCGTCGAGGGAGCCGTCGGGGAGGAGGCAGGCGAAGTTGTGGTCGGCGCCTGAGGGGGCGAAGGTGAAGTCGCCGCCGATGAGGATGCGGCCGTCGGGGAGGACGACGAGTTCGTCGATGTCGCCGAAGTCGTCGGCGAAGGAAGGGGCGAGCGAGGGGTCGAGGGAGCCGTCGGCGTTGAGGCGGACGAGTAGGGGGACGCCGCCGCCGCCGACGCGGGCGCGGCCGCCCGCGACGACGAGCTGGCCGTTGGGGAGGAGCGCGATGTCGCCGACGAAGGTGGCGGTGGCGAGGGCGACGTTCGCGTTGAACGCGGAGTCGAGGGAGCCGTCGGCGTTGAGGCGGGCGAGGTGACGGCGGAAGGTGCCGTTGATGTTGGTGAAGCCGCCGCCGACGAGGAGCTTGCCGTCGGGTTGTTCGGCGAGGGCCATCACGTAGCGGGTGTCGCCGGCCAGGCCGACGAGGTCGAAGGCGGTGTCGAGGGAGCCGTCGGCGTGGAGGCGGAGCACGCCGGAGCGGGCGACGCCGTTGTAGGAGGAAAACACGCCGCCGACGTAAAGCTTGTCGCCCGCGACGCGGAGGATGGCGTTGACCTCGGGTTGGCCCGAGGAGGCGGCGAGGCCGGCGCCGCCGGAATTGAAGGATGTGTCGAGGGCGCCGGTGGCGAGGAGGCGCTTGAGGGCGGTGAGGTCGCCGGAGGTTTTGTAGCGGGAGACGTTGCCGCCGGCGAGGATCTTGCCGTCGGACTGGAGGGCGACGGCGTTCACGGCGCCGGTGCCGTCGTTGAAAGTGGGGTAGCTGGTCGGGGTCAGGCCGGGGCTGATCTCGGCGACGAAGGCGCTGTCCAGCGCGGAAGTGGCGGCGAAGACCGGGGACAGGGCAAGGGCGCAGCCGGAAGCGGCGGCCACGAAGGCGCGAAAAAAGGACATGGTGCGAGGAAGCTAAAAAGCTGTGAAGCCAAGGAGCTAAGCGCGGCGCAAGCGGTCATTTGCAACCACAGTGCATTCGCTTGCGGCGGAGGGAGTAGAATTTGGCGGGCGGAGGGCGCTTGGCGGAGGGGTGGCGCGGTCCGGCCGAGGCGCGCCAACGGGTTTTGAATCTGCGCCCGGCATGCAGACTCGCCAAGGGGCGGCGGGTGGGGCGGTCTGCATCGAATGATTTCGCGTGGTTTCAGTCTGGTCGCGGCGGGGGGGCTGCTTTGCGCGGCGAGCGTGGTGTCGGCGGAGCCGGAGGCGGGCGCGTGGGCGGGGCCCGAGGCGGCGGGGACTTTGCCGGCGGAGCAGCGCGAGGCGAGCGGGCTGGCGGCTTCGCGGCGCGCGGAGGGGATGTTTTGGACCCATGGGGACAGCGGAGGCGAACCGGTGCTGGAGGCGATCGCGTCGGACGGCCGGGCGCGGGGGCGCGTGCGCGTGGCGGGCGTCAAGAACGTGGACTGGGAGGATCTCGATTCGTTCGAGCTGGACGGGAAGGCGTGGCTCCTGATCGCGGACACGGGCGACAACAAGGCGGGGCGCGGCGAGTGTTCGCTGCTTGTGATCGCGGAGCCCGATCCGGCGGAGCTGGCGCCCGGCCGGGAGCGCGTGGCGAGGGTGGCGTGGCGGATTCCGGTGATCTATCCGGACGGGCCGCGCGACGTGGAGGCCGTGGCGGTGGATGCGCGGGCGGGGCGCGTGTATCTGCTGGCCAAGCGGACGAAGCCGCACGGGCTCTATGCGCTGCCGCTGCGGCCGACGTCGGCGGGCAAGCCGATGGCTCCGATGGAACGCGTGGGGGAAATCGCGTCGTTTCCGGCGGCGGAGGGGGCGGAGGCGCTTGTTCCGTCCCCGACCGGGGCGTATCGCGCGCAGCCGACGGGAATGGATTTCGCGGCGGACGGATCGGCGGCGGTGATCGTCACCTACGGCGACGTGCTGGTGTATCCGAGAACCGGTGACGAATCGTGGACCGCGGCGCTGGCGCGGGCCCCGCTGCGGCTGGCGCCGCTTGGCTTGGCGCTGGCGGAGGCGGTGTGCTTCGGCGCGGCGGGCGGGCGGGAGATTTTCGTGACGAGCGAGGGGAAGGGGGCGGCGGTGCTGCGGTATCGGTGGCGCTGAGCGTGGTGAAGCGGAACGGACGCCGGGGAGAGGCGTCCCTCCAGGGGGGCTCGACCCGCGGCCGGGCCTTGCTGGTGGAGAATAAGCGGGACGGGGCGCGACAGGCTCAGGGATTCTCGGCGGACGCCGGTTCCGTGATCTCGAAAAGTCCGGATTCGGTGTGGCCACCGTCGCCGCGCATAAGGAAATAGCCGCCCACGATGTCTTCGCCGTCGCCGAGCGGATTTTTCACGAGCAGTCCGCGAAACGAGAGGGTGCGGATCGGCTTGGTCCGGGTGGCGGCGTCGAGGATGGCGGCGGTGCCGGTGACGATCCCTGTTTGGGCATTGAGCTGGACCGAGACGCGGTTCGGGTTGGACGGGAGTCCCGCCTTTGGCGCGACCAAACCGGTGTCGGACGGGGTCAATGCCTGCGTGATGGGCTTCGCGTAAGCGTCCAGAGCGCCGTCCGAAAGGAGGAGGTCGGCCCGGTTTTCCGCATTCGCGAGGGGCTTGAGGGGCGGGAGTGTTTTCCCCGCGGGCGGGAGCGGGGCGCCGATCACGAGCAGCGACTGCTCGAAGCCGTCCGGATAAGCCGCGGCCTTTGGCCTCGTGTCTTTGGCCCAGTCGACGAGCCCGAGGAGGCGCGGACCGGCGTCCTGTGGCTCGACTCCGATTTCACCGGCCATCAGGACGGCGCCGTTGCGGTGGAAGAAGGGGAAGCGTCGGGCGTCGGACAGAAAGGACGAGTGGGTGAATTTCGTGCCCAAGGCGGTTTCGCCGACGGTGGAGACAACGCCGGCGGCATTGATCGTCGCGGTCAGGAAGCCGTGTCCCTCCGGCCCTTCGCCCTCGGCGAGAAGGAGGCCGGTGAAGCGTGCGGCGTGCGGGCAGGGTTTCACCGACACCGACCAATGGCCGGCCTGTCCTTGTGATTCCGCAGTCGTGAAGTGATAATTCTCCACCAGGTCGGAAGTGCTTCCGGACAGGGTGATGCGATCTTCGACCTTGTCCCAGGCCGCCGAGAGGTGGATCGGGACGCCGAGATAGGTGCAGACTCCGTGACCGTAGGAGGTCAGCGGGTCGTGGTAGGCTGCGTTGGTGAACGTGATTTTGAAGGGAAGGGTGAAGAGGGCGGAATGGTAGACGCCGGTGATCTTTTTGCCGGAGCGGGTCGCTCTCCACTCGCCGATGAGCGGGCCGGCGGATTCGGTCAGGTCGACAAGGCCGGCGTAGCGCGCGCTGTTGGCCCGGGCGGATTCGGCTTCGATGAGAAAACGCACCGTATGCTCAAGCGTGCCGGTGGTGTTTTGGGCGATGATCTTGACCGAGAAACGTCCGCCTACGACGGGCGTGCCGGAAATGGTGCGTGTTTCGGGATCATAGACCAGGCCGGGCGGCAGGTCTTGGACCGTGATGGCGAGATCGGAGCCGCGCACGGTCGCGACGTAGGAGAACGGCGATCCGGCGAGGCCGATCTCCGAGCCGGGTTGCTGGGCCATGTAGTCCCAGCGCGGGGCGGCGATGAGGGTCCGGGCCGACAACGGTTCGCTCCACGCGCTGGAGATGCCGTCGGAGATGAAGCGCGTGCG
>CBINJQ010000280.1:0-6143 GCA_966251015.1 uncultured Akkermansia sp. | reverse complement strand
ACTTCTTCAACGACATCTTCGCCGCCAGCGCCTCGGCATCGGTCACCACGTCCGCAAAAGGCACCTTCGGCGCGTCGCCGAGCACGAGATAGCTCTCGGGAATGGTGCGCGACGAAAACGCCGCGTCGGTCATGCAAAACGCGCTCGCGCACATCGGCTGGGCGTTGATCACCGCGCCGACCTCGGGATTCGCCGCGTAGATCAACCCGTGCAGGCGGCTCGTGCGGCTCGCGCGTTTGCCCGGTTCGCAAGCCTCGCGCGACACTCGGACGAGGCTCTCCGCCGTCAGCTCCAGCCGGTCGCGACGGCGCGGCGTGGTCACGAAATGCGCCGCGTCCACGCGCGCCGAGATCGAGCCCGCCGTGCTGATCATCAGCCGCTGCCGATACGCGCGGTGGGTGAACTCGCAGACCTGGGCGCGCAGCTCTTTCTCCGCGTTGCTCGCCACCGCGGCGGGCAACACGCCGTGGTCCGGCACCGCCTGGTTGCCCAAGGCGTCCGCCGGCAGGGAACGCAGCTTGCCCAGCGCCGACGCGCGGATGTCGGTCTGCGCGACAAATTCGAGCGTCTCGAAACGCTGAAACGCCTCCGCCAGATCGCGCCCGCCGATGACGACGCCGTGGTTTTCCAGCATCACGCAATCCGCCCCGCCGGCGAACGCGGCCGCGATCTTTTCGCCCAGCTCCTGGCTGCCCGGGCAGGCGTAAGCGGCGTAGGCGATCCTACCGCACACCTGATACGCGTGGGTCTGCACGCGCGTCTCCGGCACGCGGCGCACGATGCTGAAGGCCACCAACGCGCCGGGATGCGCGTGGACGATGGCCTTGATGTCGGGGCGCGCCTTGTAGATCTCGCGGTGAAAGGGAAACTCCGAGGACGGCGGGTGCAGGCCTTCGCGCGAGCCGTCCGCCCGCACGCGCACGACGTTGCCCGGGCGCAACGCGCCTTTGTCCACGCGCGAGGGCGTGATCCAGATGCTCCCGTCGGGATCGAGAATCGAGAGATTCCCGCCCGAGGTGGTCGTCATGTGGTAGCGATAGATGCGATCCATCGTCGCCACCAGTTCCTCGCGCGGGTGCAGCCAGTTGGGGGAGTCCATGCCGCCAATCTGTCCGTCGCGGCGGACGCGTCAAAGGCGACCGGGGCGCCAACCCGTTTTGCGCAAAAAACGCGCGCTCCGGCCGCTCGAAAACACCGGCGACAGGCGGACGCGGTTTCGGCTCCCCACCCCGCGACGCTTCTGCTCCGTTCCACGCGTGGCCCGCCTCCTTCTCGTGCTTTTTCCCGCCCACGCGCCGCGCGCCGCCTGGAACCGTGTCGCGAGCGCCCTGTTCATGCTCGGGCTCGTCCTCTTTTCCCTGCGCTCCTTCACCATCGGCGTCGCCGACCTCGGATGGAATCTCGGCCCCATGCATGGCGTGCATCTGGTGTTTCACGAGGCGGGCCACGCGATCTTCGCCATGGTCGGCGCGCCGCGCACGCTCGTGGCCTTCATGGGCAGCGGGCTGCAGGTGCTCTTCCCGCTCATCATCTCCGGCGCCTTCTACCTCAAGAACCGCGACGCCTACGGCGCGGCCGTCTGCCTATGGTGGGCCGGCCACGCCACGCTCGACGTCGCGCCCTACATCGCCGACGCCCGCGCCTTGGAGTTGCCCCTGATCGGCGGCGGCACCGGCCAGGAGATCGAGGGCCACGACTGGGAATTTCTCCTCGGCGAGTGGAACGCGTTGCACCACGACACCCGCATCAGCGCCGTCGTGGCGCTCGCCGGCCGCGTCGCCATGATCGTCGCCTTCGCGTGGGGCTTCGCCACGCTCGCCTACGAGACCTGGTTTTTCCCGCGCGACGAGGAGCGGGAAGACGCCGCGTAGACCGGGCGAACCGGGCGCGCCAAGTGGCCCGCCGTCCGCGCGCTACGCCAACATCGGCGTCGCGCGCTGGCAAATTTGCAGCGCCAGCCCCCAGGGATCGCGCAGCATCACCAGACGCGAGCCGTCGGGCGGCACCACCTCGGTGACATAGGTCGCCCCCGCCGCCTCCAGCCGCGCGCGGTCCGCCGCCGCGTCCTTCGACACGAACGCAAGGTGCACGATCAGCGGATCCATCTTCGCGTAGTCCGGCACCTGGTCCGGCGGATTGCGGTAGATCTCGACAACCGAGCCCGCGCCGTCGTGCAGGAAATGCGTCTGCGCGGGCGCCGGGATATGGCGCACGACGCTCATGCCGAGGTGCGTGCAATACCAGGCGGCGACCGCCACCGGATCGGCGACGTTGAGGGCGACGTGTTCGAGTTTCATCGGCGACAAGGAAAGTCTTGGAAAACGCGCCGGCAAGCGGCGCCCGCGCCCGCCGTTCAACTCCCATCGCCCGGACCTGGTTCCACCCCGCCGACGACCGCGCCGCGCGGCTCCGCGCGCCAGCCTCCGCCCCTCCCGGACCCTTGCTCCACGCGCCCGGCTCAATCGCATGTCCACCGACGCGAAAGAATCCGCGCTTCCGGCCTCCCCTCGTCCCGCTAATACCCGGCCGCCCCGTCGCCGCCGCAGGGCGCAACCGTTGCGACCAAACGCGCCGGGAAGGTATCATGCCCTCCATGAGCGCCGGGGCCTCCCCGACGGCCGCCTGCCCGGATTCCCGCACGTTCCGCACCACTTGCTGGACGCAGGTCCTCGCCGCGCGCGGACGGCACGCCGAGGCGCGCGTCGCCCTCGGCGAACTTTGCCGGGCCTACTACGAGCCGCTCGTCGTCTACCTCGGCCACCGCGAGCCCGGGCTGCCGGCGCGCGAGGTCGCCCACGAATTTTTCGCCGAGCTCCTCGCCGGAGATCCCTTCGCCCGCCTAGACCGCGACGGCGGCCGCTTCCGCTCCTACCTGCTCGGCGCCCTCAAGCATTTCCTTTCCCACCGCCGCGCCGCCGGCTTGCGGCTGAAACGCGGTGCCGGCGCGACGCATCTGCCGCTCTCGGTCCCCACCGATACTTCGCCGGGAATCGAGCCCGCCGACCCCGTCCTGCCCGCGCCCGACGCCGCCTACGACCGCGCCTGGGCGCTCACCCTCATCGCCCGGGCACTCGCCTCGCTGCGCGCCGAGTTCGCCGCCGAAGACCGGGTCGCCGAATTCGACCGCCTGAAGCCCTGGCTCACCGGCGAGGCGACCCGCGGCGAACAAGCCGAGGTCGCGCGCTCCCTCGGTTGCGATCCCGAGGCGCTCAAGGCCTCCGTGCACAGACTGCGCCAACGTTTTCGGCGCGCCGTCCGCGCCGAGGTCTCCGCCACGCTGCGCGAGGACGCCGACGTCGAGGCCGAACTCCGCGCCCTTCTTCAGGCTCTCGGCCGCTGAAAAATCTTCCCCGTTTCCGCGCAACCATCGCCGCCGCTCGCGCCGGCAACGAGTGATGAACCCCCGTCCTTCCTGCCCCGCTTGCGGCCAAGTCCTGCCGTCCTCCGCGCCCGAGGGCCTCTGCCCGCGATGCCTGCTTTCGCAGGCGCTCCAACCCACCGGCGCCACCCTCCGGACGCCGCCCGCGCTCGAGGCCGTCCGCGCCGCTTTTCCCCAGCTCGCGGTCGAGTCGCTGGTCGGCCAAGGCGGCATGGGCTCGGTGTTTCGGGCCCGCCAGCCCGCCCTCGACCGGGTCGTCGCGCTCAAGATCCTCGCGCCCGAACTCACCGGCGAACCGCGTTTCGCGGCGCGCTTCCGCGACGAGGCCCGCGCCCTCGCCCGCCTCTCGCATCCGCACATCGTCACGATCCACGACTTCGGCCAGGCGGGCGGCTTTTATTACCTCCTCATGGAATTCGTCGACGGAGCCAGCCTCCGCGAGGCCCTCCGTGCCGGCCGGCTCCGCCCCGAGCAAGCCCTCGCCATCGTTCCGCCCGTCTGCGACGCGCTGCAATACGCCCACGAACACGGAATCGTCCACCGCGACATCAAGCCCGAGAACCTCCTCCTCGACAAAGAGGGCCGCGTGAAAATCGCCGACTTCGGCATCGCGCGCCTCCTCCGCGCGCCCGGCGACGCCCGCCCGGCCCCGGACTTCGCGTCGCGTTCCCCCGACGAACCCGAGGCCGCGGAGGGCGGAACGCGCTTCGCCGGCACGCCTCCCTACATGGCCCCCGAACAGGAAGGCGCCTCGTCCTCCGTCGACCATCGCGCCGACATCTACGCCCTCGGCGTCGTTCTCTACGAGATGCTCACCGGCGAACCGCCCGGCCACAGGCTCGAGGCGCCATCGCGCAAGGTGCACATCGACGTCCGCCTCGACGAGGTCGTGCTCCGCGCGCTGGAGACGCGCCCCGAACTGCGCTTCTCCAGCGCCACCGAGTTCAAAACCCGCGTCGAAACCATCGCCGCCGGCTCCGCCGCCGCGCTTTCGCACGATTCCGCCCGCGAGCCGCATCCCGCCCTCCGCAAACCCGCCCTCGCGCTTCTCGCCACCGCGGGGCTCCACCTCCTCGTCGCCCAGGCCCTCGTCCTTTTCGCGATTCCCGCCATCGCCCGGGAAGGCGGGGACCAGGGCGGCTACGCCGCCGTCGGGCTCATGGTCGCGCTCTCGCTCGCCGCCGCCGCCTTCGTGGCCGCCGGCGCCTTCGCCATGCTCCGCGCACGCCGCCACGCCCTCGCCGTCCGCGCCTCGGTCGTGGCGATCTTCGCCGGTCCCGCCGCTCTCGTCGGCGCGCCCCTCGGCATCTGGGCGCTGCGCATCCTGAGGCGCGCGGAAATCCGCGCCACGTTCGCCCCTCCCCCGCCGGGCGACTCCGCCGGCCTCGCCCGCGCTTGGCGCGCGGTCATCGCACGCGGAATCGTCGTCGCGTTTTGCGGCTCGTTCCTCGGCCTGCTCGGCTCGTCCGGCCAGCGCCTCGCCCTCCTCGCCTGGTGCTTCGCCGGGCTGGCGGCGATCTCCGCGGCCGCGTCTTCCTCGCGCCGTCGAGATCCGGCCGTCGATCGCCGCCTCCTGCGTTTCGCCGAGCGTCTCGGCTTCGTTCACGCCATCGGCTTCTGCGTCGCCGGTCTCTTCCTGCTGCGGGCAAACCACCCCTTCCCGGAAACCTTCCGCTCCGCCGAGGCCTTCCTCTTCGCCGCCGCCCTCGTCGGCTGCGCGCTCGGGCTCCTCGTCTCCTTCGCCGCGCCGTCCGCCGTTCCCCGGCCCGCCGCCCCGCTCGTCTGGCGAGTCGTCACCCCGCTCTCCCTTTGCTCCGTCGCCGTCGCCTCGGCCTGGCTCCCTCGCTCCGCCCTGCTCGGCCCGCTCGCCGCGTCGGGCGCCGCCCTCCTCCTCTTCTCCGCGCTCAAAACCCGAACCAGCACCATCACCCCCATGCAAACCCGCCATGCCTCGCGACTCCTCGCCTTGGTCGTCCTCCTCGGCGGCGGTCTCTCGCTGACCCCGCCCTCCTCCGCCGAAAGCCCCGCCGCCCTGAACATCACCGGCGGCTCCACCGCCTCGCCCGCGCATACCCAAGACGCCACCTTCGACCTCCGCGCCGACGGCACCATCCGCCTGCGTGTCGCCATCGAGACGACCAACCGCGCCCCCCGGCCGCGCTCCCGGGAAAGCTTCGTCAATTCCGACTTCCTGACCCTGGAACGCGTCCTCGACGCACAAGGCCGCGCGCTGCCTTTCTCCGCCCGCCCCGCCAAGGGCGATCGCATCCGCTACACGGTGGATCTGCCGGAGGCCGTTCCTCCCGGTGCCACCTACCGTTACACCATCGAGGGAATCGCGACCGGCCTCGTCAAAACCACCAACCTGCCCGACACTTTCGAATACAGCCTCGGCCATCGCCCCGGCGGCCCCGGCGCCACCCGCCGCCTCGAGTTGCACCGCCTGCCGCCCGGCGCGGTCTTGGTCGAACATGAACCCGCCGACCTCGCATCGACCATCTCCGGCGACCGCGTCGAGCTCCGCATCGACCGCGTCGTTCCGACGGGCGGCACCCTGGAGGTTCGCTATCGCTACCGACTGCCGGCCTCCGCCCCCGCAAAGGCGCCTTCCGCCGCGTCCGACCGCGTCGTCGTCGAGGATCTCGCCCTCCGCCTGCTCGTCGCGATCCGCGAGAAAGACGACGCCACCCTGCACTCCCTCGCCAGCCGCCGCATCGCGGGCTGGCCCGAGGCCCTGCCGACCTTCGCCGCCGAACTGCGCGAA
>CBINJQ010000279.1:0-6171 GCA_966251015.1 uncultured Akkermansia sp. | reverse complement strand
CGCCCTCGGGGTGGTCCATGCCGAGGAAAAAGATGTCGCTCCAGGCGGCGTGGGAGAGGTCGAGGCGGACTGCGGTCTCCTCGGCGAGGACGGGATGGGGCGAATCGGGCGAGGAGGCGTCGCGCGCGAGGAGCTCGCGGCGGAGGCGGAGCGGGTGGTCGAGTGGATGGCCCATGCGGAACATCCACTGGTTGCCGCGAACTTTGCGGACGGTTTTCTGGACCTGCGCGGCGAGGGTTTTGAAGGCGAGTCCATGGTAGGCGGCGGCGAAGGCGCTGGAGAGCGCGTCGCTCGCGCCGTGGGCGCGGCGATGCTCGTGGTAGACGGTGAGGGCCTCCTCGAAGCGGCGGGCGAGGGCGAGTTTGTGGCCGGCATGGGGGACGAGGCCGCCGCCGCCCGGGGGGAAGTGGGGCGGGAGATAGTAGCGGTGGATCGCCGCGAGGAAGAAGATCGCGCGGACGCCATGGTAGAAGTTGGGCGTGGCGCGGCGGAAGTCCTCGAGTTGAGCGCAGTAGGTTTCGAGCGTGGCGGCGTCGGCGGCGCGGCAGAGGGAGTCGAAGGTGGTGTCGGCGGCGCCGGCGGGGCGGCCTTCGGCGAGGGCGAGGAGAACGGGGTCCATGTTTTTAACCGCTAAACTTCGCTAAAATCCGCTAAAGAGAGGCGGAGATCGGAAACGAGTCGGTGGTTTGATTTAGCGAGGTTCAGCGAAATTTAGCGGTTTCCATTCGGCTGGATTTATTTCCGCAGGGTGGCGTCGAGGGTGAGCTCCTCGGCGAGGACGGCGAGGATGGCGTCGCGCGCGGGGCCGTTGAGACCGAGGGCGAGCTGGGCGCGGAAGACGCCGAGGCGGGCCTCGAGGTCGGCGCGGCGGCCGGAGAGGCGGGCGGCGAGGTATTTTTCGCGCGTGGCGAGCGAGGCGAGGGCGGGGGAGAGGCCGAGTTTTTCGGAGGGCGCGGCGCGTTGCGCGGCGTCGAGCAGGGTGAACACGGTGGGCGTGAGCACGTGCATGCCGAAGAAGCAGAGGTAGTGGCCGAGGCGGAGACCGGGGACGACGCAGGTCTGCTCGGCGACGGTGGGCGTGGGCTTTTCGATGACGTTCTCGATCTGGTAAAGGTCCTGGCGGCCGGGGAGAAGAGATCCGGCGATGGTGCCGTAGTGGCAGAGCTGGCTCTCGGGCGTGGGCTGCACGGCGGAGATGGCGCAGCCCTCGACGCGGGCGAGATCGAGAAGCTGGCGGGTGCAGCTTTTCTCGCCGCCTCCGACGTAGAGGTGGTCGCTGACTTGGAGGAGGAAGGGATTCGCGCCGACGAAATCGCGTCCGCAGAGGACGGCGTGTCCGTATCCAAGCGCGGCGGCCTGTTCGACGAGGGAGACTCGCTGGCCGTGGGCGGCGAGGACGGCCTCGTAGGCGGGGCGGTCGCCAGGGCGGATGACGACGCCGACTTTTTCGACGCCGGCCTCGAGCATTTCGTCGATCTGGATGACGATTGCGGGCTTCCAGTCGCCGCGTCGGTCGGTGAGATTTTGCAGCGGGAGGCGGCGCTCGTCGGCGCCGGCGGCGGTGATGAGGGCGTGCCGGATGGAAAGAGACATGGGAAGGGAGATGAATGCGAGAGGCCTGAAACCTGAAACGGAAAACGTGAGAGGCCGATGATTGCGACCCGTAGGCCAGATCGCTGGTCTGGCTGCCCGACCGGCGGTCGGGCCTACAGTGAAGCGGCGTTTATGGGCTTAGAACTCGGCGACCGGCTCGCCGCCTTCGCGCCAGACGGCCATGTTGAGCACGAGGTAGTTCCAGTTTTGGAAGCCG
Organism: uncultured Akkermansia sp.; assembly: GCA_966251015.1. GTDB lineage: Bacteria > Verrucomicrobiota > Verrucomicrobiia > Opitutales > Opitutaceae > IMCC26134_A. The sequence goes on along the minus strand of CBINJQ010000279.1, from coordinate 4,361 downwards.
CGATTGAGCACGGGTTCGCCGCTGTCGGGAAGGTAGTATTCGTGCAGCGCGCCGAAGCGCTCGAAGTCGCGCGCGAAGAGGCGGATGGTCTTGTCGGCGAGTTCGCGCGCCTCGGCGTCGTGGCCGTATTTCACAAGGCCGCGAAACACGAGGTAGTTGGAGACGCCCCAGATCGGGCCGGTCCAGAGCGAGGGGTTTCCGGAGGCGCGGACGTTATACATTTTCTCGAGCTTGGAGAGGGTGCGCACGCCGTAGTGGGCGTTGAAAGTGCGCTCGTCCTTTAAGCGCTCGACCATGCGAAGCGACTGCTCGGGAGTGGCGATCTCGGCCCACATCGGCAGGAAGCCGGACCAGACGTCGAGGCGCTGGATGAGGCAGTCGTAGTCGCGCGGGTAGCCGGCGTGGAGGCGCATGGAGGGCGAGGCCGGGAAGGGTTTTCCGTCGTAGGGAAGGAGGTTGAGGTCGACGCTGTAGAAGAAGCCGTCGCGCTCGTCCCAGCAGTGTTTTTGCACGGCGGCCTTCAACTCGTCGGCGTCTCGTCGGTAGAGCGTGGCGATCTCGTCCTGGCCGAGCCGTTCGCAGAGGTAGGCGGTCGCGAGGAGTTCGCGATACATGAGGCAGTTCAGGAAAATGGAACCCGAGCTGCGGGGCGGGCGCATGTAGGTGGCGGGGTCGTTGTCGACGCCGATGGCGGAGTCGTCGTTCCAGAAGTAGAGCCCGGTCGCGGCGTGGCGCTGGTGGTTTTTGTAGCGGTTAACGAAGGACTGGAGCTTATACATGCCCTCGCGGATCCACTCGGCGTCGCCGCCGTTGACGCGGGTGAGGAGGGCGGCGTGCTGCGCGAGGCAGGGCTTGTGCATGTTGGTGGCGTAGGTGTCGCCCGCCTGCGTCATCAGCTCCTTCCGCGTGCCGGAGTTGCGCTTGAGGATGATGGGCACCCAGCCGTCGGAGCCGCCGTAGGCGAGGTAGTTGAGCACGCTGCCCTGCTCGTGGCGGAGAGCCTTGGCCTTCTCCTCGGGCGTGGCCCTTTCGGCGAGGATCTGGCGGAGGGCGACGTTGCTCAGCCAGGAATCCCAGTCCCAGAGGATGTCGGCGTATTGGGAGCTGCCCGGGGTGATGAAGGGGTGTTTGAACGCGCCGCCCTCGTCGCGGAGCATGCCGGCGTAGTCTTTGTGGACATGCTGGCGGATGACGGCGATATCAGCGGCGGGCGAAGAAGCGGGGGCGGGAGGCGCCGGTTGGGCGAGAGCGAGCGAGAACGGTAGCAGGGCGCCCATGATCGCGAGGGTAACGCGGGAAAACATCCCGCGACTCAAGCCGGAGCGGCGGCGCGGCTCAAGGTCCGCGGCGGGGTCGGGTTCGGAAAACAATCGCGCCGGAGGACGACGAGTCCGGGCGCGGCGGCTCAGGAGGAACTCGCAGAGCCTTGCAGTCGGGCGACGAGGGCGGGGAGTTCGCGGATCGAAGTCAGCGTGAAGAAGCGGCCGGGCGCGTGGGGGAGCTCGGCGAGTTTTTCGTGCTCCCACGTGAGCGGGTAGGGCACGTGGGCGGCGAGGCCGCCGAGGCGCAGGATCGGCGCGATGTCGGAGCGGAGGGAGTTGCCGACCATGAGGAAGCGGTCGGGTGTCACGCCGTGGCGGCGGAGAACGCGGGCGTAGGTGGCGTCGTCTTTTTCGGACACGACCTCGGTGGCGAGAAAGAGGCCGGCGAGGCCGGAGGCGAGGATCTTGCGCTCCTGGTGATGGAGGTCGCCCTTGGTGATGAGGAGCATGCGATGTCCGGCGGCGGCGAGGGCGGCGAGGGTGTCGGGCACGGCGTCGAGGAGCTCGACGGGGTGGGCGAGGATGTCGCGACCGAGGGCGATCAGCTCGCGTAGTTCCTTGCTCGATACGCGACCCTCGGTGAGCTCGATGGCTGTCTCGATGGCGGAAAGGGTGAAGCCCTTGGCGCCGTAGCCGTAGAGGGGGAGGTTGCGCAATTCGGTGGCGTAGAGGGCGCGCTCGACGGCGTCGGGGTCGTGGTGGGCGGCGAGGAGCGAGTGGAACTTCCGGTGCGCCCCGGCGAAGAGCGTCTCGTTGTGCCAGAGGGTGTCGTCGGCGTCGAAGCCGAGGACGAGCGGACCCTCGGACGAAGCGCCGGAGGACGAGTGGGAGGACGACGTGGCGGTCATGCGGCGACGGAGATGGCCGCAAGAAGGCGCAAAAGGCGCATCAAGAGAAGGACGGAGTCCGCCAAGACGAGGCTCAGCCCGCCGGCACGACGAAGCGGGCGGATGAGCCCGAACGCGTGGTCACCACCTCAAGACGGCAGTCGATGCGTTCGCGCAGCTCCGGGACGTGGGAAATGATACCGACGAGGCGGCCTTGTTCGCGCAGGTCGATCAACGCCTTGAGCGCTTCGTCGAGCGACTCGGGGTCGAGGGTGCCGAAGCCTTCGTCGATGAAGAGCGCGTCGAGACGAAGCCCGCCCGCGTAGCTTTGCACGACGTCGGCGAGGCCGAGGGCGAGGGCGAGCGAGGCGAGAAAGGCCTCGCCGCCGGAAAGGGTTTTCACGTCGCGGGAGAGGCCGGTGTATTCGTCGAAGACGTCGAGATCGAGGCCGGCGGCGCGGCGCAGGTCGGCGCGTTCGCGGCGACGTTCGAGGCGGTAGCGGCCGCGGCTCATCTTCACCAGGCGGGCGGAGGCGGCGAGGAGGGTGTCGTCGAGGAAGGCGGCGAGAACGAAGCGCTGGAGGGTGAGGCCGAGGGGATTCTTGCCGTTCACCGCGTCGGCGATTTTTCCGGCGACGGCGTAGTCGGCCTGCAGCGCGCCGAACTCGGATTCCAGCTTTTCGAGGCGGGCGAGGGCGGCGGAAAGGAGCTCGTGATCCTTGGCAAGGCGGGTGCGTTCGTCGCGCCGGGTCTGGTGGTCGGAGTCGGCGACGCGCGCGGTCTCGGCGAGGGCGGCGAGGTCGGGGCGCGCGGAGGCGCCGCTTTCGGCGAGCGCGGCGCGGGCGCGGGTCTGGCGGTCCCGGGCGGAGGCGAGCTTGCCGTCGTAATCGGCGGTTTCGGAGGCGAGTTTTTCCAGCGAGGCGGGCGCGAGGCGGGCGGCCTGCCAGGCGGTTTCGTCGGCGAAGCCGGCGCCGGCCAGCGCGCGGGTGAATGCGTCCGAGCGGGCGCGGGCCTCGGCGTCGGCGGCTTCGAGTTTCTTGGCGAGGGTGTCGAGACGGGCGGCGGCTTCGTCGCGGGCCTTGGCGCGGTCGGCGAGGGTTTGCTCGGCGGCGCGGCGGGCCTTTTCGAGGTCTCCGATGCGGGCGCGCAGCTCGGCGAGTTTTTGGGGAAGCGCGGCGGGCGGGCGGAGCGCCTCGGGAATGTCGCGGGCGAGGAGGTCGCGGGCGGCGGCGGCGCGTTCGTGGGCGGTGTGGGCGTCGGCGCGTGAGGCGTCGGCGGCCTGCGCGAGGCGCCGGGCCTCGTCGAGTTTTCGACGCGCCTCGACGAGCGCGCTCTCCGGGGTGGCGGAGGCGAGCGCGCGGAGTTTTGCGAGTTCGGCGCCGAGCGCGGTCGCGCGGGCTTCGAGTTCGGCGGGCGGGGTGTCGGGCGCGGCGAGCGCGTCGCGTTTGGCGCGGAGGGCGGCGGTGTCGCGCTCGGCGGCGCGAAACTCCTCGCGGGCGATTTCGAGTTTTTGCTCGGCCTGCGCGAGCGCGGAGCGCGCGTCCTTGAGCTTCGTCTCGGAGGGGAGCGAGTCGGCGGCGCCGTGCGCGGGGGCGGGGTGATGGATGGAGCCGCAAACGGGGCAGGGCTGAGCCTCGGTCAGGCGGGAGGCGAGGAGGGCGGCCTGGCCGCCGTCCCAGCGGGCCTGCTCGGCGGCGAGGGCGTCGCGGGCGAGGGCGAGCGCCGCGGCGAGTTTCTGGCCGGCGGCTTTGCGTTTCTCCAAGGCGGCTTCCTTGTCGGCGAGCTCGGCGGAGAACTTCGCGCGTTGGCGCAGGGTTTCGAGGAGGGCGGCGAACGATTTTTGCTCCGCGTCGAGGCCGGGGAGCCGGGCCTCGGCGGCGACGGCTTCGGCGCGGCGGCGTTCCAACTCGGGAAGCGCGGCGGCGAGGGTGTCGGCGGTTCTGCGAAGCTTGTCGGTCTCGGCGGTTTGGCGGCGGAGGGCGGTCTCGGCGGCGGCGAGCGCGACGAGGGTTTTGGTCCACTCGGCGAGCTTGGGCTCGAGCGAGGAGAGGCGCACGCGCTCGACCTCGAACTCGCGGAGGCGAGGCGCGTCTTGTTCCTCGTGGCGGGCGCGCAGGCGGGCGGCTTCGTCGAGCGCGGCTTGGAGGGCGGGCAGGGCGGCGCGGTGGGCGTCGAGTTCCTTGCGAAGCGCGGCGGCCTGGTCGCGGGTCTG
>CBINJQ010000278.1:0-6191 GCA_966251015.1 uncultured Akkermansia sp. | reverse complement strand
TACGCGGGTTCATCTCGATGAAGAACCACTCGTGGCGGTCGAGGTCGTAGAGAAACTCCACGGTGCCGGCGTTGTCGTAGCGGATCTCGCGGGCGATGCGGACGGCGGCGGCGCAGAGGGAGTCGACGACGTCGCGCGGGAGGCCGAAGCTGGGGGCGACCTCGACGACCTTCTGGTGGCGGCGCTGGACGGAGCAGTCGCGTTCGTGGAGATGGATGACGTTGCCGTGCTTGTCGCCGAGGATCTGGACCTCGATGTGCTTGGCGCGCGGGATGTATTTCTCGAGGAAGACGGCGGGGTTGCCGAAGGCGCGGCCGGCCTCGGCCTGGGCCTCGTCGAGGAGGTCGGCGAGGTCGGCGGGCTTGTGGACGACGCGCATGCCGCGACCGCCTCCGCCGAAGGCGGCCTTGATGATGAGCGGGAAGCCGATTTCTTTCGCGGTCTTGAGGGCCTCGGCGCGGTCGGTGATGGCGTCCTCGGTGCCGGGGAGGACGGGGACCTTGATGCGTTGGGCGAGGGCGCGTGCGGCGGTTTTGTCGCCCATCATTTCGAGAAGCTCGGGGCGCGGGCCGACGAAGGTCAGTCCGGCCTGCTCGACGGCGCGGGCGAAGTCGGGGTTTTCGGAGAGGAAACCGTAGCCGGGGTGGACGGCGTCGACGCCGTGGTTTTTGGCGGTCTCGACGATGCTGGGGATGTCGAGGTAGGCGGCGACGGGGCCCTTGCCCTTGCCGACCTGGTAGGCCTCGTCGGCTTTGTAGCGATGGAGCGAAAAGCGGTCCTCCTGCGCGTAGATGCCGACGGTGCGGAGGCCGAGCTCGGTGCCGGCGCGGAAGATGCGGACGGCGATCTCGGAGCGGTTGGCCGCCATGAGCTTCGCGAAGGGCTTCAAGCTTGACGCAGGGAGCGGGGAGCCGGGAGCCGGGGAGGCGGGGGCGGACTGGGTGGACTTGGCGGACGCGGTGGAGGACGACTTCGCCACGGGGGCTTTGCGAGAAGGCATGAGGGGCGGGGGAAAGGGGTGGGGAGCGAAAGTGGAATAAGTTATTCGTATTGGGCGAATCGTTTTCCTGAATGGGCGGCTGGATCGAACTGGACGAAAAAAGGCGCGCCCGGTGAGGGCGCGCCTTGGTGGATGAGGACGAAAGCGCTCAGCGCTTTCGCTACCGTTCGTCAGAAGCTATAGGTGAGACCGAGCGAGTAGCACATCGGGTCGACGTTGACGTCGATGACCTTGGCGCCGCCGACCTCGACGTCGCTGCCGATGAAGATCTTCTTCACGTCGACGTTGATGGCCCAGGAGTCGTTGATGGCCCAGTCGAAGCCGATCTGGCCGGCGGGGCCGATGCTGTAGTTCTCAAGCTTGGCGGCGCCACCCAGTAGATTCTCGTCGAAGATGAGGGTGAAGTTCACGCCCGCGCCGACGTAGGGTTTGAAGTTTTTTCCGAGCGCCGGGATCGTGGGATGGTATTGGGCGAGAAGGGTCGGCGGGAGATGCTTGAAATCGCCGATCTTGGCGCCGCCGAGTTTGACCTCGTGTTCCTGGGGGACGGTGAGGACGAGTTCGAGCGACCACGATTCGTTGATGGCGTAGTCGATGTCGAACTCGGGGATGAGCTTGTCCTCGACCTTCACGGTCTGGTCGACGGCGTCGAGATAGGTGGCGCGCAGGCGCACGGACCAAGGGCTCTGGCCATCGGCCGCTTGGGCGACGGGGGCGAGAGCGAAGCCGGCGACGAGCGCGGAGGCGAACAGGGTGTTGAGGCGGGTCATGGGTTGCGTGGGTTGCAGGGTTGGGGGTCGCAGCCTAAGCCATCCCCGGGGCGGGTGCCTCGCGCTTCTTGGCGAGCTATGCGCGGCGCTTGCTCAACGGCGTTCCGCACAGGGAATTATCCACGCGCGGACAACGGGCGCCCAAGATCGCGGCGACGCGCCCCTTGGCCTGTTCGGGCCTGTTCGGCATGGGGGAAAAGGAGATGCGTGATGAGGAGCCGCGCGTCGTAAAACACGCGTTAAGCCCGATGTAAAAGAGTTGTATTCGGTGTTAGCCTGAACCCCGTCAAATCTTCCATTCAACATGATCTACGACATCCAGAACCAAGGTGAGGCGAGCGCGACGGAGCGGGTATTGGCGGTGATCGCCGGGCAGCGGGAGCGCGCCAAGGAGGTCGTCGCCTGCTTCCAGCGTCAGGGCGAGCTGGTGAACTCGGTGTGGTATTCGAGCGTTCGTGAGCTGGTGGCGGCCGAGCAAAAGCCCCGCTTCGAGGCGGTCATCCTTTTCGCATCCAAGGACGATGAGGCCGCCGACGTCGAGGAGGCGGCTTTGCGCGGGGCGATGCGCGGCACTCCATTTTATCGCTTGTAGACTGAAGAGTCTGCTACAGGGGGTTATACACGAAAGGCGACCCGGAGGCGGGTCGCCTTTTCGTTTGCGAGGAGGGGGCGGAGGAAGCGATCAGGCCTCGTCGAACTTGCGGGCGAACAGGGCGTCGAGCTCGTCGAGCATCGCGGCGGCGTCGGAGCCGGTGGCGAGGAACTTCACCTTCGAGCCCTTGCCGGCGGCCAGCATCATCAGGCCCATGATGGATTTGCCGTTCACCTGCTCCTCGTCCTTTTCGACCATGACGTCGGCTTTGAACTTGTTGGTGATACGCACGATCATCGCTGCGGGACGGGCGTGGATACCCATCTTGTTCTGCACAACGAGCTCGCGGACGAGCTGGGCGGCGGTGTCGGTCTTTTCCATGAAGTGGCGCAAAGTCCGGCTCGGGGGCGCGGCTTGCAACCCAAAAACCGGGCGGACAGGGTGCGGTTTCCCCGCATGACCGCCTCCACCGCCATCATCGTTCCCTGCCGCCTCGAATCGACGCGCTTCCCGCGCAAGCTTTTGCACTGCGTGAAGGGCAAACCCTTGGTGCTGTGGGTCGCGGAACGCATCCGAAACGAGGCGCCGGAGTTTCCCTGCTGGTTCGCGGTGGATGATCCCCTTTTGGCGGAGCCCTTGGAAAAGGCCGGTTTCCGCACCGTGATGACCAGCGTGCATCACCAAAGCGGCACCGACCGCATCGCCGAGGCCAATCGCACGGCGAAGGCGGCCCGGGTCATCAACGTGCAGGCCGACGAACCGCTGGTGACGGGAGCGCAAATCCGCCGTCTCGCGGAGCTGATCGAGGGGACGGCGGCGATGGCGACGCTCGCGACGCCGTTTCACCGCGCGGAGGACTTTTTCAACCCCAACCAGGTGAAGGTCGTCTTCGCGCCCGGCGGAGGCTGGCGCTCGCTGTATTTTTCGCGCTCGCCGATGCCCTACGCGCGCGATCTCGCGGGCAAGGTCGACGACGCCTGGGTGCGGGCCAATCCCTGCTACAAGCACCTCGGGCTCTACGCCTACAAGGCGGAGCTGCTGGCCAAGTTCGCGGCGCTTCCGCAGGGCCGCTACGAGCGGATCGAAAAGCTGGAGCAACTCCGTGTATTGGAGAACGGATACGATATCGCCTGCGACGTGACCAAGGACCCCGGCATCGGGGTCGACACGCCGGAGGACGCGGTGAAGTTCGAGGCCGCGTTGGGTTGAGCCTTTGGCCGCGCTCGTGCGCCGGACCGGGTCGCCGACGGCCCGGCCGTGCGCCTCCCGGCGCCCGCTGCTTGAAAACTCAAACCCGCGCGGAGGGACCCGCGCGCCCACCGGGGCGCCGGAACGCGTGATGGCAGTTCGACGCGCTTCGGACGCCGCCTACAGGAAACTCTGTTGTTTCGGCGTCTTGGCCGCCTCGGCGGCGGCGCGCAGGGCGGCCTCCTCCTCGGGCGTGAGGTTGAGGTGGCGGGGCGGGCGGGCGGCGCGGGAGGCCACGGCGCTCTCCCGGTCGGCGACGATGCGGTCGCAGATGCCGTGGATCTGCAGGCGCAGCCATTGCGCGGTGCTGCTCTCCTCGCGGTAGTCGGCGGGGCCGTAATGGTCGATGCGTCCCGAGGCGCGCAGGCGGTCGTTCTGGGCGAACTCGTCGGAGCGCGCGGGATTGTAGACGCCGTAGGCCTTGCCGCCGCCTTTTTTCGTGACCGAAAAACTCGGCACGTCGCTCGGGCCGTCGGCGATGTAGATCATGTTCTGGAAGGGCACGCGGCGGTCCTCGGGCGCGACGCTCGCGTTGACGTCGATGGCGGGGTTCTTGTTCGTGCCCTTGTTGATCTCGAAGAGGGCGCGCGTCTTGGTCGTGTTGTCGATGACGAGGCCGATCTGCGCGATGAGCGACTCGGCCTCGAGGCCGAAGTCCGCCTGCTGGAGGAAACCGGGCTGGAGCGGGTTCTCGATAAATTCGCAGCCCCAGATGTTGTCCACGAAGGGCGCGATCGCGCTGCCGCGCACCATCTCCGCGAGGCCGGTGCTCACGATGTAGTGTTCGAGCCGGATGTCATGCTTCCGGTAGGCCTCCTTTTCCGCCACGTAACCCCGCGCCGACCGGAAGAAATCGGGCAGGCCGGGATAGAACTTAATCTCCGCGCCGCACTCGCGCAGGATCTTGTTGCTCAGCTTGGGCATCCGGCCCGCGAGCACGTAGGTGAGCAGGTGGTTGAGGTAGGCGATCTCGGGGGAGAGGTGGTAGCCCCGCCGCTTGTAGTGGCCGACGAGGTTGTTGGTCTCGTGCCAAAACGTGTTCTCATCGATGCCGTAGCGCCGGAAAAGCGGCGACTGCATGTATTCCGGGATAAGCGTCTTGTCGAAGTCCCAGATGCAAGCGATGATGTTTTGCGTGAAGAGAGTCGTGGCCATGGCGGATCAACACCGTTAGCGGGATTTATCCATCCCGTCCGCGGCGTCGCGTGTCCAACGCAAGCCGCGTGCCGCTCCCCGCGCAATCCGCAACGCGCGCCCCGTTCGTGTCGTTTCCTGTCGTCGGTCCCTCCCTCGTCCCGTCCCATTTCAGTTTCGTCATCCATGGTCACTTTGCCCGACATCACTCCCTTCCGCCGCCGGCTCGACGAGCTCGACGCGCAGATGCGTTCGCCCTCGTTTTATACCAACGCCCGCGCCGCCGCCGACGTGACCCGCGAACACCAACGCCTTGGCGCGCTTCTCGCGGACCACGGCGCGTTGGAAAAAACGCACGCCGACATCGCCGAGATGAAGGCGTTGCTCCGCGATTCCTCCGGCGACGCCGAGCTGCGCGAATTGGCCGAGGCCGAGCTGCCCGGCCTCGAGAAACGCGTCGAGGAGCTGCACGCCTCCGTGCTCCGCCAGATGATCCCGCCCGAGCCGACCGACTCGCGCAACACGGTGGTCGAGATCCGCGCCGGCACCGGCGGCGAGGAGGCGGCGCTTTTCGCCGCCACGCTCACCCGGATGTATCAGCGTTATTGCGACACGCGCCGGTGGACGGTCGAGCCGATGGGCAGCTCGGTCTCCGAGCGCGGCGGCTTTCGCGAGGTGAGTTTCCTCGTGCGCGGGCAGGACGTCTACAAGCAGCTCAAGTTCGAGAGCGGCGTGCATCGCGTGCAACGCATCCCGAGCACCGAGGCGAACGGCCGCATCCACACCTCGACCGTCACCGTCGCCGTGTTGCCCGAGGCCGAGGAGGTCGACGTGCAGATCGATCCGCAGGATCTCGACATCACGGTGCAACGCGCCAGCGGCCCCGGCGGCCAGGGCGTCAACACGACCGACTCGGCGGTGCGCATCATCCACAAGCCCACCGGCCTGATGGTCTTTTGCGCCGACGGCCGCTCGCAGATCAAAAACAAGGCCAGCGCCATGGCCGTGCTTCGCGCCCGCCTGCTTCAGAAAAAGCAGGACGACGAGGCCGCGAAATACGCCGCGCAACGCAAGGGCCAGATCGGCACCGGCGACCGCAGCGAGCGCATCCGCACCTACAACTTCCCGCAGAACCGGCTCACCGACCACCGGATCGGACTCACGCTCTACAGCCTGCCGCAGGTGGTCGAAGGCGCGATCGAGCCCGTGATCGAAGCGATGCAAAAAGCCGATCTGGAGCGAAAGCTGGCCGAGCTCACCGGCCAGCCCTACGACATGAAACGCGCCGCAGCGGGCGACGACGAAGAAGACTGAAATTTTGAACCGCTAAAAACCGCTAAAGGCCGCTAAACAGAGACAAGACGGCGTTCAGGGCAGGCTTTCCTTTGGCGAGCTTTAGCGTTCTTTAGCGGTTCTCCATGCTGTCCCTGCTCGAGATCATCACCAA
>CBINJQ010000277.1:0-6242 GCA_966251015.1 uncultured Akkermansia sp. | reverse complement strand
GGATTCAGGGTTTTCACGCGGGATTCGGACGTAAGTCTCCGCGGGGAGCCGGGGGCGGTGAGATCGTAGGCCAGGCTTTTCCCGAGGCGAAGAGAGCCGGAGGCCAGCGTGGATGGAAGTTCCGGGTAGATGTGCGCGGTGGCCGGCAACGGATTTAGGTCGAGGTCGAATTCGCGACCGCCGACGAGCAGGCGATCAGGGCCGAGGAATGCGTATTCGATCCAGCCGTGGTAGGAGGCATGGACGAGCTGGGTGCCGAGAATCGGAAAGTCTGGCGCGGTCAGGGACACTTTCTCAACGCGACCTTGATAGCCTTGATTCGGGACCAAAGTGACGAGGAAACGGTAGAGCGACCGGCCGTCCGGGGCGACCAGCCCGCGGGCGCGATGGAGCGAGGGCCCGGGAGTGGAAACGCCGGTCGCGGTGTCGATGAGCCGGGTGGGTTCGAGATCGTTGTAGGAAAAGGCGAGGACCGCCAGGCGCCCAGGTCCCGCAGGGGCGAACACGTCGTTGCGGGGAAGTTCGCCAAGGGTGCGCAGCGAGAGATCGCCGACGGCCGCGGCGTGGAGCCGCGCCGTTCCGCCATACGTCTCGCCTTCGAGGCTGCGGAGGTAGATGGCGTCGTCGTCGGGGTGATACAGGATTTTGTCGGTGTTGGCCGGGACGGGGCGGCCTCGGGTGATCCGCGCCGTGGCGGTGTTCAGCTCGACCAGCCAGGGGGCGCGAGGCCAGGGCGTGGCGGCCAGGGCGAAGCAGCGCTCGTCGGCGGGATGAGGGATGATCTGCGTATAGGTGGGACGGAGCACCGTGAGCGCGACCGGAATGCGGGCGACGCCGGTGGCGGTGTAGAGCGTGAGGGCGCCGGAGCGGTTCGGGGTTTCGGAGAAAAGCGTGGTGGCGTCGATGCGCACCGTGACCGTCGCGGGGCCGGTCCCGCTGGTGGAAATGGGTTGGAGCCAGGTCTCGTTCGACTGGAGCCTCCAGGCGGTGTCGGCGGTGGCGGTGAGGATCCGGAGCGACACTTCGTAGGCGGGCAGGCACTCGATCGTTTCGAGGTCGAGGCGTTGCGGGACGGGGACGGCGTCGCTGACCGTGAAGCTTCCGCCGAAGTCGGCGGCGAGCGCGGTCGTGTCTTCGGCGTTCAGCCACGCGAAGCCGCCGGGCCGCAGACGCCATTCGTAGGTGGAGCCGGAGCGGAGCGGCTCGGAGAGGACAAGCCGGCCGTCCTCGGTCACCGTGTCGGCCACCGTGATCGCGGGAGACAAGGGACCGCTTTGCCGGGCGGTTTCCCGGAGCTCGGCCCGTGTGGAACTCGCGCCCGGGAACGCGGGCCAAGAGACAAGCGCCGACGGCAGCACCACCTTTTCGGTCCCGGGCTCGAACACCGGCTCGAGCACGTGGTCGGAATACTGCTCGGTGAGGCTGGTTTTCCAAGGGGCCCGGGCGAGGTAGGTGCCGCCGAAGAAGTAAATCGGCGGACGACTGGAGTAATACGGGTTGGTGTTTTGGGCGGCGAAAACGCGATCGGTCGCGAGGTCGCAGACGCCGCCTTGGGCGAGACCGAGGAGGGCGCCGGAAGCGGTGAGAGAATGTGCTTCGGCGGGCAACTCGCGGCGCGGACCCAACTCGCCATCGCTCGTCACGGAGAAGACGCTTCGGTCCACGGCGAGCGTGCGGCCGTCGCGTGATTGGAGGATGCGGCTCGAGAGCGGCGTGTCCCCGTAATTCCGCAGGTCGGGTCCGATGGGCTGGGCGGCCAGGACCGCGGCGCCGACCACGCCCTTGGCGTCGAGCGGCGCGCGGAAGAGCGCGGGTTGAACCATTTGGTAATTATCGGCGGCGGCGAGAATCCAAAGTGTTTTTCCGTCGGGCGAGACCGCGATGTCGGCCCACCGGCGGGGGGCGGGCGCCTTGGGCAAAGTCTGCAAGGTCGCGCCGGTGGCGAGGCTTTGCCGGCGAACACCCCCCAGCCCGTCGAGGCTGAAGACTTGGCCGGGGGCGCCGAGCGCGATCCTTCCCCGAGCCTTCGTGTAATAGTCGCTCTTGGCGAAACCCGCGAGCGACACCTCCGCGCCGAGGCGGAGAGCGGCGAGGTCGACGACTTGCATTTTCCCGGTGGACTCGAACAGGGCGTAGGCGCGGAGGCCGTCGGGGCTGAGAGCGAAATCGGTCGGGGTCGAAGGAAAGCAGATCGCGATTTCGTTTTCCCGGCGTCCTTGCGGATAAACGACGAGCGAGTCGTTCACCAGCGCGGCGGGGCTCTCGGTGGCGGTGTATTCGACAACCCGCGACGTGAAATTGCCGTAGCCGCTGGTGATGTGCAGGGCGAGGGTAGCGCGGGCGGACGGGTAGCGGTCGCTCAGCACCTTCAGAGTAAAACTGCCGCTCGACCAGCCGCCTATCAAGGGCGTGAAACGCAGGACCTTTCTCAGGGGATCGATCTCCGCGTTCAGCAGCGGGTAGCCTGGTTCCACCTCGACCCGCAGCGCGGCCCAATCGGCGGCGGTGGAGACGCCTTTGATCGGGATCTCGCAAGGGGCGCAGGGGACGCCTTCCGCGGGGAAAAGATGGAGCGAGGAAACGGGCAGCGATTGCGCCGCCCGCGCCGCGTAGGCCCAGACCCCGAGGACCAGGCTGGCGAGGAAGACCAGACGTGCGAGATTGTGGAGCGCTTCGAAACGGCGTGTCGCGATACGTGGATACACGAGGCGACTAGGAACGGTGTCGCCCCGGTTTCCAAGAAGAACGCGGGCGCGGGCGACGAGATAAGAAACGAGCCCGCGTCCCGGCTTCCGTTGTTCTGGAAGGGGTCGGGCGCGATCCTGATCGGTGGCGCGGTTGTCGGGGTATGGGGCGCGCCGATCCGGCGAGCGATTCCCGTGGCGGTGACAATGCCCGGGCGGCCGCGCCGGCGAGGGAGCCGTTGCGGCTGGCGCAGTCGGGGGCGGTGTGGCGGCGGCTCAGCGGCCGGGCACACGCCAGACGAGGTCGCCGGTGGCGTGGCGGTTGTTCGCGGCGCCGGACGACGCGTCGGGGAAGGCGCCGCCATCGTCGCGGAGATTTTGGCCGACGCCCCAGAGGGTGAAGCCGCCGTCGGCGTGGCGGCGGTAGCGGTAGGGCTGGCCGTCGAAGGGATCGTGCAGCGCGGCGAGCGCGAGATCGGCGGCGAGGACGGGGGCGAGCGACTCGGGGTAGGCGTCTTGGGCGAGAAGATGTTTCTCCAAGGCGACGGCGAGGCGGGCGAGGTCGTGCTGGGTTTTGCCTTGGCCGACGCGTTGAAAGACGCCGCGCAGGTAGGGCTGCGTCATGCGGGTGATCGCATCGTAGGGGGGGAATGCGGCGCGGGGGCGCTCGTCGACGGGGCGCGCGCGTTCCGGATGGATGCGGCCGGCGTCGAGGTCGATGCAGGCCAGCGACTCGTGGAGATGGATGCGGGCGGAGCCGGCGGCGTTTTGATGGAGCCAGCCATAGGGGGCCCAGTGCGCGAGGAGATAGAACAAACGGTCCTCCTGGTCGTTGCCGAAGGCCGCGGGGTAAAATCGGATGTTTTTGGGAAGATCGAGCGCGATGGAGACGCTCCATGCGGTCTCGGCGGCGCAGGCCCGGCGCAGGTTCTCGAGGATGCCGTCGTCGGAGAGGAGCGTGGCAAAGCGGTCGAGCTCGGCGGTGGTCCATGCGTGCGTGGCGAGGCCCTGCCAGAGGACGGCGAGGGCGAGGGAGTCCATGGCGACGGCGGTGAGATTGGAAATCAGCGTGGGGTCGCGCTGGACGGCGGCGCGCAGGCGCAGCGGGAGGGCGAGCGCGTCGGCGGCCGGGGCAGGGCGGCCGTCGGAGAGGGCGACGAGGGCCTGGATCGAGGCGGCGCGGGCGATGTCGCGCATCGGGCCGGCTTCGAGCACGATGATGTTCATCGGGTCGTCCCAGTCGCGCTCGTAGATGAGGTAGGGGCGGTGGGCGGCGGCGGTTCCCAGTTCGGCCAGAAGGGGAGCGGTGCGAGCGAGGAAGGCGTCCATGCTCTCGTGGTCGCGCTCCTCCGACGCCTGGTCGACCGCGGCCCGGAAGGCCGCCAGATCGGCGGGAGTGTCGGTCAGCGGGTCGGGCCGGCCGGCGTCGGGCAGCGAATAGGCGTGGTTGTAGGTTTCGGGCGGCGGGGCGATGCGGCGGAGCTGAAATCTCCAAGCAAGTTCGCTCCAAAATTTGCCGCGCGCGACGGGCTCGTTCGGGGCCTCGAGGAGGGGGATTTTGGCGAGGTTTTGATCGTCGGGAACCGGGGGCTGGGCGTGGTCGCGGAGATTAAACGACAGGCCTGTCGAGGCGGCTTCGCGGGCGACGGATTCGAAGGCGCGCCGGCCGCGCCAGTTCTCGACCGTGTATAGGGCGGCCAGGAGAGTCGCGAGGACGGCGCAGGCGAAGAGGAGGCGGCGGGTGAGGCGCCAAGTCCACCAGCGGAGCAAGATCAGGCGCAGGGCGAAGCGCGCGGCGTTTTTCAGGTGGCCGGGGCACGCGGGGATAATCCGCGAAAGCGTGGGGTAATGGGTGCGAAGGGACATGGCGGTGATGCGGAAACGGAGGGGGATGGGCGGACGGTTTGATGATTGTTGTAGCCGCGCCCGTGCAGGGCGCGCAGGGGCGCGGCCGGGGACGGCCGCGGCCACAAGGGCGACGGAGTCGCGTCAGACCAGGGCGAGGCGGGAGGTTTCGGGCGCGAGCACGCCGAGGGGGCGCGAGCCGGCGGGCGGGTGCGCTTTTTCACGCGTCGGGGCGGGTGAGACGAGCGAGTCTCCCATGCCGTAACCGGCGGCGAGCGCGGCGATTTGGCGGCGTTGTTCGAGCCAGAGGGCGAGGAGCGCGGCGTCGGAGGCGGAATCGGAGGCGGCGACGCGGGAGGTCGCGAGGGGGGCGGCGGTGAGGCGGTCGAATTGCTGGAAGCAGAGGAGCGCGAGCCACACGCAGGCGAGGGCGCTCCAGGCGCGACGGCAGGGGGCGAGGAGTTCGCGGTGGAGCAGGCCGAGAATGTCGCGGAACGATGCGAGAGGCGAAAAGGGGGCGGAGACGCGGGCGCGTGGCGGGGTGGATACGGAGGATTCGGGGTGCGCGGCGTCGGACGAGGCGAAGCGAGCGAGGAGGGCGTGGCGTTGCGCGTCGAGGGCCGCGCGGTCGGAGGCGGCGTGGCGGGCGAGGAGGATTTCGCGCGGGGTGCGTGGCGTGTTCATGGCGGGCGGGGCCGGGGCGCTTTAGAGTGGAGTTGCGGGATTTTCGGGTGGCGGGGGCGTTGGCGCCCGTGCCACGGGTTTTGCGGGAATCGTTTCAGGCGGGGCGCGGACGTGGTTGCGCGAGGGTGGTGGCGGGATCGGCCGAGCGGGCGTTGTCGGGCGCGGCGGCGAGGCGTTCGCGCAGGGCGCGGCGGGCGTGGAAGAGGCGGGATTTCACCGTGCCGAGGGGGGCGGCGGTGATCTCGGCGATGGCTTCGAGCGGGAAATCTTCGAGGAAATGGAGAACGAGGACGGCGCGTTGGGGCGGAGGCAGTTCGTCGACGAGGGCGAGGAGGGCGGAGGCTTGTTCGGAGCGCAGGAGACCGTCGCGCGGATCGGGCGCGAGGTCGTCGGGCGTGATGGCCAGGGCGGTGTCGTCGAGGGGTTCTTCGCGGCCGGCGCGGCGCCAGTGTTGGACGATTTTTTGGTGGGCGATGCCGAAGAGCCAGGAGCCGAAGCGGGCGTCGTCGCGCAGGGAGCCGAGGTGGCGATGGGCGGCGACGAAGGTGTCTTGGACGACGTCGAGAGCGGCGGTCTCGTGGCGGAGGAGTTCCCGGGCGTAGGAGAAGAGCGGGAGTTGGTAACGGTCGAGCAGGGGCCCCCACGCGGCGCCGTCACCGGCGCGGGCGGCGGCGACGTGGACGTCGAGATCGGCGGAGGAATCGGGGACGGGGCGGGGCATCGGGCGCCGGAAGCGGGAGAGAGCGGCGCGCAAGGTGGAATGAACGAAGCGGCGAAAGGTTCAACGCGGGCCGCTTTTTCTGTGTCGTTCGTTTCGCACGACGCCGGGCGAGGGCGACTCGTGCTCTTGATCGAGGCCGGCGAGGTTTGCGGGGAACCGGGCCGGCCGGGCGCGCCGCAAGGCGGTCCCCTGTCGCCGCCGCCGGGCAACATCCGCCTGCATCCGCTCGACCTCGAGCAGGAGAAACGCGGGTTGTCGTTCGTGCGTTATGCCGACGACATCGCGATCTTCTGCGCGAGCGAACGGGC
>CBINJQ010000276.1:0-6243 GCA_966251015.1 uncultured Akkermansia sp. | reverse complement strand
CTGAAGCTCAAGGGCGGCTGCGTTCACCACGACAACGGCCCGCTCGGCGCCGTGGCCCTCGACCGCGCCGAGGAGCGCCGGGTGGAGCTTCTGAAGGCCAATGGCTTTAACGCGATCCGCACCGCCCACAACCCGCCCTCGACCGCTTTTCTCGAAGCCTGCGACCGGCTGGGCGTGCTCGTGATCGACGAGATCTTCGACTGCTGGACGGTCGGCAAGAACGCCCAGGACTACAGCGTGTATTTCAAGGAGTGGGCCGAACGTGACGTCGCCGCAACCGTGCGTCGCGACCGCAACCATCCGTCCATCGTGATGTGGTCCATCGGCAACGAGATCCCCGACCAGTTCCGCGCCGAGGAGACGGCGAAGATGTTGCGCGAAGCGGTCCTCTCGCATGACCCGACCCGGCTCATCAACCAGGCGATCTGCTCGGATTGGGGCGAGGTCATCCGCAACTGGGACACGCGCTCCGACATCGCCTTCCGCCACCTCGACGTCGGCGGCTACAACTACCTGCCCGAGAAATACGAGGGCGACCACGCGCGGAATCCGCGGCGCGTGATCGTCGGCACCGAGTCCTACCCGCGCGGCTTCTACGACTACTGGACGCTGGTCGAGAAACACCCCTACGTCATCGGCGACTTCGTCTGGACCGCGATGGACTACTTCGGCGAGTCGGGCATCGGCCAGGCCGTGCCGAGCACCGCGCCCGAAAGTTTCCTCATGCCCTGGCCGTGGTATAACGCCTGGTGCGGCGACATCGACGTGTGCGGTTTCAAGAAGCCGCAGTCCTACTATCGCGACGTCGTCTGGCGTCGCAGCCCGGTCGAGATGGCGGTGCGAGTGCCGATGCCGGAGGGCGTTTGGGAACGCGTCAGCGGTTGGGGCTGGCCGAGCGAAGTCCGCAGTTGGAACTGGGCCGGCCGCGAAGGCCAAACGATGCAGGTGGTCGTTTACTCGCGCGCCGAACGCGTGCGCTTGGAGCTGAACGGCAAGACCGTCGGCGAGAAGCCGGTGTCGGGCGACAGCAAGCTGACCGTTGTATTCGATGTTCCCTACGCGCCCGGCGAACTGCGCGCCATCGGTCTCGCGGATGGAAAGCCTGCGGGCGAGGTGGTCTTCCGCACCACCGGCGCTCCGGCCGCGCTCCGGCTCGCCGCCGACCGCGCGGAGATCCGCGCCGACCGCAACGACCTCTCCTACGTCACGGTCGAGGTCGTGGACAAAGAGGGCAGGGTGGTCCCCGACGCGCAGGTTCCGGTGCGCTTCGCCGTGAGCGGCGCGGGCGAACTTGCCGCCACCGGCTCCACCGCGCCCGACGACGTGGCCAGCTTCCGCGCTCCGCTGCGCAAAACCTATCAAGGCCGCTGCCTGGCCATCCTCCGCCCCGCGGGCGCTCCCGGCGAGATCACGCTTCGGGCCGAAGTGGACGGACTGGAGGGCGCGACGCTTGTTGTCCGCAGCCTGCCCTCCGTCGCGACGAATCCCTGAGGTCCGCGCGGTTCCGATTCCAAAAAACCTCCGATCCATGTCCCCCATAATCCGAAGCCCGGCCCTTCTCGCGAAACTCCGCGCGCCTCTCGCCGGCTGCGCCCTCACCACGATGGCCGCCGCCGTGGAGTTGAATCCCCTCTTTCAGGACAACGCCGTGCTCCAGTGCGAAACGCGCGTCCCGGTCTGGGGCACCGCGCGTGAGGGCGAAAAGGTCGCCGTGAGCTTCGCGGGCCAGCGTGTCGAAACCGTCGCCACGGGTGGCGCCTGGAAGGTCTGGCTCGCGCCGATGCAGCCGAACGCGACACCCCAAACCCTTACGGTCAGCGGCGACACCACGCGCGCGATCACCAACGTGCTCGTCGGCGAGGTGTGGATCGCGAGCGGCCAGTCCAACATGGAACGCGAGCTCGGCCTGCGCGGCGGCCAGCTGCCGATTCACGATTGGGAAAAAGAGGCCGCGGCGGCGATGCATCCGGAGATCCGCATGTTCTCCGTGCCGCACACGCGAGCCTTCACCCCGAGCCGCGGCGTGAGCGGTGCGTGGAAGGTGTGCTCGCCCGATACGGTGGTCGATTTCAGCGCGGTCGGCTACTTCTTCGCCCGCGATCTCCACGCCGCGCGAAAGGTGCCGGTGGGCGTCATTCACAGCTCCTGGGGCGGCACTCCCGCCGAGGCCTGGACCAGCGCGGAGGGTTTGAAAAACTTCGCCGAGTTCGCCGGAGACCTCGCGGAGGCGGAGCGTTTCGCCGTCGATCCGAGCCTGGAGTCGCGCAAACGCGAGGCGGTCCAGGACGCGTGGTTCGCGAAGGTGGACGCCGGCTCGAAACCCGATGGCTCCTGGGACGCGGCGGAGTTGGCCGTGGACGATTGGGCCACGATGATTCTCCCCGCGTATTTGGAGTCCGCCGGCCTGCCCGGTTTTGACGGTGTCATTTGGTTTCGTCGCGAATTCACCTTGCCGGAGAACTGGGACGGCGGCGACGCGGAGCTCCACCTTGGCGCGGTGGACGACATGGACACGACCTGGATCAACGGCCGGCGCGTGGGCTCGACCAACGGCTGGTCGGAAAAGCGCGTTTACCGCGTGCCGGGCCGACTCCTGAAGCGCGGTGCGAACACGCTCGCCGTGCGCGTGCTGGACGCGTCCGGCGGTGGCGGCCTCTACGGGGGAGGGGAGGAGATGCGTCTGAATTTCAACACGGGCGACGACACGGCCTCCGTTTCGCTGGCGGGCGTCTGGCGCTGCAAGTCCACCGTCACCCTGGCCGAGTGCGGCTGGCCGCCGGCCGACTTCAATGAAAACGCGAGCATCCCGACCGTGCTCTACAACGGCATGATACACCCCTTGCTGCCCTACGCCATGCGCGGCGTGATCTGGTATCAGGGCGAGGCCAACGTCGGCCGCGAACGGCAGTATCGCGGTCTCTTCCCCGCCATGATCGCCGACTGGCGGCGCGTCTGGGGGCGGGGCGATTTCCCCTTTCTCTTTGTGCAGATCGCGCCCTACCGCGACCTGACGCCGGAGATCCGCGAGGCGCAGCTCCTTTCCTGGCAGCGCACCAAAAACACCGCGATGGTCGTGACCGCCGATTGCGGCGACGCCAACGACATCCATCCCGCGCACAAGCAGCCGGTGGGCGCGCGCCTCGCGCGCGCCGCGCGGGCCCTGGCCTACGGCGAACAGATCGACTACTCCGGGCCGGTCTTCGACTCGATGGAGATCAAGGGCGAGTCCGCCGTTCTGCGTTTCACCCACCTCGGCGGCGGCCTGGTCGCGCAGGGCGGCGAACTCCGCGACTTCGTGATCGCCGGCCCCGACAAGGTTTTCCGCCCCGCGCAGGCCAGGATCGAGGGAGACACGATCCGCGTGAGCGCGGCCGACGTGTCCCGGCCCGCGGCCGTGCGCTACGGCTGGGCGAAGGTGCCCGCCGGCAACCTTTCCAACCGGGCCGGTCTGCCGGCCACTCCCTTCCGCACCGACATCGAGTAATCGAGCTCCCCATGGCTCCCGTCCCCCAAAAAATATGCCCCCCTTCGCCAGTTCCTCCCTTTCATCGCTCATCGGATCCGTCTGGGGCCGGATTGTCCGGCTCCTCGTGCTTCCGCTTCTGCTCCTCGTCGCTCACGGCGCCTTGAACGCCCAGGTGCTCTCCTCCCTCGGCACCACGGCGCCGGCCGCGAGTGCCGACGACATATCCCAGCTTTCCACCTCCGGCAACGTGGCGTGGCCCGACGGCCTGAACTACTTCACCGACAACAGCGCGCCCGCCGCCCAGACCTTCACTATGGGGGCGGCCACGATGAGGCTCAAGTCGCTCGCCATCAAGACCGCCGGCCTTAACTCCGGCGGTGGCTACGGCTCCCCGGCGAACACCCCCACGTTCTATCTGCGCATCTATTCGACCAGTGGAGGGACGGCGACGCTGCTGCTCGAGCTCAGCGCGCCCAATCCGGGGTTCACCGACGGCGACTGGCTGTTATGGAGCGGCCTGAACGTGAATCTGGTCGCCCACAGGACCTACGCCTTCTCGTTCGGCAGCAAGCCGGGCGCCGGCGGCTGGGCGGCGCTCGCCGTGGCCACGGGCGCCTACTCCGGCGGTGAAATTGCCAACATCCCTATCAGCGGCGGCACGATCACCACCGGAAGCAGCCATGGTTTCGACGCGGTGTTTAATCTCGGCCTGCAAGCGGCTCCCGCCGACATCCCGGCCAATACACCCTGGCCGATGCCGACCTACGGGTTTAATACCGGGAATAAACTGGAACTGAGTTGGGGCGCGCCCAATCCGAAGGTCTTTTATACGGCCGTCCAAAACGGGTTCAACGCCGTGCGCATCCCCTGCGCATGGAATCATAACGCCAACAAAGACCTGCCGACCTATCCCATCGACCCCGCCTATATGGCGCAGGTCAAACAGACGGTGGACGCGGCCATCGACGCGGGCTTGTATGTGGTGATCAACGACCACTGGGACGACGGTTGGCTGGAGAACGATATCAGCGAGACCATCGATCCCGTCATCGAGGCGAAGATGAAGGCCTACTGGACGCAGATCGCGACCACGTTCGCCGGTTACGACAAGCATCTGCTCTTTGCCGCGGCGAACGAGCCCAACGTGGACAACGTCCAGATGATGAAGGTGCTGATGTATTACTATCAGTTGTTCTTGAACGTCGTGCGCGCCTCCGGCGGCAACAACGCCGATCGCTGGTTGGTGATGCCAAGTATTTCGGACCCGACGTGGATGAACGCCCTTCCGACGGACACGGTTCCCAACCGGCTGATGGTGGAGTATCACAACTATACGCCGTCCTTGTTCACGATCATCCATGAGGACCAGTCGTGGGGCAACGCGATCTACTACTGGGGGAAGGCCTACCATTACGCGGGCGACCCGTCCCGCAACGCCACCTGGGGCGAGGAATATGACATCGATGCCCAGCATCAGCAGTTGTCTGACCTCTATGTGAGCAAGGGCATCCCGGTCATGATCGGCGAATACCATGCGGCGCCGACGTCCTCCCTTACCGGCGAAGCCAGGGACTATAATCGCGCTTCGATGTATTATTGGAACAAATACGCCGGGGAATCCGCCCGCGTCCATGGGCTCAGTCCCTTTTATTGGAGCACCGGCAACGCCCCCTTTGACTATGACACCGGTGCCAACAACGACCCGACCCTTTGCTCCGTGTTGACCGGTGGAGCCGCGCCGCCGCCGCCGAACGGCGCGCCCTACGCGCCCTCCGGACTCACGGCGACCGGCGGCGCCGGCCAGGTCGCCTTGTCCTGGGCCGCCGGCGGCGGAGCGACCAGCTACAACCTCTACCGCGCGACGGTGAGCGGCGGCGGGAGCAAGATCGCCCCGGTGGTCACCGGTATCACCGGCACGTCTTATACAAATACCGGTCTCGCCAGTGGCACGACCTATTATTACCAGGTGGTCGCCGTCAACGCCTCCGGGCTGTCCGGCTTTTCGACGGAGGCCAAAGCCACGACCTCCGGGGTGGCCATCGTCGATCCCGCTCAATACAACTTCGAGTCCACCACGCAAAGTTGGTCGGGCTCCGGAGGCACTATTTCCGGTGTCGCGACTTCATCCACGCGTTTCTTCGCAGGCAATAAGTCGCTGGCCGTCAACTTCACCGGCACGGCCGGGGGCACTTCCGCGGTCTCCGTGGGCAACGTCGCCGCAGGCCCCGGCACGACGATCACCTTCCGCGTCTGGATTCCGGCCGGCAGCAAGGTCACCACCCTCCAACCTTACCTGATGGACAATAACTGGAACTGGTCCAGCGGCTGGTTTCAGAATCTGACGACGGGCGCGTGGAATACCATCACCTTGACGGTGCCCGCGTCCGCCGCCTCGCCGCTGCAGGCTCTCGGCATCCAGTTCATCACGAACGCGGCTTGGACCGGCACTTGCTACGTGGATTCCGTTTCATGGCCTGCGCCCGTGCCGGATTTCACCCTGGCGACCAATCCGGCCAGTCTGACCGTGCATGGAGCCACCAGTGGCACGAGCACCATCACCGTGACCGAGCTCAACGGCTTGAACGCCGCTTATACGCTCAGCGTGGCCGGTCTTCCGGCCGGCGTCTCCGCCTCGTTTGCGCAAAATCCGACCATTGGAGGCACAAACCAGCTTACGCTCGCGGCATCCGATACCGTGACCCCCGGCACGACGAATGTGACCGTCACCGCCACCGCCGGATCGCCCGATGCCTCGGGCCACGCGAGCCCGTGCAGCA
>CBINJQ010000275.1:0-6273 GCA_966251015.1 uncultured Akkermansia sp. | reverse complement strand
CTGGTGGTAGCCCCAGAGGTTCCAGTTGGGTTTGCGCTCGGCGACGTCGCCGACGGTGTCCTTCCACGAGTAGACGTTGTCGAGGCCGTGGCCGTGCGCGATGCAGCCGCCCGGGAAGCGGAGAAACTTCGGGTGCAGGTCGCGCAAGGACTCGACGAGATCGCGGCGCAGTCCGCCCTTGCGGCCCAGCCAGGTGTCCTGCGGAAAGAGCGACACCATATCGAGCGAAAGCGTGCCGCGGCCGGCGACGCTCACGACGAGGCGGGCTTTGTCCGCGGTCTGGCGGGAGGCGAGGACGCCCTCGAATTTTTTCCACTCGCCCGAGGCGCCGCCGACGACGGTCTCGCCGACGCGGGTGCCGTCGGGGAGCTCGAGCGCGACGGTGATCCTGTCGTCGCCGGTCCATTCGCCGGTTTTGGCGTGGAGCGAAAAGTCGTAGGACGCCCCGGCGTCGATGCGGATGCCGTCGAAACCGGTGTTGGCGACGGCGAAGCCCGCGGCGCCGGGCTCCTCGACGCGCAGCGTGAGATAGTTGCGGTTCTTGGCGTTGAGCGGGGAGGACTTCTCGACCGTGATCGATCCGCGCGCGCCGTCGCGCTCGAGCTTTTGCCAGGCGAAGAGCGCGTGGTGGGCCTTGCCGCGCGGGTCGTTGCCGTTGACGGAGTAGTATTCGAAGGACCGGTTTTGCACCAACTCGGCGTAGAGGCCGCCGTCGGCCGAGTAGTTGATATCCTCGAAGAAGAGGCCGTAAAGATGCGGGCTGAGCGGGGTGCCTTGTTTGGTGCAGTCGACTCGGACGTCGACGGAGGCGGCGAACAGGGACGCGGCGGGAAGGGCGGCGAGCAGGGCGAGCAGGCGGACGGAGAGCTTCATGGGCGGGGGTGGGGATGCGGAGCCTCGCGAACGGACTCCTTGACCGTAGAAGCGCTGTTTTCGGGGAAATGACGACAGCGCGGACCGAGAAATCTTCCGGCTTTGGAGTGCGGCGGCACGACGCCGCTTTCGACCACGAGCCTCGGCTCGTCGCCAGCACAGAGGAACGGGGCGGGCCGCCGAGTCGGCCCGTCGAAGGCGGCGTCGTGCCGCCGCGCTCCAGACGGATCGCGGATGGCGGGAACCTACTCCAGCACGACCCGGAAGCGCAGGAATGCGGAGCGCGTGGGGCTGTCCTCGACGGGCGTGGTGAAGACGTAGGTCAGCAGGTCGAAATCGCCGTCGGCCACGGGCGCCCCGAGCGGGGTCACCGCCGCGGCGGCCGAGGGCAGGCCGAGCCCCTCGAGCGTGGCGGCGCCCTCGGGGACGAGCGTGGCGCCGGGGCGTTCGCGGCGAACGCGTGCGCTGAGCGTGAGATAGGTGCGGCCCTCGATCGCGGCGGGATATTCGGCGGCGGTGAGCGGGCGGAGGGCGACTTGCGGGCTGCGCGCGGCGGAGTCGGAGACGAGCGGCTCGGCGCCGAGGACCCATTCGAGGGCGTTCGCGAGCCCGTCGCCGTCGGCGTCGTCGGTGGCGGCGGAGGCTTCGGAGGGGAGCGATTGCGTCGCGGCCCATGAGGCGTAGTCGGGCACGGCGACGGCGACCACGCGGAGCGTGCCGTCGGCGGCGAGGGTGGCGGTGTCCCAGCCGAGGCCCGAGGCGAGGGATGGCAGGATGTAGGCGGAGAACGCGCCGGCTCGTGTGCCGGCGGAGAAGACCGGGAAGGCGTCGCCGACCGCGACGGCGCCGTCGAGCAAGGCCACCTCGAGCGTGCCGCCCAACGCGAGCGTTCCGGCGACGTTGACCTGATCCCGCGCGGCGGCGGCCGGGTTGAGCTCGATGCGAGTGATGGAGTCGGCGGCGAGAGTCAGATTGCCCGAGAACGTGAGCGTGCCGACGCCGCCGGAGCCCGGGGCGAGGATGCCGCCGGGGAGGACGGTGGCGGGGCCGCCGACCGTGCCGGTGCCCGCGAGCGTGGCGCCGGACTGCACGGTGACGGCGCCGGAGGCGGTGGAGCCCTCGACGCGGAGCGTGCCGGCCTGGACGTTGGTGGCGCCGGAATAGGTGTTGGCCTGCGTGAGGGTCCAGACGCCGGGGCCGGTTTTGACGAGGCCGCCGGCGCCGGGGAGGAGCTTGTCGAAGACGCCGTCGCCGACGCCGGTCAGGGTGAGGGTGCCGGAGGCGGAGCTGACGATGGCGGAACCGGCGCGGGTGTCGTTTTTGACCGTCCAGGTGTCGCCGACTTTTGCCGCCTCGAGGGTGGCGCCGGACGCGCCGATGGTGAAGCCGGGGCCGTAGGGCGCCTCGGCGGGATTTTGCGGGGCGCCGGCCGCGCCGCCGGTGAAGCGCACCGTGCCGCCGTTGATGACGAAGCGCGCGGGGTTGTAGGAGAGTCCGCCGAGCGCCTGGGTGCGGTAGGTGGCGTGGGCGATGCCGTAGCCCCAGCGGTCGATCTCGAGCACGCCGCCGGAGTTGACGGCGAGCACGGCGGTGTTGTTCCAGGCGTTGGAGTAGAGGGCGGCGGGTTCGAGAACGGAGAGCGTGCCGCCGTTGACGGTGACGTTGCCGGTGAAGGTGTTGGCGGCGCCGAGGACGAGGCGGCCGGCGCCGGTCTTCACGACGGAGACGCCGGTGGACGCGTTGCCGTTGGCGATGGCGCCCTCGACCTCGATGTCGCCCGCGCCGGAGAAGGTGACGGCGCGCGCGCCGGAGGCGTTGGAGGTGACGCCGCCGAGCGCGAGGATGCCGGCGTCGGACTGGAGCTGGTAGGTGGAGCCGCCGATCTGGATCGTGACCGGGCCGAGGGTGTTGAAGCCGGACAGGTTGCGGATGGCGGGGACGGCGTTGTTGCGCCCGGCGAGGGACACGGTCGCCGCGGTGGCCATGTCGCCGAGGGCGCCGCCGAGCTCGAGCGTGGAGGAGCCGGAGTTGTTGTTGCGTATCTGGATGGCCGATACGTCGGAGATGGCGTCGGGGTGGGCGACGCGGACGACGCCCTGGGCGGCGGAGGCGCTTTCGGAGTCGATGTTGAGGGTGCCGGCGAGGGAGCCGCCGGCGGCGAGGACGAGGGTGCCGTTGCCGGTTTTGGTGAAGCCGCGATCGCCCTCCAGGGGGACGGACAAGGTGGCGGTGTTCTGGTTGACGGCGACGGTGGGCGAGGCGGTCGTGCCGGTGTCGAGGATGAGGGAGGATCCGGCGACGGCGGAGAGCGTCCAGTTTTGCGCGCCTGAGGCGTCGCCGAAGGAGAGCGCGCCGAGGGCGCGGGTGCGGTCGAGGGTGACGACGCGGTCGGCGGTGATGTCGAGGGTGGAGAAGTTGGCGGAGGCGCCGACGCCGTTGGCGGGGAAGGAGGAGCTCCAGTTGGCGAGGGTGTCCCACGCGCCGTCGGCGTCGGCGAGCCAGGTGCCGTTGCCGATGACGACGGGCATGGTGATGGTGAGGACGGCGGAGTCGCCGGCGCCGCTGGAGTCGGTGACGGAGACGACGAACTCCTGGAGGCCGTCGTCTCCGAAGCCGGGGGTGCCGGAGAGGGTGCCGTCGGCGGCGACCTGGAGCCAGGCGGGGCCGGAGATCTTGGCGAAGGAGAGCGTGTCACCGATGTCGGCGTCGGTCGCGGTGCCGGCGAGGGTGCCCGCGTAGGGCTGGCTCTGCGCGGCGGAGCCTCCGACGAGGGTGGCGGCGGAGAACTGCGGGGCGGTGTTGGCGCCCTGCATGGCGGCGATTTGCGCGGCGCTGAACGCGTAGTCGGCGATGCGGACGTCGTCGATCAAGCCGGAGAAAAGCGGGTCGGCGGCGAAGCGGCTCTTGCCGATGTAGTTCAGGTCGGCGGAGAGCTGGGAGGGCGTGATCGAGACCGCGCCGGAGGCGACCTGCGAACCGTTCAGGTAGAGGCGCGCGGTGCCGCCGGAGAGGGTGACCGCGACGTGCGACCACTGGCCGGCGGGCAGGGCCGAGTTCATCTGGATGGTTTGCTCGGAGCCGTTGTTGCGGGTGGCGAAGCGAAGGACGCCGCCGGTGGCGCTGGGGGTGAGGAAGGCGTAGCGGGAGGTGTCGCGGCCGAAGTCGAAGATGCGCTGCCAGTTGGCGCCGCCGTCCCAATAAACCCAGGCGGCGAAGCTGAACGCGGACGAACTCGCGACGTCGGGCGGAAGCTGGAGGTGCTGGGTGGCGCCGTCGAGGCGCAGGGCCTGGCCGCCTCCGTGGCCGGGGGCGAAGGCGGGGCGGCCGACGGCGAGGGCGTTGTTGCCCTGGCCGGAGGAGTCGAGCGTGTCGCCGTCGAGGGCGAGTTGCGTCAGCGGGCGGGCGCCGGTGCGCGGGACGCGTTGCAGGTAGGAGAGCGGGGAGGCGTTGTCGCGGTAGGCGACGCCGGCGGGGGTGAGGCCGCCGCTGTCGTAGGTCATCTGCCGCATGTATTCGACGCGGCTGTAGACGGCGTAGCGCTCGATCCAGGGGGCCTTGTCCATCATGTCGATGAACTCGCTGATGCGGGTGGCGTTCTGCTCGTAGGTGGGGTCGGTGCAGGATGTCCAGTTGGCGCCGTTGTTGAACTCGGTGATCCAGATGGGGCGGCCGGTCTGGACGTGGATGTCGTAGAGCCAGTCGTGGAGCTGCTGGGCGGTGTAGCCGCAGCGGTAGAAGTGGATGGCGACGTAGTCGACGCGGAGCTTGGCGGCGTCGGCCTTGTTCATGAAGTCGTAGAGCCAGGAGAGACCGCCGTCGGTGACGGCGGGCGAGCCGACGCGGAGGCCGGTGGCGAGCAGCTCGGGCCAGACGGCGATGGCGGTATCCACGGAACCGTTACCGAGCGAGGTGTAGGAGTCCTCGACGGGGTTGTCGGGCTCGTTGAAGCCGAGGAGGTGGGTGGAGTCGGGCTTGTTGGTCGGGTAGCCGGGCCACCAGCGTTGCTGGCGGATGGGAACGTATTCCCAGTCGAGCGGGGAGTTCTGGTTGTTGTCCCAGTTGTAGTGCCAGGAGGCGTTGAGCGTGCCGGGGCCGACGTCGCAGGAGCCCTTCTTGGAGACCCAGCGCCACGGGAGGACCCGGACGAAGCGGATCTCGTTGTCGAGGGACGCGGGAAGGCGGCCGATCTCGAGGTCTCCGTCCTGGGCGACGTAGACCAGGCTGGAGCCGGTGCCGTTGGTCTGGGTGGAGACGGTGGCCATGTAGCCGCGCTTGAGCTTGAAGGAGCTGATGTCGCGGTTGAAGGCGCCGAGGGAGGCGGTGGTGTTGTAGTAGGTGTAGGTGCCGAAGGTGCGCGACGTGCCGCTGAAGTCGCGGCCGGTGAAGGCCTCGAGCGGTTGGAACGACGGCGCGTGGGGAATGACGACGGAGCCGAGCTCGTATTGCACGACGCGGACGTTGGTGCCGGACACGGCGGCGCCGCCGTTGACGCGGAGCTGCGAGAGGTAGGTCGAGACGACGGCGGAGGGTTTGACCGCGGTGAAGAGCACCCAGGCGTCGGGCGAGTTCAGGTTGACCGTGCAGCCGGAGAGCGGGGCGGCGGACGTGAGGCGCAGCTCGGATTTGCCGGTGAGCGTGACGGTCGTGGCGGAGAGCGAGGCGTGGGTCTGCACGCCCTCGGAAAGGTTGATCGTCTGGGCGAAAGCGGCCGGGACGGACGCGAGGGAGACGAACAGGGCCAGGCTCGGTGGGAGCCACGAGGGAAGCAGGCGGGGCATGGAGGAGGCGGGGATGCGTTCTTCGATTAATGCAGCGACGGCCCGCATGCAGGTCTCCCGGGCTTTTACCGTAAACCGTCGACGATGGCGGTTTGCTGGCCTCGTGTCTCGTCGACGCCGCGCTGGATGCTAAATGCGGCGGGGGTGGCGCCGATTCGGCTCGTTCGGGAAATCAACAAACAACGACTCGACTCCCCTCTTTGGCTGCTCGCCCGCGCTGGTTTGAAGTTCGGTTTCGGAATCTGCGCTTTACCATTTGAGCCAACCCAAGAAAGTGGATACCCAATGATCGTAAAGCATACCATTGCTTGTGCCGCTTGCCTATTGGTCGCGACGTCAAGTCATGCAGCGCCCGAAGCGCATCACTACTCGGGCCCCTACATAACCACGACTTTCAGCAATCAGCTCTTGGTCACGTCCGGAACGGGATCATATGCCACCCAATACTTGGGTTTCAATGTAACCAAATTGGAATACGACTTGGTAGTTGACCCGGCCGCACTCACGGCGGTTTTCACTTCGGCACGCTTCGAATACGCGGCGGCTACGATTCAGCAGACCACGGAGTTTACGGTGGGATTCGGACCCGCAATCACCGTGCTCACCACGATCAATTTCGAAT
>CBINJQ010000274.1:0-6277 GCA_966251015.1 uncultured Akkermansia sp. | reverse complement strand
GAGCCGGAGACCTTCGCGAACGATTCGAGCCCGAGCTCGTCGGTGATCGCCTTCACATGGAACGCCACTCGCGCGCAGTCGCGAAGGTCGGCGCTCTCGCCCGGGTCGAGATCGAAGACCACGTGGGTCGGCCTGTCCAAATCGGGCGCGCGGTGCAGGAACGGATGCAGCTCGATCGCGGCGAGGTTCGCGCACCACGCGAGCGTGTTCGCGTCGTCGATCAGAATGTAGCGCGTAACGCCTTCGTGCCTGCGGCGCGGAACCTCGTGGGTCCTGATCCATTCCGGCGCGAACTTGGGCGCGTTTTTTTCGTAGAACTTTTCGCCGGTCACTCCGTCCGGGAAACGAATCAAGGTGACCGGTCTGCCGCGCAGATGCGGCAGGAGATACGGCGCGACATCGACGTAGTAGCGGATGAGATCGCCCTTGGTGAAGCCACACTCCGGGAAAAAGACCTTCTCGAGGTTGGTGAACTTCACCTCGCGTTTAGCGGCGGTGGCGGCGGAACGAGAGCGGGCCATGGCACAAGAACACCGGAGGCCGTGCGAGGTGCGTGACGTATCGGCGTCGGCGTTAAGCTCAAGCGCGCGATTTCGCGCGCGGGCGCGATGCGATGGCGGCCCGTGAACGTCCCCGCCCGCGGGGAGCCGAGCGCGGAGCCTTGGCCGGGCGGGCGGCCTTCGTCGCGCGCGACGCTTTCCTCGGCGCCACGCCCGCGCTGGCGGGCGCGGCGTCCGCCGATCCGCTCCCGCCCGCCTCGCGCAGGCTTCGGCGAAGCACTTCGGCGAGATCCACCTCGCTCGTGGCGCGTCTGGCGGGGCGCTTTGTCGTCGGCAGCTCTTTGCCGCCGGCCTTCACCTTGGCGTCGATCAGCTTCATGAGCGCGGAACGGTAATCGTCGGTGTAACGCTCCGGGTCCCACTTTTCGGAGAGTTGATCGACCAGAGCTCGCGCCATCGCGAGCTCGCGCTTCCCGGGCTCCTTGGCGGCGGGGAGTTTTATCCCCGCCGGGTCCACGAGCTCGTTGGCGAAGCGCATGATCTCCAGCACGAGCAGTCTTCCGTTGCTTTTCACGGCGGCGAGATGCTGGCGCGTGCGAATGACGACCTTGGCTATGCCGGCCTTGTTTGTATCGGCCAGGACATGACGAAGCAGCAGGTAGGCGCCCGCGCCGCCTTTTTGAGGCTCGAGGTAATACGGCTTGTCGAAGAACACCGGGTTGATCTCCGCGAGATCCACGAAGTCGACGATCTCGATGGTGTCGGTCGCCTCGATATCCACCCGCTTGAAGTCCTCGTCCTTCAACACGACGAAGCGGTCCTTTTCGTATTCGTAACCCTTCACGATCTCGTCCCAGGGCACCTCCTTGCCGTCCACGGCGGCGACCCGCTTGTAGTTGACCGGGCTCATGTCGGCGCGGCGGAGCAGGCGAAATTTGAGCTCCTCCGCGCGCGTTGCGGCGAGAAGGGAGACGGGGATGTTTACGAGGCCGAAGGAGATGGAGCCTTTCCAGATGGCGCGCATGTTTTGGGAAGTGTCGGCCGAGCGTAACCAGCCCCCGCGGCGCCCGCCATCGGTGGGACGGGGGCGCGCCGGATGGGGCCGGAGCACGTAACGAAACGACACCGAACGAGGGCTAGGAAATTCCCCGTGGCCGGACGGCCGGAGCGCGCCCCAAAAATCCTCGTTGGCTTGCGGTTACGCAACGCGAGGAGGAGGCATCAGACGCGCTCCTTTCCACCCACGAACTCAACTCGCAAAACCACCCGCCATGTCTGAAGCACTCGCAGAATTCCTGGACGACATCAGCCTCCACATTGAGCGTGAGATCGCAAAAGTGCCGCCCGCGGTGGCGCAGGCCCTCCTCCGCGACGATTCGCCGCTCTCCACCGCCGAAATGTTGCGCATCCTCGCCCGAAGGGGAGCAGACTCCGACTCCGGCCCCCGCGAAGATCGCGCCGATGCCGGCCATCCGGTCGAGATGAGCGCCGCGTGAGTTCGCCTGGGCGCGCCGCACCCTCGACACGCGGCGCGACGTCTCGGTCGCGTTTCCGCAAAGCCATAAAAAGCCGACGAGCGAAGGGATTTTTTCCCTTCGCTCTTTTGTTTTCCCGGAGCCTCCCACCAGGCCGAGACGCCGACGAATCGCCCGCCATCGTTTTTGTTTCGGGGATTGGAGAAAGGGGCGACCAATGCTGCGATGCGGCGAATCCTTATCCAGCATCCATGAAACACCCGGACCCGTCCCCCGGCACGCAGGCCGATGATTCCGCGAGCGCGCCCGCCGAACCCTATGGCAGGCTGTTCCGCCGCTTTCTGAGGTTCGGCTTGCTCGCGTGGGGTGGTCCCGTCGCGCAGATCGACATGATCCGCCAGGAGCTGGTCGCGGAGCAGAAATGGATTTCGCCGGGCCATTTTAAACGCCTGCTGGCGATCTACCAGGTTTTGCCGGGGCCCGAAGCGCACGAGTTGTGCGTCCACTTTGGAATGCTTTCACGCGGCAGACTGGGCGGTCTGCTCGCGGGGCTGGGCTTCATGCTGCCCGGCTTCGTCCTGATGTTTTTGCTATCGTGGCTGTATCTTTCCGTGAACCTGGGCGAGACGGTGTTCCAGGCGATGTTCCTGGGGATACAGCCCGCCGTCATCGCCCTCATCGTCCGCGCCTGCCACCGGATCGGCGGACACTGCCTCACGAACGGTCCGCTGTGGGCGATCGGGCTTCTGGCCGCGCTCGGCGAACTGCTCGGGATCTCGTTCTACGTCACCTTGCCGCTGGCGGGCGCGGGCTACGTCGCGGCGGCGCGGCGACGCCGGCTCCTCGCCGCGGGCGTAGGTCTGATTTTCGCGGTGGCGACATGGCAGTTGTCTCCGGTGGTCGCCGGGCGCCAGCCGATCATCCCGGAGCGGCCCGTGGTCGCCGAGGCCGAGGTGGTCCGGACCGGACGGGCCACCGCGCCCGCGCTTTTCGGCTCCGGGCTTCGCGCGGGGCTGCTCACCTTTGGCGGCGCCTACACCGCCATCCCGTTTCTGCGCGAGGACGCGGTCGAGCGCGGCGCGTGGATGTCGGAGCGCGACTTTCTCGACGGCGTCGCGCTCTCCGGAATCCTGCCCGCGCCGTTGATCATTTTTTCGACCTTCGTCGGCTACTTCGGCGGAGGGCCGCTCGGCGCGCTCGCGATGACGCTGGGTGTTTTTCTCCCGGCCTTCCTTTTCTCGATCCTGTTCCACCGTCACCTGGAGGCGGTGATACGCAATCCGACGCTGCACAACTTCCTCGAGGGCGTGACGGCGGGCGTGGTCGGGCTCATCGCCGTGACGACGTTGACGCTGGGAGCCATCGCCATTCCCGGCCTGAAGGCCGCGCTGATCTTCCTCGCCGCGTTGGCGGTCGTGTATCGATGGAAGCACAAGTTCGTCATTCCCGCCGTCGTCGCCGGCGCGGGGCTGGCGGGCTGGCTTTGCTTCTGAGGTTCGCCCAAGGAGAACGGAGCGAGACGCCCGCCCGGAAGCGGGGCCGCGCCGGCGCTCGTGCCGACGCGGCCGCATGCATCAGACGTTCTTCGCCGCGCGCCGCGTGCGGCGCGAACGGGCCTGCTCGGTCGAGCCCTCGCGGAGGACGAACATCACCAGGCTGCGGGCCGAAAGCATGTGACGCGCGTCGCCCTGGCACACGGGCGGCTCGGCGACGAAACCCTCCTCGCGCGAGGTGTCGAGAAGCAGCGCCCAACGAGCGCGGCGCGAGGAGGGCAGCCGCACCTCGACCTCCTCGTGGTGGGAATTGAAATAGAGGAGAAACGTGTCGTCGCCGAGGGGCCGGCCTTTCTCGTCGTTCAAGTGGAGCGCGTCGCCCGAAAGCAGCATGCCGACGACCTTGGCGAAATCGGCGCCCCAGGCGGCGTCGTCCATCTCCTCGCCGTTCGCGCCATACCAGGTGATGTCCTTGACCTCTCCGCCGCGCAGCGGCCGGCCTTGAAAGAACTTCGGGCGCCGGAAGGTGACGTGGCGGCGACGCAACTCGATCAGCCGGCGGGTGAACTCCACCAACGCCTCGCTGTCGGGCGTGAGGTGCCAATCGAGCCAGCTCAGCTCGTTGTCCTGGCAGTAGGCGTTGTTGTTGCCCTGCTGGGTGCATCCGCGCTCGTCGCCGCCGCGCAACATGGGAACGCCCTGCGAGAGGAGAAGCGTGGCGAGCAGGTTGCGCTGCATGCGACGGCGCAGCGCGAGCACGTCGTCGGGGGCGTCGAGGCCCTCGTGGCCGCAGTTCCACGAGTTGTTGTTGCCGTCGCCGTCGCGGTTCTCCTCCCCGTTGGCCTCGTTGTGGCGGTCGTTGAAGGCGAAGAGGTCGCGCAGCGTGAAGCCGTCGTGGGCGGTCACGAAGTTGATGCTCGCGGAGGGCTTGCGGCCGGTCGACTCGTAGAGATCGGCGCTGCCGCAGAGGCGATAGGCGAGATCGCGCATGTGCCCCGGCTCGCCCTTCCAGTAGCGACGAATGGTGTCGCGATAGCGACCGTTCCATTCCGCCCAGAGCACGGGAAAGTTGCCGACCTGGTAGCCGCCCTCGCCCACGTCCCAAGGCTCGGCGATGAGCTTCACCTGCGAGACGACCGGGTCCTGGTGGATGACATCGAAAAAGGCGCCCAGCTTGCGGACCTCGTGCAACTCGCGAGCGAGCGCGGAGGCGAGATCGAAGCGGAAGCCGTCGACGTGCATCTCCGTGACCCAGTAGCGAAGGCTGTCCATGAGGAGCTGGAGCACGCGCGGGTGCGGCACGTCGAGCGTGTTGCCCGTGCCGGTGTAGTCCATGTAGTAGCGCGGAGCGTCGCCGACCTGCCGGTAGTAGACGCGGTTGTCGATGCCGCGGAAGGAGAGCGTGGGGCCGAGGTGGTTGCCTTCCGCGGTGTGATTGTAGACGACGTCGAGGATCACCTCGAGGCCGGCGGCGTGAAGGTTTTTGACCATCGCCTTGAACTCCTCGACCTGGGAGCCCCGGTCCCCGTCGCTGCTGAAACGCGACTCGGGGGCGAAGAACCCGATCGTGTTGTAGCCCCAGTATTCGCGCAGGCCGCGGTCGAGCAGATGCTGCGAATCCACGAAGTGATGCACGGGCATGAGCTCGACGGCCGTGACGCCGAGCTTCTTGAAATAGTCGATCGCCGCGGGGCAGCCCAGGCCCGAGTAGGTGCCGCGAAGATCGGGCGGCACCGCATCCCAGAGCTTGGAGAAGCCGCGCACGTGCGTCTCGTAGATGATCGTCTCGTGCAAGGGCCGCAGCGGCGGGCGATCACCTTCCCAATCGAAGGCGGGGTTGATGACGACGGCCTTGAGCGTGTCGGCGGCGTTGTCGCGTTCGTCGAAACTGAGGTCGGCGTCGGGATGACCGACCTGGTATCCATACATCGCCTCGCTCCACCGAACGTCGCCCGCGATGGCCTTCGCGTAAGGATCGAGGACGACCTTGTGCGCGTTGAAGCGATGCCCCTGCTCGGGCTCGTAAGGGCCTTCCACGCGATAGCCGTAGAGCTGGCCGGGCTTGAGCCCCGGAACGAAACAGTGCCAGACTTGGTCGGTCCGTTCGACGAGACGCACGCGCTCGACCTCGGGCCGCCCGACGTCGTCGAAGAGGCAGAGGATGACGCCCGTGGCGTTCTCGGAAAAGAGCGCGAAGTTCACCCCCGCCCCCGTCCAGGTGGCGCCGAGCGGATACGGGCGCCCCTGCCAGATCTCGCGGGGGGTCGTGCCGCCGGCTTCGTGTGTCTGCCCGTCGGTGGGCTCGTCGGTGATGAAAGTTTCGGTCGGCGCGGGATGGGTGTTCTCGACCGGGGAAAGGCTCGGGTTTTGCATCCCCCACAGTCTATGGGCCGATGTCGTCGCCCAAAAGCGAGCGGACCGCCGTGGCCGCCTTCGGGCAAGTCCCCGCCCGGGATGCGAAAAATCCCGGCGCAGGGGAGGCGCCGGGATTTTTTGGGGGCCGCTGGTGACGTCGTGGTAAACCCGAAACCGCCGGGGTTAAAAAGTTTTCGGTGACCGGAAGGCAAATGGCCGTCGCGCTGCCTTGGGGTAATCTAACAAATGGCCATCCGTCCAGCCGACCGGCCACCGAAGTAGGAAGAGGATAGACGAGCCGGGGCCTCGCAGACATCGGGGCGTTCACCGAAGCGGGCGTGGGAAACGCCCATGGGCGCGACAACAGGCGGGATGCCGCGCCATCCGGGAGGGCGGCGACGGCATCGAGTAGCCGAGGGAGGTTGCCCTCCCTCAGCTCTCACACCACCGGACG
>CBINJQ010000273.1:0-6285 GCA_966251015.1 uncultured Akkermansia sp. | reverse complement strand
GCCAGGCCTTGATGGCGCCGTCGGCGATGGAGAGCGAGCGGTCGGGGATGGCGAGGTTGAGGTCGATCTCGATGACGCGGCCGAAGCCGCGGCAGCGCGGGCAGGCGCCGAGAGGGGAGTTGAAGGAGAAGAGGGCGGGGGAGGCGGGGCGGAAGGTGCGGCCGGTCTCGGGCGAGTGGAGGCCGCGGGAGTAGTGGCCGGCGGGGATGAAGCTTGGAGGAGGGAGCGAGGAGCCGGGAGCCTCGGAAGACGGAGCGAAATGGTGGAGTTCGCCCTGGCCGAAGTGAAGGGCTTGTTCGGCGGCTTCGAGGAAGCGGACCTTGGCCTCGGCGTTGAGGGTGATGCGGTCTTGCGCGACGTAGAGGTGGTCGGAGGCGGAGAGCGGGCAGGGCTCGGCGAGGAGGTCGTCGACGCGGTGGGCGGATAGCGCAGGGAGCGAGGAGCCAGGAGCAGGGAGCAAAACGCGGACGTAGGATTGGCCTTTCAGGCTCGCGAGGATCTCGGACCAGGCGAGGTTGGCGGGACGGGTGACCTTGAAGGCGACGACGAGGGTTTGGCCGGAGTGGGCGGCCCGGGTCTTTTCCCAGATGGTGGCGGGCGTGTCGTCCTCGACGGGTTTGCCGGTGGCGGGGTCAAAGCAGGTGGCGACATGGCTGAACCAGACTTTGAAGTAGTCGGTGAGCTCGGTCATCGTGCCGACGGTCGAGCGTGAGGTTTTGACCGTGTTGGTCTGCTCGATGGCGATGGACGGGCGGATGTTTTCGATGGAGTCGACCTTGGGCTTGTCGAGGAGGTCGAGGAACTGGCGGGTATAGGCGGAAAAGGTCTCGACGTAGCGGCGCTGGCCCTCGGCGTGTAGGGTGTCGAATACGAGCGAGCTTTTACCCGCGCCGCTCGGGCCGGTCACGACGATGTAGCGGCCGAGGGGCAGATCGAGGTCGAAGCCCTTGAGGTTGTTTTGGCGCACGCCGCGCAGGCGGATGCACTCGGGCGGAGCGCTCGCGGGCGGGCCGCCTACGGGACGGGCGGCGGATTTGGCGGGCTGCGAGGAAGAGGGGGCGGAACGGACCACGCGGGCACGAAGGTC
This sequence comes from uncultured Akkermansia sp., assembly GCA_966251015.1. Classification (GTDB taxonomy): domain Bacteria; phylum Verrucomicrobiota; class Verrucomicrobiia; order Opitutales; family Opitutaceae; genus IMCC26134_A. The sequence goes on along the minus strand of CBINJQ010000273.1, from coordinate 5,198 downwards.
AGCGCGGGACGGAAGGCAAACGCGGAGAGCGCCGCGTTCGTCGGGCCTGTCTTTTGCCGCCGACGAAAGCCCGGTCCGGCGTCAGGGAACGGGCTCGGGATTCTTCATCGATCCGAGGAAGGCTTCGGCTTCGCGGATGGATTTTTCCATGTCGGCGACGAGGCGGCCGACGTCGGCTTCGAGGCCGCGCGCGGTGCCCGAGAGTCCGGCGACGGCCTGGGCGTTGAGATTGGCTTTGAGAACCAGGACCTTGTCTCGGAATTTTTGCAGGACAGGGTCCATTCTGTCCGCGGCGGTGTTCATCGCGCGGATGAGGCTGGCGGAGCGGTCGCGGGTTTCGCGGAGGAGGCGTTCGCTTTCCCGTCGGTCGTCGCGGTCGCCGATGGATGCGGCCTCTTTTTCCCATTCGCGGTAGAGCGCGCCGCTGACGTCCTCGACCGAGCTTATGCGGTCGCGCACCTCGGCGGCGCGTTTCTCGCAGTCTTTGAGCTCGGAGTTGAGTTTATCGTAGGCGGACTTGAGTTCGCCGACTTCCACCTTTGTCAGAGCAAGGAACTGAGCGAGGGCGTCTTCGAATTCTTCCTTCGCCTCGGTTTGCGCCTCGCGAGCCTCCTCGACGCGGGAAACCAGGATGTCGCGTTTGTGATAACCGAATTTTTCGGCGGCCCGGTAGTAAAGCTGATTGGTGCTGCAACCGCTGACGCAGATGGCCAGCGCGATGATCGAGGCGCGACGGAGGACGGGGCGAAGACGGCGGTGTGTCGGGGGCATGGGCATGTGGACACGGGGTTGGGCGCACGGTTCGTCCGCATGTGCGTCCGGACTCCATGCCCCGGCGGATGATGGACGTCGGGGGGGGGGGGCGGGCGGCCTAACCCAGGGCAAAGCTCATGAGCCCATACACGCGTTCGGGAAGCCCGACAGGGGGTTCTCCCCGGTAAAGCCGCACGGTGGTGGCGCCGGGTTTGAGGCCTTTCCGGATGGCGAGGTTGGCGGCGTCGGGATTGGTTTCCGGACAATCGATCGATACGGTTTCACCGGGCGTGAACCCCACGAGCGCGTCGTAGAGGGCATCCGCGGCCTCGGGGTCGTCGGCTTGGAATGGTCCGATGCGAACCCCTCGGTGGCATCTGCGCACGGCGCCTATTCCGCAGATCCGTCCGGCACGCTTGAAGACCAGTGCGCGACTTTCGGGAAGGGTCAGCCAGGCGCGGAGAAAGGCGCCTCGCGACACGCCGTTGGTCGCCGCGTCATAAGCCTCCAGCTCATCCGGGCAACTCTTCCGAACGCACTCGACGCCCGTGTGCCACGGGGAGGGGCGGGAGGGGGAGACGCCTTCAAAAGAGAGCGTTTGGAACCGCGGGGCGAAGCCCAGATGCGAGTAATTGCGCAGGCGTTCGGGCATGCTGTCGGCGCCGATCACCCGGTCACCCATCCGTTCCAAGCCGGCTTGAACCAGCATCCAGCCGTAGGGGGCTCGGCGGTAAAAGGGCGACAGAACGAAAAAGCCGATGAATCCGAAAGCAGGCGTCATCCGAACCGCCGAAATGACCCCGGTGGGGGCGCCTCCGACCTCCAGGGCGAGGAGCGAACCGGGATCGCCGGCGTTGAAGACCCATCCATCGCGAGGCCCGGGGTTCCATTCCTCGTTTATCGCCCATTCGTTGGCGTGGCTCAGTTCGTCGTCTCTCAGCGGGCGGATAGAGGCGTTTCGAAGGCGATACATAGGGTGCGACGATCTTGGTGTTGGGTGTGAAACCGGACCTAACCCTTGGCCCCCGCAGGCGGGGGATCCGGAAGGATACACGGAGGCGAGCAATGGGGAATCCTGCCGAATTTGCCTGAATACTATACCATATACCGGTTGTTTTGCGATATCGGGCTTTCTACTGAATTTGGTGGGAATTTTCCCTCGGATTAGGGTTTTTTTGGCATCGCCTTCGACGGGGGTTTGCAGAGCCTTCGTGGGGCGTCCGACCCACTTGTCCTCGGCGCTTTGCTTTCCCCGGTTTCCCCGAACCCACCCTGCCGCCAATGTCCGCGCGAAATACGTCCGCACTTCTCCCCGTCTACCTGTTCTTTACCTTGATTTCTTTTGCGGAGGCGGAGCCCGGATCTCCGCCTCGGGACGGTCCGCAGCTAGAGGAACTCTCCTTGGAGGAGTTGATGGAGATCCCGGTTGAATCTGTCAGCGGCGTTTCCAAATACCAGCAGTCCATACGGCGTGCGCCTGCGGGGGTCACGATTTTCACCGCGGCGGATATCCGGAACCACGGGTGGTCGACGCTTGCGGATGTTTTGCGCGCCTCGCCGGGGCTTCACGTGCGCAGCGACCGGTTTTATGATTTTGTGGGCACTCGCGGCTTCACGCGGCCGCGTGACTTCAATTCGCGCACGCTCATCCTGCTCGACGGCCATCGCTTGGACGACCCGATCTACCAGCAGGGGGCCATTGGCACGGATTTCATTCTCGATATGGATCTGGTGGATCGCGTGGAAGTGATAACCGGCCCCGGCTCTCCCGTATACGGTAGCAATGCCTTTTACGGCGCCGTGAACGTCATTCCGAAAACCGGGCGGGATATTTCCGGATCGGAGATCGGGCTCGCGGCGGGATCGGAGCCGTCCGCAAAGGCTCGAGTCACGGTGGGGGATCGGACCGACAACGGCGTCGACTATATCGTGTCCGCGACGGAGTGGTGGTCGCGAGGGGAGGATGAGTTCGATCTACCGGAGGCGTGGCGGGCCGCCGATGATTCCATCGCTCCCGGGCGTTTGACGGGATTTGAGGCTCTCGATTACGACGATATGCATCACCAGAGCGCGTTTACCCGCGTTTCGTGGAAGGGCATTTCGGGCGAGGCCGCGATCATGCGGCGCGACAAGGACGTGTTGCCTGCGGTCGGGTTTACGCCGTTGGGAACGACCTCGCATGCGATCGACGAGAGGGCTTACGCCGTTGTTCGGGCCTCGGGGGAACCCGGCCCGAATGCGACTCTGAACGCCAAGCTCGCCGTGGACGTTTACCGCTACGAGGGGTTGTTCACGCCGGCGGAAACCGGTTTCGTCACGGTCGGTCCGTATGCCAAGAGTCTCGCGATCAACAGCGAAGTGAGCTGGCGCCAGACGATCGCGGACGCCCAGACGCTGATCCTCGGCATGGAGTATCAGGAAAATCTGCGCCAGGACTACGGAATCGGACTGCCGGATATGGGCGCGTCCTATTACGACGTGCGCGAATCTTCGCGTTATCTCAGCCCCTTCGCCCAGCTGGACTGGGAGTTTTCGCCTTCGTTGCGCTCCTCGATCGGCGCCCGATACGACTACTACGACACGGGCGACGAGCGCGTCACCCCTCGCTTCGGGTTGATCTGGGACGCGACGTCATCCACCACCTTGAAGTTCCTTTACGGCGAGGCCTTTCGCGTGCCGAACGTCGCGGAACGTTATCCGGGCGTGTCTCCCCGAAATCCGGCCATCGGACCCGAAACCAATCGCGCCTATGAAATCGTGGGCGAGCAGCGGATCAATTCGGTATGGCGGATCGAGTCGCACATCTACCACGTCGTCTCCAGCGATCTCATTGTTCAGGACCCGACCACGGGATCGTATGACAACGCGGACCGTTACGTCACGACCGGGGCCGACATAGGCCCCGTGGCGTTCTTCCCCTCCGGGGTTCAATTCCGCGGGTCGGTGACGGTTCAGGAGACGCGTGATGATTCCACGGATACGATCGTGGCGGACGCGCCCCGTGTTCTGGGCAAGCTTCATCTTTCGGCCCCGGTCGTGGAAAGGTGGCTTCGTGCGTCGGGCGAGCTGCTCTACGTCGGGGATCGCAAGGACAGCGGCGCATTTGGCGGTGGGCCGGTCAGGGAGACCGGCGACTATCTGACGGGCAACTTCACTCTCCGCGCCTCGCGGGTCTGGCATCGTTGGGACCTCGCGTTTTCGGTCTACAACGTGGCGGACGCCCGTTGGTCCGATCCCAAGGACAAGGGGCAAATCACTTCGCCTCCTCGTTCGTTCGTGATGCGAGCGACCCTCGACTTCTGATGCTTCGATCGCCCTGCGAGCATCCCGCGGGTCGGCGCCTCGCGTTGACCGGACTGCTCTTCTTCGCCCTCGTGGCGGGAGGCGCCGGGGATCTGCGTGGCGCGGGGGCGGTCGCCCCGGCCTCGTCCGTCGTGCGCAGCAGCGAAAAAGTGAGGGCGATGATATTGTTCAATTTCATCCGCTACACGGAGTGGCCCGAGGCGGTTTTGCCCGAGCACGCCCCGTTTATTGTCGGGGTCGCGGGCAACCGCGCCTTGGAAGACGAGTTGATCGAGCTCGCGGACAAGCAAACCGTCAGGAAGCGCCGCGTGCGGGTGATCCGTGTGAAAACCGCGCGCGATCTCGATGGTTGCCATATCGTTTATATCAGCGCGTTCACGGCGCCGGGCGAGGAGACGGGGCCGGACGCGGACGAACTGATGCCGCATCTTCGGGGGAAGCCCGTCCTGACGGTGTCCACCGACCCGACTTTTCTTCGGAAGGGCGGGATCGTGAGTTTTTATAACGAGAGCGCGGGCAAACAGCGCTTCGAGATCGCCCCGGAGAACGTGAAATTGTCCGGGCTCGTGCTCAGCACGCAGCTTCTTGCGCTGGCTCGGATCGTCACTTTGACGCCGCCCTCCGAGGCGTCCCCGTCAGACGCCCCTCTGTCGGATGCGTCGCCGCCCGACGCGCCTTCTCAGTGAACCGCGGGGTCGCCTAGAGAAGCTCGAGCTGCGCGGTGTCCGTCGCGGCGACTGTTATCTTTTTCCTCGGTTTTGCCGTCGGCGCGGAAGGAAGCTCGACCGCGGTTTCGTCGCCTTCGAGCTTGGCCAGGATGGCCCGGGCCCGGTCGATCACGGACGGCGGCAGGCCGGCGAGCCGGGCGACCTGGATGCCGAAGCTGCGTTCGGCGGCCCCGGGGACGACGCGGCGGAGGAAGACGATGTCGTCGTTCCACTCCTTCACGGCGACGCTGTAGTTACGGAGCCGCGACAAGTGTTTTTCGAGCTGGGTGAGCTCCTGGTAGTGCGTGGCGAAGAGCGTGCGCGGGCCCTGGACGGGGTCCGCGTGGAGGTGCTCGACGACGGCCCAGGCGATGGATAGGCCGTCGTAGGTCGAGGTGCCGCGGCCGATCTCGTCGAGGATGATGAGCGAGCGGT
>CBINJQ010000272.1:0-6292 GCA_966251015.1 uncultured Akkermansia sp. | reverse complement strand
AGGATGTCGCCGGACTGTTGGAGCGAACCCGTCGCGCCGACCGCGCCGATGTCGGCGGTGGTCCAGGTGGGCGCGCCGCCGCCGGTGGCGACGCCGGCCACGGGCGCGGAGGGGTTGGAAGTCATGCCATCGGCGTGCGCCGTAATGGAGTAGTAATACAACGTGCTGGTGGCGGCGCCGGTGTCGCTGTAGGCGCCGGCGGTCAGGCCGGCGGCGAGCGTGGTGAACGGACCGGACGGGGCGGTGCCACGGGCGATGGAGTAGGTGGTGCCGTCCAACGCGGGCCAGGCGAGGTTCACGCGGTCGGCGAGCGAGTCGGCGTCGATGTTGGCCGGCGGGGCGATGCCGATGGCGGCGGAGGGGCCGACCTTGAAGCAGACCGCGGTCTGGAAGGGCATCGAGGCGGGGCAGGTGATGACGAGCGCGTCCGACTCCTGCGCCCAGGTCAGCGGCGCGGCGGAGCCGAGGAGCGAGACCTGCTCGATGGGGCCGGCGAGGAGACCGGCGGCGGTGCCGAGCGAGGTGATCCGGAGCTGCGCGCCGGGCGCGGGCACCGTCATGCAGTAGACGTAGAGGCACTTGTCCGCGCCGACGGTGAAGCGGAAGTCGGAGGTGGTGAAGGCGTAGTTGGCCTGGGTGGCGCCGAGCTTGCCGTGGGGAAGGGTGCGGGTCCCCTCGCCATATTTGACCCAGGAGCGGCTGCCGTAGATGCCGGCGCCGTTGATATTCATCCACTGGCCGACCGACTGGAGCATCGACGTGCTGCCCGCGTCGAGGCTGCCGTCGGCCGTGGGAGAGATGCAGATGGCGGCCGCGCCGTCGCGGGAGACGCACTCGAGCAAGTAGCGGACGACGGCCGCGGAGCTATAGGTGAAACCGGGCGCGTAGAACCAGTCGCCGACGGGCACCTCGCCGATCCACGGCTGGTCGTTTTTGATGCCGGCGGGGTAGTTGTTCTCGAAGGTCGTGGTGAGGCGGTCGCCGGAGTGGAACTTGACCACGGCGTGCGTATCGATGGAGCCACGACGCTCGACGGCGCGGTTGCCGAGGTGGGCGAGGACGCGTTGCATGGCGTCGGACTTGTAGCCGGTGCCCGTGCCGTTGCCGCTGAAGGGCTGGGAGGAGGTGCCGTCGGTGTAGACGAAGTCGGGATCGTATTGCTCGATGGCGTCGATCATGCGCAGCGCCCACCAGGTGTTATACCAGCGGGCGTAGTCGAGGTGGCCGCCGAAGACTCCGGCGGGCGGGGGGCTCCAGTCGGTGGCGGCGGCGGAGGCGACGCCCTGGTATTGGCGCAGGTCGACGCCGTAGAGGAACCGGGGGTCGAGGCCTTCCCACCATTTGCCGACGCCGTCGGCGAGGGTGAGGCGACCGTCGTAGGGGACGCCGGCCTTGGCGCCGCTGGTGTCGGCGTTGAAGGCGGTCTGCCACCACCACCAGGAGTATTCATGGTGAAAGGTGATGCCGAAGGCCATGTTCGCGGAGCGGGCGGCGGTGGTGAGTTCGCCGAGGATGTCGCGGCGCGGGCCGAGGCGGGTGGAGTTCCAGGGCTGGTAACGGGAGTTCCAGAGATCGAACTGGTCGTGATGCACGCCCTGGATGAGGAGGAAGCGCGCGCCGGCCTGTTGGTAGAGGGAAACGAGACCGGCGGGATTGAAGCCGGCGGGATTCCAGTCGCGGAGGATCTCCTTGTAACCGACCTCGGAGGGGTGACCGTAGCGCGCGAGGTGGTTGTTGTAGGCGGTGGTGCCCGGCGTGTAGAGCCGTCGGGCATACCAATCGCCGCTCTCGCCCGAGGCCTGCGGGCCGAAATGGACCCAGATGCCGAACTTGGCCGCGCGCAGTTTGGCGGAGTCGACGGGCAGATTGGCCGCGATCGAGGTCCAGGTGGGGGCGACGGGACCCTCGGCGATGGGGAAGTCGAGTTTCACCTCGGGAAAGGCGTTGATGTCGCCGAGCGGAACGGAGTTCACCGGCTGCGGCGCGGGAATGGCGGGGATCGGGGGCAGCTCGGGCATGACGTAGGCGGCGAGCTGGGCCGACGCCTGCCAGGCGAAGGCGCAGGCGAGGACGAGACGGAGGCGGCGGGACGCGGTGCGGAACCGGGCGGCGCGCCCGGAGCGAGGCAGGGGAATGGCGAACACGGGAAAACGGGGGAGGCGGGTTTGGCGGAAGGATGCGGGGACGAAAAAGGCCGCCCGCGCGGGCGGGCGGCCTTGGCGGAGAAGAGCGCGCAGGGGCGCCGATCAGCGACGACGCGAGCGACGGAGGCCGACGACACCCAGCGCGAGGACACCGGCCACGCCGGCGAAGGAGGCGGGCTCGGGAATGGCCGTGGCGCTGTAGAGCGTGAACGCGGCGACGGTCGTGTCGTTGGGCGCGGAGGTGCCGAGACCGGGGAAGATGAACACGTCCTGGAACGCGGCGTCGGCGACGAAGGCGCCGATCACCGAGGTGGCGGAGGCGGTGGAGAACTCGGTGGAGAGATTGCCGCCACCGAGGGAGTCGGAGAGGAACTGCGTGCGGCCTCCGTTGCCGGAGCGTTGGTCGGAAAAGAACATCTGGAAGATGTAGGTTTGTCCTATGTCGAGATTGCCGATGCGCACGGTCTGGCGGTTGGCGGGCTGGCCGTTGGCCCAGGACTGGCCGCGCAAGACGTCGTCAAACTGGACGCTGCCCGTGCCGCCGGAGAAGAGGCCGGCGTTCCACTCGGAGCCGCCGTAGAAAACGCCGGAAGCGGTGCCCGACGGGCCGGAGCCGGACTCGGGGGCGTTGGCGAAGACGAGCGTCTGCGACAACGGCGTGTTGACGGTTTTGATGGCGTTGTCGCCGAAGTTCTGGGCTTGGACGAGCGTGACGTCGACGTAGCCGGACAGGGAGAGCGGCGCGTCCAGCACCGAGGTGCCGGTGACGGTGACGGGCGCCTGGAACGAGACCGATGCGGCGAGGCCGAGGGCGGGGAGCAGGCCGGCGAAGGCCAACGCGGCGGCGCCGGCACGGCGCGACGCGGACGAAGCGGGAGGGTTGTAGCGGTCGAACATAGGGTTGTCGGGTTGGGGGCGCCGCGCCTCGGACGGGCGTTCCCCGGCAAGGGGAGGCGGATCGGCGAGAGGGCGGCTTGAGGCAACGCGCGGTTGGAGGTGAATCTCCGCCAAAATATTTTCGGGTCGTCCCGAGGGCCCGGATGCCGAGGCGGGCGGCGGCTCCTACAGCATTCTAGAACCGTAGCCGTATTCGTCGCCTCTCAAGGTAGGGCGGGCCCGCTGGGCCCGCCGCCCTTGCCTCTCCGCTGCGGCGCGCCCGGCGGTCGCGCCCTGCCTTTCGGCGACGGTTCTACTTAAAACGCTCTAGATCCCCTCGATTTCCGCTTGGGCCTCGCGCAGGAGGATGCGGGCGAAAAGCCAGTCGAACCAGTATCCGTCGCGCTGTCTTCCTCGCTCGATGCCGGTCGCGAAATGGCGCTCGATCATGGTCCGGGCCGCCGCGAGCCATTCGAGGGCCCGGGGGTCGCGGCTCTGGCGGTGGTGGGCGAGGGCGCGGATGAGCTGGCAGGTCTGAATCAGCGCCGCCGCCTGATCGCGCTGCGCGATCAGGCGTTCGCAGCGGGCGGCCGCGCGGCCGTGCGCGCCTTGGCGCAGCTCGGCCAGGGCGAGCGGAATGATTTCCCAGCCGGGGCGGTAGTCCGGATGCGCGGCCTCGATCCGCTCCCAGTGGCGCCGGTTGAGGTCGATCAGCGGTCGGAGCCCGTCCAGCAGCTCGGGAGGAGGAGGCAGGAGAATGAGCGTTTTGATGATGCGTCCGGCGGCGTCGCCGTTGTCGATCTTCGCGAAGTGGTCGAGGGCGGCGTGGCAGAAGTCCTGGTAAGGCTCCTGCGCGCCGCTTTCGGCGAGGACCACGCCGCAGGATTGGTAGTCGAGGGTGATGACCTCCCAGGTGTCGAGCCGGTCGATCTCCATGAGGGCGCGAAAGCGTTCCGCGGCTTTGTCCCAGCGGGCGGCGAGGGCGTGCCATTCGCCGACGGAGCGATAGGCGGACACCGAGTCGAAGCTGAGCTCGGGCGAGACGTTCTTCACGCTTTCGAGCAGGGAGTCGGCGAGGGCGAAATCGCCGTGGGTCACCGCGGAGGCGGCGCGGGTGATGGTCTCGCGGGCGACGGCCTGCTCGCGCAGCAGGGACTCGCGGCGTCGCGAGTCCTCGGCCAGTTCGCGCAACACGGCCTGCTCGCGACGAGCCTGCCGCTCTTTCACGAACATCCAGCTGGTCGCGCCGAGGCCGAGCAGGAGGGCGGCGAGCACGGAGGCGCCGGCCGCGAAGGCCCCGCGGTGGCGCCGGGCGAGCTTGCGGACGCGATACCAAGGGTTGGGCGGGCTGGCGGAGACCGGTTCGTGGTCCAGGTGGCGACGCAGGTCCGCCGCGAGCCCGTCGGCGGTCGCGTAGCGTCGCGCGGGAGATTTCTCCAAGGTCTTGAGCACGATCCAGTCGAGATCGCCGCGAAGCCGCGCGACCAGGCGGGCGGGATCGGCGCCTCGGTTCTCGGCCGTTTGGCGAAGCGCTTCCGGGGGCGAGCGGGACACGAGCGCGGAGGGGCGCACGGGTTCCTGTTCGCGCAGGAAGCGCCGCAATTGTTCCGGCGTCAGGCGCGCGAGCTCGGCGGGGTCGAAAGGCGGGCGGCCGACGAGCAGCTCGTGAAGGAGCGCGCCGAGGCTGTAGATGTCGCTGCGCGTATCGACATCGAGCGCGGGGTTCTCCGCCTGCTCGGGGCTCATGTAGGCGGGGGTGCCCATGAGCTGCTCGCGTCCCGTGGCGAGGGTGCCCCCGGACGAATGCTCCGCGATGGCCTTGGCGATGCCGAAATCGATGACCTTGGGCAGGGGCGGCCCGTCGGCGGAGTCGGCCACGAGGACGTTGGAGGGTTTGATGTCGCGATGGATGACTCCCTTCTGGTGCGCGTGCCGGATGGCGGCGCAGACCTGGAGAAACAGCTCCAGGCGTCGTCGCAGACCGAGGCGGCGGCGGTCGCAGTAGTCGGTGATCCGCTCGCCGCGCACGAGCTCCATGACGAAGAAGGGCCGGCCGGCCGGGGTGACGCCGGCGTCGAGCACGCGCGCGATGTTCGGGTGCTCCATCAGCGCCAGCGTCTGCTGCTCGGCGGCGAAGCGCGCGATCACGCGGCGGGTGTCCATGCCGGGCTTGACGACCTTGAGCGCGACCTCGCGACGCACGGGCTCGCTTTGCTCGGCGAGGTAGACGGTGCCGAAGCCGCCTTCGCCGAGGCGGGCCGCGACGCGGTAGCGGCCGATGCGTTCGTCGACGGGAGTCTCGATGGCGGCCGAGAGGCCTTGCGCGAGCTCCTCGTGTTCGCCGGGAGCGATCAGGAGGGCGTCGCGTCCGCGCTCGAGGAGCCGGTCGGCCTGGTGTTGCGCGGCGAGCAGCTCGTCCAGCGCGGAGCGGAGCCCGGGATTGTCCACGCAGGCCTGGTCGAGAAAGCGTTCCCGCGCCGCGCCCTCGAGCTGGAGCGCGGCGTAGTAGAGGGTGTCTTCGAGTTCGCGGCGGGCGTCCATGGATAGGCGAGGGGGCGGGGCGTTTTCATACGCGCGAAAACGCGTCGGTTTCCGCCACGAGGGGGAGCGCGTCCCGCTTCAGCGATGTTTGCCGACCCAGCGGAAAAGGCGCGCCTTGGCGCAGGCCCAGAGACGGTCGACGGAGCGCTCGCCGACGCCGAGGTGGCGGGCGATCTCGAGGTTGGTGAGCCCCCCGTAGAATTTGAGCACGACGACGCGGGCCTGCTCGGGATGCTCCTGCTCGAGGGCGGCGATGGCCTCGTCGATCAGGAGGACGGCGTCGTCGGGAGGCAGGGCGGCGGGGTCGACCTCGTTGACGTCCTCGCGGACCTGGCCGGCCCCGTGTTTGAGGCGGGCGCGACGGCGGGCGCGGTCGATGAGGATGCGCCGCATCGCGTCGGACGCGGCGCCGAAGAAATGGGAGAGGTTTTCCCATTCGCGTCCGCCGCGCCCCTCGAGCTGGAGCCAGGCCTCGTGCACGAGGGCGGTGGGCTGAAGGGTATGGGCGGCGTGTTCGCCGGCCATGCGGGCGGCCGCGATGCGGCGGAGCTCGTCATAGACGAGCGGAAGCAGCGTCGAGGAGCTGGCAAGGACGTCGTGACGCGGCCCGGCGGTCGAGGAAACGGCGGTCTGGGGCGGGGTAACATGCACCGTGTCGCGACGGTGTCCGGGCGACGCCGAGGCATCAAGCGTTCAGGCGCCTCCGGGGCCGAGATGCGGCGCAAAGAGCG
>CBINJQ010000271.1:0-6315 GCA_966251015.1 uncultured Akkermansia sp. | reverse complement strand
TCATCCAAAAGATGCGCCAGCTCACGATGCAGCAGACCGCGACCAGACGCACGCGCCGCTCGGCGGTGCGCAGACGCGATTCCTCCACGCGGCAACCCGACTTTAGTATCTTGTGGAAGACCTCGAATTTTCCAGCGCAGCGCATACCACCGAAGTTTTTCAATCGCCTCGGCCGGGCCGCCTACCGGCAGATCCGTCAGCAATCTACAGTCGATTCGGTCGCTGTCTTGGGGCGAACCCTGGTCTTTCGCGTAGATGACTGTCACCTCGACCGACGGATATTGCTTCTGCTTGGCCATCGGAGGCAGCAGCCGCGTCCGCCGATACCGCAACTCCAGAACCACCTCGACCGGGTTGCCCTTGCGGTCGCGCACCACGATGACGATGGACGCCCTTGATTCGCACCTCGTCCATCTCGCTTTCGAGTCTGGTCGTGCCGTCACCGGCGCGGCGGTTGGCGCAGGACCGGATCAGGAAGTGCGAACCCGCGTGGTGGGCGGCGCAAAACAGTTCGTAGATGTCGCTCTCGCGGTCCCCGACGTGGACGCAGCGGCCGGGTTCACCAAGAAGCGCGTTGGCCTGCTGGAGATTGAGCAACCAACGCAAACTCTCTTTCTCCTCGATGGGGACGCGCGTGGGGTTGATCTTTCGCTTCAGCGCGTTCGCGCCCTTGAACTCGGTGCGCGTCCAAAACTTCACCGCCGCCAGGCCGAGCGGCAACCCCGCCGGTGTGAGCACCAAGCTGGAATGCAGCGATATCCCGCACAGCTGATGCGCCTTGCGCCAACGGTCCGAGGGCCCGTGCTTGGGTGTGTTCAACAAGCCGACGTTCTCGCGCCGATACGAGAGCCTCGTGGTGTCGTGCAAAACCAGGATCGTGCCGCCCGCTCCGGCGAACCGCTCGCGGGTGCTGCGGAAGTGCCCGGCCAGGATGTCCTCCTCGGTGACGCGTTCGTTGGCGAAAAACGATACGCGGCCTTCGTGTTCGCCCAATCCTGACAGGCCAGCGGAACACTCTCCGCCGTCCCGTCGACAAATTGGCCCAACAGCCGTCTCAGCCGCTTTCCCAGTCGCTGGTCGGGAAAGACGCCGAGCTCGAGTTCACGTTGGATCAACGCCTCTGCGTCGTCCGGCTCCGCCGTAAGCGGGGCGGCTTGCGCATGTTTCGGGTTCTTCATGCGCAGCATTGTATCATTACAGCCTTACACGCTTCGACGGCGCCCAAGGCATCCGTCCGCCGACCGAATCACGCCCTGCTCATTTGTGGGTAATTGAAAGCCCGGCCGACCGCTTACTGAGCAGGTAGCGGACGTAGGCCTAGGGGGCGGTGGGCCGTGGAGGAGGAGGGAGATCATGATCGAATTTTGTTTTTACGGCGAGTTGGCTGGAGTTGCCGCGTTGGATGTCAGAAAGGTGGCGCCCTCGACCTTTCCCTTTTCGCCAAGATCGCCATGCCAACACCTCCGCTTTCGTCCGAGAAACCATGGTCATCCCTCGTCGTTCTTGCCCTTGGGGCCTTAACGCTTGGCGTATCCGGGTGCGCGTCGCGGCAGTTCTTGCAAGATCCGGAGGTGCGGGCTCGCTCGTTCGAGCCTCATGCCAACCGCTACATCGGATTCACCGAGGTGCGGGACTTTCTCGCCCCACGCGTCGCTTTGCTCGCCACCGGCGAAGGGCTTCCGGCGCCGGAATGGAGAAGTGGAACCCAAATTCTCCGAGGTTATATGAGCTGCGCGGCGGCCATCGACCGTCGCGGATACTTTCTCACGGCGGAACATTGCGTCGACGACGGAGCTGTTTTCCTCATTCGCGCCGAACCCGGGGCGCCTGCGCGGGCACGACGGGCTAGGGTCGTGTGGCAGGGGAACCGGAGGGAGGGCGGACCTGATCTGGCGATCATCCACATACCGGAGACGCTCGGATATGTGTTCGAGTGGGCGGGCGATATCGCGGAGAACGATCCCGTCATGGCGGTGGGCCTGGACAGGACACCGACGTCACTCAAGGGACCGGCTTGGCTGGGCGGGAAAATCTTGGAGCTCGGAGATCCGGAGGGCGATGACGGCAAACCGTCGGTGCTGCACAACGTGCCGATTCAACGAGGCGACAGCGGCGGGCCGCTTCTCGACGAAGATGCGCGGCTGATCGGAATCAACGTCGAGGGCCGGGTGGGACTCTTCCGCGCGCTGCTTCCCAACGCACGCGCCTTGTCGGGCTTGGCGGAACGTCCGGATCGAAAGCGGATGGAGGAGATAATCGAGAAAGACGCCGCCAATCCTCCGCCACCGATTTCGGAGGAGGTGTTCGTGTTTGGGGCCGGGGCGCCGTCGAAAAGCGGCAGCGGGCAGCAGCCAAAGGACGCGTCCGCTATTTCGACGCGCCGAAATTGAAGGTGACGCGGCCGCGGTAGTCTCCGCGAGGGGTGTTTTGCCGGCCTTCGGGGCCGAGCTGGTAGGGGAGATCAAACTTGGTGCCGATGGGGGCGATGCCGTGCAGGAGCGAGAAGCCTGCGTCGGGCACGTTGGCCCAGGCGTTGGCGCTGAGCGTGGAGTGCTGCGGGGTCGTTTTGAGCGCGAGGGTGGCCGGGCTGTGCGGCTTCGGCGAACCGGGGAAGTCGGGACGGAGCACCTGCACGAACAGCGAAGGGTCTTCGAGCGCGACCGTGACGGGGCCGGCGGTGGTGCGGAGCGTCAGCCAGCGGACGTTCGCATAGTAACCTTTGAACTCGGGGTAGCCCCAGGATTCGTAGCCGGTCGCGGTGTGGTTGAGGGTGTTCTCCCAGACACCGAGGGAGACGCCTTGACGGCGGTTTTTCCAGACTCGGAATGGACCGTCGCCGAGCCAGCGCATGCCGCGCATTTGGGATTCGGGCAGATCGAAGCTCACGCCGAAGTAGTCGCACGGGATGTCGAGCGCGTAGGAGTAGTCGAGGAGGAGCGAGCCGTCGGGGCGAAGGCGCCATTCGATGGAGCGGAGGTTGCCGGAGAAGGCGGCGGCGACGAGGTGGTCGGCTCCCTCGGCGCGGTGCGTGATGCCGGCGAGCGTGGCTTCGCCGATGGCGAGACGCGGACCGTGGCGGAGCGGGAATTCGGCGTCGCCGCGTCGGGCGGAGAGGAGGCGGGCGTCGGACTTGGAGAACGTGGCGGTGAAATCGCCGGCGTGGAGCGTGATCGTGGCGGCGTCCTCGGTGGCGGTGACGGTCGCCGAGGAGGAGGCGGGGGAGTCGGAATGGGGTGCGGATCGGAGCGGCCAGACCCAGGTCCAAAGTTCGCGGCCGGAGGGATCGTCGACACGGAGAGCGAGCGCGTCGGCGGCGGAGGCGTCGGCGGAGGGGAGTTCGAGCGGCAGCACGGCGTCGGCGTGCGGGGCGATGGACGGCGCGGCGACGCGGCCCTCGGCGACGACCTGGTGGGCGGATGGCGAGGCGGCGCCGGGGGGCGGGAAACGGCGAAGTTGCCAAGTGAATACACATCGCGAGGCGTCGGTGAAGTCGTAGCGGTTCTCGATGGTGATCACGCCGTCGGCGGCGCGGGTGGCGACGATGGGAGACCAGAGCTCTTTGACGGCGTGGAAACTGGCCTCCTTTTCGCGGTAGGGACCGAGGATGCCGTCGGGGGCGAGATTGCCGCGGCCGTCAAGGGGGCCGTCGCGGTCGGGGCGTTTCATGCACTCGTCGACGAAGGCCCAGATGAAGCCGCCGGCGCCGACGGGCGAGGTGCGGATGACCTCCCAGTAGTCTTTCAGCGAGGCGCCGCCGCCGCCGTCGAAGAGGGCGTGCAGGAACTCGGTGGGCATGTAGAGATCGGGGCCCTGCGCCTTTTGAAGATGGAGGTCCCAGCGCGGGTAGTGCTTGGTGTCGATGCCTCGGAAGGGCGCCCAAGGGTGGAGGACGGGGCGCTGTTGCGGGTCCCAGCGGGCGAACTCGTCGTCGATGGCGGTGTTCCAGCCGCCCTCGTTGCCGTTGTCCCAGAAGAGAATGGAGGGGTGGTTGACGTCGCGGGTGACGGTTTGCTCGACGATGCGGCGGCCCGGGGCCTCGTCGTAGCTCTTTTGCCAGCCGGCGATCTCGTCGAGGACGTAGAGGCCGAGCTCGTCGCAGAGGTCGAGGAAGTGCTCGTCGGGCGGGTAGTGGCTCATGCGGACGGCGTTGTTGTTCATCTCCTTCATGAGGAGAATGTCCTCGCGGCTGAGGCGGGCGCTGCTGGCGCGGCCATGCTCGGGGTGGAACGTGTGTCGGTTGGTGCCCTTGAGGAGGACACGTTGGCCGTTGACGAAGAGGCCTTTGCCGGGGCGGGCCTCGAAGGTGCGGAAGCCGAAACGTTGGCGGACGCGGTGGAGCGGCTTTTCGCCGGAAAGGAGAGTGACTTCGACCTCGTGGAGCGCGGGCGTCTCGGCGGTCCAGGCGCGAGGGGAGTCGATTTTGGTGGCGAGACGGGTTTTGGCGCCGGTGACGGATTGGGTGAACGGCACGCCGACGGGGCGGCCGGCGAGATCGAGGATTTGCGCGCGGAGGGTGTCGGCGCCGGGCGAGCCGGCGGTGAAGACATCGATGGCGAAGGCGCCGTCGGCGCGGGCGTCGATGGCGACGCGGTCGATGTGCCGGGCGGGGCGGGCCTCGAGGTAGACGGGGCGGAAGATGCCGCCGAAGTTCCAGTAGTCGCCCTGGCGTTCGGCGCGGTTGATGGAGGCGTCGGCGGACTCCTTGGCGACGTCGACCTCGAGGAGGTTTTCTTCGCCGGCCGGTTTGAGGAGGGCGGTGACGTCGTAACGGAAGCGGTAGAAACCGCCTTGGTGGAGCGGACCGGCGCTTTGGCCGTTTACCCAGGCCTGGGTGTCGGTCATGGCGCCCTCAAAGACGAGGAAGACGGTCTGGCCGGTCCAGTCGGCGGGCGAGGGGAAGCGGGTGCGGTATTTGCCGTGCTCGACGGGCTTTTTCTCGGAGGCGTCGGGGCGGTGTCCGTAGGCGAGGGCGCCGAAGCCGACGGCGTCCCAATTGGACGGGACGGGGATCGTGGTCCACTCGCCGGAGCGGAGGCCCTCGGTGCAGAAAAAATCCCACGCGACGGCGTCGTCGACGCCGGTGCCGGAGAGGTAGTGGCGGCGGGTTTCCTCCTGGGAGAGGACCGAGGAGGGAAGCGTGAGGGCGATAAAAAATGCAGCGGCGAGAAACGAAAGGGGGCGCAGGCAACGTGGCGCGGAGGGGCGAGTCGTAACAGGGACCATGGGCGCGACCGTTGGCGCACGGGTTGGCCGAAGCGAGACCTAGGTGGGGCGCCGAGCCGAGGCCCGGCGCCGAAAGCGGCGTCGTGCCGCCGCGCTCCGTGCGCTCAGCGGCTGACGCGGAGGCGGAGGAAGCGGCGGGGGGAGGTCGCGAGCGGTTCGATATCCGGGACGGCGACGGGGCTGGCGGTGTTTTGGGCGCCGGTGCTGGTCCAGATGTCGGACCACACGGCGAGGTCGGCGGAGGCCTGGACGGTGTAGGTGAGCGCGGGATCGGCGATGCGTTGGAAGTTCAACACCAAGGCCGACGAGGGAACCGAGACCGTGACGAGGGTGGGCGAGGCGGATTGGGGATCGGCGCCGAGGGCGTATTCGATGAGGTTGGGGAGGCCGTCGGAGTCGGGGTCGGCGTCGTCGGCGGCCGGGCCGGTGGCGGAGGGGGAGCCGAAGTGGGTGACGCGCCAGCTTTCGACAGGGGTGAACGATACGACCGGGGTGGCGGAGACGGAGGCGGAGCGGGCGCTTTCTGCGACGGAGCGGGTGGCGGTGACGGAGTAGTGGTAGGCGGTGCCGTTGGTGAGGCCGGTGTCGGTATAGGTGGTCGCTGTGAGGCCGGAGGCGACGAGGGCGTAAGGGCCGGCGGCGGAGGATGCGCGTTTGACGGAATAGGTTTCCGCTCCGGAGACGGCGGACCAGGAGAGCGATACCTGGGTGTCGCCTGGCGTGGCGGAGAGGCCGGCGGGGGCGGCGGGAGGAGTGGCGAGGGCGGAGACCTCCGAGGGGGTGAGGGCGCGGGCGAAGATCTGGAACTCGTCGAGGGAGGCGCCGAGATAGGGGTCGGCGGAGAACTGGGAACGGCCGAGGTAGTTTTGTGTGGTCACGCCGAGGCTGGAGGGCGTGAGCGTCATGGCGGAGTTGGCCCCGACGGAGACGCCGTTGAGGTAAAGCGTGCCGGTGGAGCCGGAGAGCGTGATGGCGACGTGGGTCCAGGTGTTGGCGGCGAGGGCGAGGGAGCTGTTGACGACCTGTTCGTTGACCGAGGCGGTGCGGATGGCGAAGCGGGGGAAGCCGGTGCTGGAGCGAGGGGTGAAGAAG
>CBINJQ010000270.1:0-6339 GCA_966251015.1 uncultured Akkermansia sp. | reverse complement strand
ACGCGCTCAAGGCGAACATCGGCGACCTCCCCAAGGGCGCGCCCGCCTATCGCCTGCGCTTCGCCCGTTCGCCCAAGAGGCTGTCCGCCTTCGCCGAATACGAGGCGCTGCAAAACGGCGACGCCAAGTTCCCCGCAAACGGCCCGCGATCGGGTTCCGCCGCATCGGACGTAACCACGTCCGAATGATCGCGCCGCCCGGTCCCGGACGTCGCGCGCTCGGCGCATTGATCGCCCACGCCTGATTTCGCCTCGGCTGCGTTGTTTCGAGACGGCCCATAACCGCGCAGCACCCACGTGAGCTTCCGTCGCCAGCACGGTCTTACACACACAGACCGCTTGTCTTGTATCTTCCCGGCAACCGAACGAATCCCAAATCCCGCGCAGGCGAAGAACAGGTTCGCGCGCGGCGCCACGTTGAGCGGACAGGCTCCTCCAAACCCGGCGACTCCCCACCCCTTTCCTTACAATGCCCCGGCCGCCATCCTCCGCCACATCCCCGTCCGAAGACGAGGACTTCGATCCCGCCGACGCCGCTCGACGCCGCGCCCGGCGCAAAGCCCTTTGGTGGCTCTTCGGAGGCTTCGCGCTGCTCTTTGCGCTGATGCTCTGGGGCCTGATCGCCGACGAACCGCCACCCGATATCTCCGATCTGCGCGTCTCCTTCGCACGTCCTGCGGAGGAGCGAAACGCCTACGCCCGTCTCGCCAAACTCGCCACGACGCTCCCTCCCGAACCAAATAACGTCGGCGTCGTGGAGGAGCGACATTTCAGCCAGATTTTCACCGAGGATCCGCGCATGGAGGACAAAGTCGCCTGGGACCAGAACGTCGTCGCCTCCGTGCTCTCGCGATACCCCGCCGACCTCGTCGACTCCGTGCGCGAGGCGCTCGAAGCCCCCGAATCGGAAGCGCCCGAGCTCACATCGTATTCGGACACCGTCCCCGAAATCGGCCCTTTTCGCGCCTTGGCCCGGATTCTCACGTGGCACGCCGAGCTCGCCTGGCATCGCGGCGATCACACGGCCGCCGCCGACATGAATCTGCTGGCTCTAAAGCTCGGCCATCGGATCAGCCATAGCCGCGGCCCGCTCATCACCGTGCTCACGGGGACCGGCGTCCAAAACATCGCGTTCGCCTCCATCCAACGCCACGCGGATTCCGAGACGGTCGCCGCGGAGGCGTTGCACCGCTATCTCGAGCAAATCGCCCGATACGAGATCGCGCCCGAAGTCTACCACACCTCCTACAAACTGGAGACCTTGGTCTTCGCCCGCGAGGCCCCAAAACTCGGAGGCGCGGAGATCGCCGCGTTCGCCGACATCCCGAAAACCGCGGGAATCGTCTCCTCCCTGCCAGGGCTCTGGCAACCCAACCGCACGGTCCGCTGGCATGCCGAATGTATCCGGGCCGCCATCGCCGAGAACGATTCACCGCCGTCCACCCGCCCGTCCGCCGTCTCGCTTAAAATAAGCGAACACCACTCCGTCCCGTGGCCTCGACGCGCCCAAAACCTGACCGGACGCGTCGCGCTCGCCATGATCGTCCCGTCCCTTGGCCACACCAACCTGCACAGCTACCGCGCCAGGGCCAACCTCCGGCTCACCCGGCTCTACGTCGCCCTGCGCTTGCATCATCTCGAGCACGAAGGCTCCCTGCCCGACACGCTCTCCGAACTCGTGTCCGCCCGCCTGCCCTCCGTTCCCCTCGATCCCTTCGACGGCGCGCCTCTGCGCTACGACCCCGCCCTGAGCACCATCTGGTCCGTCGACCAGAAACGCCTGACCATCAAAGACGCCGACGGCGATTTTCCGGAACATCGCATGCCCGCCTACCGGCTTCGCTTCGCCCGTCCGCCGGCTGTTTTTCCCACATTCGCCGAATACGAAGCCCGACAAAACGCCTCTTCCGACCCCGAGGAACAAAGCATGAGGGAAACCGCGCCCTCGGACGTATCACCTCCCAAATGACCACTCCGCCCGATTCCGAGCTTCGCGCCCTGCTCCGCCGCGCCGACGCCGCCGCGGACCTGCCCCCCGTCTCCGCCGCCGCGTTTTCCGCAGGCGTCCACGCCCGTATAAGCGCCGCCGACACCGCCCCGCTCCGCGCCTCCCGCGGCTTCGCCCGCCAGCTCTTCCCCCTCGCCGCCGCCCTCGCCCTCGTCGCCGCCGTGGGAGTCGGGTCCGGCGTCGCCTACGCCCGCGAACGCGACGCCCGCGCCGAGACCTTCGCCGCCGCCTACGTTCGCAACATCGACCCGTGGCAGAAACACGCCGCCTCCGGCGCCGAGGGCGGGGCCGCCGCCCACAACCATCCGTAAGGTCCGGAGGATCGCATCATGTCACGGCGCCCGCTCCTCCTGCTCGCCCTCGCCCTCGCGGCCGGCCTTCTCGGCTACGGCCTCACGCGCCTGGCCGTGCGCACGCCCGCCGCCGAGGCCGCCGCCACCGAGGCGCAACTCGACTGGCTCGCCCGCGAATTCTCCCTCGACGACGACGCCCGCGCCGAGGTCGCGCGGCTCCAAGCCGCCTACGAACCGGTCTGCGAAACCCATTGCGCCGCCGTCGCGCGCGCCCAGGCCTCCCTTCGCTCCGCCGGAGATTCCCCCGCCCGCGCCGCGGCCGAGGCGGAACTCGCCCGCTTGAAGCGCGTCTGCGCCGAGGCCACCCAAACCCACCTCCGTGAAGTCGCCGCCCTCATGCCCCCCGCCGAAGCCAAACGCTTCCTCGTCATGATGGAGCCGCGCGTCGCCCACCGCGATGATCGCGTCGGCGCCCCCGCCTTGTCCCCGTCCGACGCCCGCTGATGCCGCCCTCCCCGACGGCTCCCGCTTCCGCTTCCGACGACTCCGCCTCGCGCGAGCCGAACGACGAAGCGCTCATGTCCGCCCTCGCCGCCGACGACCTGCCCGCCCTCGACGCGCTCATGCTGCGTTGGCAGACGCCCCTCCGCGCCTTCCTTTTCCGCCACCTTCACAACGAGGCCGACGCGCTCGATCTCGCGCAGGAAACGTTCGTTCGCATCTACCGCCACCGGGACCGTTACCGCCCCGGAGCGCGCTTCAGCACCTGGATGTTCCAGATCGCGCTCAACCTCACGCGCGACCACGCCCGCAAACACCAACGCCGCCGCACCGATTCGCTCGAAGCCGCGCCGCCCGCCGCCACCGCCACGCTCGTCGCCGCCGGCCCGGCGCCCGACGCCGCCACGCGACGCGCCGAGGAGATCGCCGCCGTCCGCTCCGCCATCGCGGACCTCCCCGAGGAACTTCGCGAGGTCCTCGTTCTCTTCGAATACGAGGACAAAACCCACGCCGAAATCGCCGAGATCGTCGGCGCGACGACCAAGGGCGTCGAAACCCGCCTCTACCGCGCCCGCGACAAACTCCGCGCCACGCTCTCCCGCTGGCTAAAAAGCTGACAGGAACCCGCTCGCGCAAGCCGGGTCGAAGCACCGCACCACGCTCATGCGCCTCTTGATCCCGCTTCGCCGCCTCGCCCTCTTCGCCGCCTTGGGCTCCCCGCTCCTCGCCGCGTCCTTCGACTTCCCCGCCGCCACCTGCCGCATTCAAATCGGCGCGCAATCCACCCATTTTATCACCGGCCAGGACGGCCGCGCTATCGTGATCGACGGCAAACCGGCCATCGCCGGCGAACGCCAAAACAGCCTCATGCGCGTCAACTGGCTGGTCGCCCCCGTCGAAGGCATCGGCGACGAATACGTCTTCATCGTTCGCCGGCCCGGCCAGAAACCAAAGACCTTCGCGGTGATCTTCAAAGGCGGCCACACCCAGGTCGCCCTGGAGGACAAGCTTTCCATCGAGATCGAGGACTGATCCTGGCCCCGTAGGCGAACCACGCCTCTCGCGACTCGCGACCACCTGGAGCGGTGGCCGCGACTCGCCATCCGTTTCGGGAGCCGCGAAGGGCCCCGGGTTGTCGACCCGCGCGACCGCCGCCGACGCGCTCGTCTTGCCCGGTCCCGCCCGCGCCGCTCCGGCGAAATCCGGCTCTCGCGTGACAAACAGGTTACGCGCCCCATTGTTTCTCGTCTCCCGCGCACCTCTCCGGTGCGCTTTTCCGTTACGACTCCTGCATGGCCACGCCGCGCAAACGCTCCTCCACCCCCATCAAGGCGACCTCCGCCGCTCCCGCGGGCGCCGCGCGCACACGCGCGCGAACACGCCGCGCCTCCCGCGACGACGCCCCGTCGCCGGACGAGGACGCCGTGCTTCAGCCGCGCAACGCCCCCGCTCCCGTCGCCCGGGCGGCCGGCCTCGCCAAGTCCGCCTACTTCAACCGCGAACTCAGCTGGCTCGCCTTCAACCGCCGCGTCCTCGAACAAGCGCGGAATCCGAGCCACCCGCTCCTCGAGCGCGTCCGCTTTCTCGCGATCGTCTCCAGCAACCTCGACGAGTTTTTCGAGATCCGCGTCGCCGGCCTCATCCAGCAGGTGGACAACAACGTCGTTCCCGCCGGCGGCATCGACATCATCGGGCCTCGCGAACAGCTCCGCCGCATCCACGGCGTCGTCGCCTCGCTCGTCGACGACCAATATCGCTGCTGGCGCGACCAGCTCCTCCCCGCCCTCGCCGCCGAGGGCATCACCTTCGCCGACGCCCGTTCGCTCACCGCCTCGGAGTTCGCCTGGGTGCGCACCTACTTCGAGGAGCAGATCTTCCCTGTCCTCACTCCGCTCGCGATAGACCAGTCGCACCCCTTTCCGCAGCTGGGCAACAAGACCCTCAACCTCGTCGTCTCTCTCGACGATCCGTCCACGCCCGAGGTCGACCGCCACTTCGCCATCCTGCCCGTCCCCCGCGTCCTCCCGCGCATCATCGGCATCGACTCGCCGGACAACGACCGCCGCGGGCGCCGTTTCATTTTTCTCTCCGACATCGTCAAACTCTGCGCCGCCGACTTTTTCCCCGGTTACAAGATCCACGGCGTCCAGGCCTTTCGCGTCACCCGCAACAGCGACCTCTACATCGACGAGGAAGAGGCCGAAAACCTCCTCAAGAAAATCGAGGAGGAGCTCCGCAATCTTCGCCGCGGCGCCGCCGTCCGCCTCGAAATCGAGGAGGGCGTGGACGACCAGATCTTCGCCACGCTGTGCCAGCACCTCGACCTGTCGCACGAATACGTCTTTCGCCTCGATGGCCCCGTGAATCTTTTGCGCCTCATGTCGCTCGCCGACATCGACCGGCCCGACCTGAAATATCCGCCTTTCCAACCGGTCAACACCTCCCCGCTGCGCGAGCCCGCCCTCGTTTTCGACACGCTCCGCGAGCGCGACATCCTGCTCCACCACCCTTACGACTCCTTCCAGCCCGTCGTCGATTTCGTCGAGCAGGCCGCGCGCGATCCCCGCGTCCTCGCGATCAAACAAACGCTCTACCGCACATCCGGCGACTCGCCCTTCGTCCGAGCCCTCGTCGAGGCCTCGCGCAACGGCAAGCAGGTCACCGCGCTCGTCGAGCTCAAGGCCCGCTTCGACGAGGCCAACAACATCCAGTGGGCCCGCCAGCTCGAGGAGGCCGGCGTCCACGTCGTCTACGGCCTCGTGGGCCACAAGACCCATTGCAAGGTCGCCCTCGTCGTCCGCCGCGAGACCGACGGCAAGCTCCGCCGCTACGTCCACCTCGGCACGGGCAACTACAACCCGCGCACCGCCAAGGTCTACACCGACCTCAGCCATTTCACCTCGCGCGACGCCATCACCGCCGACGCCGCCGCGCTCTTCAACGCCCTCACCGGGTTCGGCCGCGCCCCCGAGTTCCAACGTCTGCTTGTCGCCCCCTACACCCTGCATCGGCGGCTCCTCGAACTGATCCGGCGCGAGGCCGGGCACGCCGCCGCCGGGCGTCCCGCGCGCATCATGGCCAAGATGAACTCCCTCGTGGACCAGGCCGTGATCGACGCCCTCTACGCCGCGTCCCGCGCCGGCGTCCAGATCGACCTCGTCGTCCGCGGCGTCTGCTGCCTCGTCCCCGGCGTGCCCGGACTGTCGCAGAACATCCGCGTGCGCAGCATCGTCGGCCGCTTCCTCGAGCACGTCCGCGCCTTCTATTTCCACAACGACGGAGGCGAACCCGACATCTTCGCCGGCAGCGCCGACTGGATGCCGCGCAATTTCTTCCGCCGCATCGAGGTCGTCTTTCCGATCCTCGACCCCGCCCTGCGCCGCTGGATGATCGACGATCTCTTCACGATCGAGCTGCACGACAACGAAAGCGCCCGCGTCCTCACCTCCGGCGGAGGCTACCTGCCTGTCACGCGCGCCGAGAACGTGTCGCCCTTCTCCGCGCAGAACTACTTCCTCGCCGCCGCCGCCCAGCGCGC
>CBINJQ010000269.1:0-6375 GCA_966251015.1 uncultured Akkermansia sp. | reverse complement strand
GGCTCCGGTCGCGACGAAAGCGTCTGAGCGCCCGACCGCGCAGGACACGTCGCCGTCATTCCCTTTTCGCCCACCGGCACCAACGGAGGCGATTCCGCGTCAACCCATATCCTCGCCGCGACCCGACTTCGGGAGCTCCAGAGACTCCGTAACCGAGCAACATCGCCAAACCATGAAGTCTTCCCTGAATCTCCGCGCCACGGCATACGCCGCCGCGCTTTCCGCCATCGCCCTCGCGCCGTTCACCGCGCGGGCCCAAACCCCCGCCGCCTCGGCCGACGAGGTCGCCGCCCTTCGCGAGCAGATCCGCTTGCTCGACCAGAAGCTGAAGGTCCTCGAGCGCAACATCGAGCTCAGGGACGAGGCCGCCGTCGCGGAGGCCAAGAAACAGCCCAAGCTGACCATCGGTGACGGTCGTCTGGAGCTCGCTTCCGCCGACGGCGCCAACTCGATCCGCCTCCGCGGCCTCGTGCAGGCCGACGGCCGTTTCTACCTCGACGACACCAATCCCGCCGGCACCAACGACAGTTTCCTGCTTCGTCGCGCGCGCCTGATTTTCGAGGGCAAGTTCGCCGAGCGCTACAGCTACGTCGTCCAGCCCGAGTTCGGCACCGGCTCGTCGGTGCAGATCCTCGACGCCAACATCCACACCGCGATCGTCCCCGAGTTCGGCGTCCGTATCGGAAAATTCAAGACGCCCGTCGGCCTCGAGCAGCTCCAGTCCGACCCCGTCGCCTTTTTCAATGAACGCTCCGTCGTGACCGGTCTCACGCCCAACCGCGACGTCGGCGTGCAGGCCGAGGGCGCCTTCTTCAAGGGCGGCCTGTCCTAC
Source organism: uncultured Akkermansia sp. (assembly GCA_966251015.1). GTDB lineage: Bacteria > Verrucomicrobiota > Verrucomicrobiia > Opitutales > Opitutaceae > IMCC26134_A. The sequence continues at coordinate 5,543 of CBINJQ010000269.1, read as the reverse complement.
CAGCTCGGCGTGTTCAACGGCGTGCCCGATGGCGGCAACACCACCCAGGCCACCACCGATTTCGACAGCGACAAGTCCGTCGCGGCCCGCCTCTTCGCCACGCCTTGGGTGAACGACAAGGAGTCCGCGCTCAAGGGCCTCGGTTTCGGTATCGCCGCCAGCCAGGGCAACTACGACACGGCCGGCGGGCGCGCCGGCCAGTATCGCACCGACGGTCAGCAAACTTTTTTCACCTACGAAGGCGGCACGATCGCCGACGGCAAAGGCACCACGCTCTCGCCGCAGGCCTACTATTACCACGGTCCCTTCGGCGTCCTCGCCGAATACGTGAGCTCCACCGTCGAGGTCCGCCGCAACGCCACCCAGCCCGTGCGCGAGGTCGAGAACACCGGCTGGAACCTCTCCGCCGGCTACGTCCTCACGGGCGAGGATTCGACCTACAAGGGCGTGACCCCGAAGACCGTCTTCAACCCCTCCGCCGGCACCTGGGGAGCTTTCGAGGTCGTCGCCCGAGTCGCGCAGGTCGACATCGACGACGATGTCTTTCTTGGCACCGCCGCCACCCGCCTCGCCAACCGCAACACCAGCGCCAGCGAGGTCACCACCTACGGCATCGGCCTGAACTGGTATCCGGCCAAGGCGATTCGCGTCGGCCTTAACTACTTCCACAACGAGTTCGAGCTCGACGGCCCGGCCTCGCCCGCCACCGGCGCCGTAGTCGGCGGCGACGAGCAGACCGTCATCGGCCGCGTGCAACTCGCCTTCTGATCCGGCCCCCGGAAACGCCCGAAAACAGGAAAGTATCCGTCATGAAACTACAATTTGTCTCCGCCCTCGCCGCCGCCCTTGCGCTGGCGGGCTCCGCCCTCGCCAAACCGGTCGAGCTCCTCAACGTCTCCTACGACCCGACCCGCGAGCTCTACGTCGAATACAACGCCGCCTTCGCCAGGCATTGGAAGGAAAAGACCGGTCAGGAGGTCGTCGTGAAGCAGTCCCACGGCGGCTCCGGCAAGCAGGCCCGCTCCGTGATCGACGGCCTTCAGGCCGACGTCGTCACCCTCGCCCTCGCCGGCGACATCGACGCCATCGCCAAAAACGCCCGCTCCATCCCCGCCGACTGGCAAAAGCGCCTCGCCCACAATTCGTCGCCCTACACGAGCACCATCGTGTTTCTCGTCCGCAAAGGGAACCCGAAGGCGATCAAGGACTGGGACGATCTCGCCAAGCCCGGCGTTTCGGTGATCACGCCCAACCCGAAGACCTCCGGCGGCGCCCGCTGGAACTACCTCGCCGCCTGGGAATTCGCCAAGCGCCAGCAGGGCGGCTCGGACGAGAGCGCCAAGGCGTTTGTCGAAAAGCTCTTTAAGAACGTCCCCGTCCTCGACAGCGGCGCGCGCGGCTCCACCACGACCTTCGTGCAGCGCCAGATCGGCGACGTGTTCATCTCCTGGGAAAACGAGGCCTACCTCGCGATCAAGGAGTTTGGCGCCGACAAGTTCGAGCTCGTCACGCCGTCCCTCAGCATCCTCGCCGAGCCGCCCGTCACGGTGGTCGACAAGGTCGCCAAAAAGAAAGGCACCACCGAGATCGCCACCGCCTACCTCGAGTGGCTCTACTCCGACGAGGGCCAGGACATCGCCGGCAAGCACTTCTACCGCCCGACCTCCGAAAAGGCCGCGACCAAATACGCCTCGCAGTTCGCCAAGGTGAAGCTCTTCACCATCGACGAAGCCTTCGGCGGCTGGACCAAGGCGCAGAAGGACCACTTCGACGACGGCGGCAGCTTCGACCAGATCTACCTGAAGAAATAGCACGGTAAGGCAGGGCGGGACCGCCGGGCCCGCCGATGCATTCGCCGGACGGCCCGGCGGCCCGTCCCTGCCTTCTGTCTCCACTTCCTCCCATGACCCAACTCGCGAATTCTTCGACCCGGTCCCGGCCCGTGCGCGATCTTCGTGCGCTGCTGGAGCCGCTCGTCGCGCTCGGCGAGTCGGGCTCGCCGATGCACACGTCTTTCGCCGGGACCTTCGATTTCGAGGACAACCCCTACGCCATCCCGCGCGTCGTCTTCACCGGCCCGCCCGCGTCCCACGACCCGATTCGTCTCGCGATCTTCGGCGGTCTCCACGGTGACGAGCCCGCCAGCGTGCTCGCGCCCATCGCTTTTCTCGAACGTCTCGCCGCGGAGCCCGCCCGGGCCACCGGCTACGAACTCGCGGTTTACCCGCTGCTCAATCCCGTCGGCTACGCGCGCGACACCCGTGCCAACGGCGCCGGCCTCGACCTGAACCGCCAGTTCTGGCGCGGCTCCGCCCAGCCCGAGGTGCGCGCCGTGGAACGCGAGCTCACCCGCACCCGTTTCGACGGCATCCTCACCCTCCACGCCGACGACACCGCCGAGGGCGTTTACGGCTACACCCGCGGGCACGTTCTGAACGAGGCCCTGCTCGAGCCCGCCCTTCGTTCCGCGAGCTACGTCATCCCGCGCGACCGTCGCCCGAAGATCGACGGCTTCCTCGCCCGAGACGGCAAGATCGAGGCGTGCTTCGATGGCGTGCTCTCGGCCCCCGCCGGCCAGCGGCCCCGTCCGTTCGACCTCATCTTCGAGACGCCCGCGCTTTCGCCGATCGACAAACAGATCGACGCGATGGTCACCGCGCTCGACACGATCCTCGACGAATACCGCGTCTTCCTCGCTTACGCCCCGAATCTGTAGCGGAACGGCGAAGCTGTTTCATCCGAATCCCACGCATTTCCTTCCGCTTCCCGGTCCACGCTTCCAGCTCCAATGTCTCGCGCCCACCGCTCCGTCATACCCGGCTTCGGATTGTCGCTCGGTCTCACGCTCACCTACCTGAGCCTGATCGTGCTGCTTCCGCTTTCGGCCGCCTTCATCAAGACCGCAGGCATGTCTTGGGCGGACTTCTGGGAGGCGGTCGCCTCTCCGCGCGTGGTCGCCTCGTATCGCATCAGCTTTCTGGCCTCGTTCGCCGCCGCCTTGGTCAACAGCCTCTTCGGCCTCATCGTGGCCTGGGTGCTCGTGCGTTATCCGTTTCCCGGCCGCCGCGTGGTCGACGCCTTGGTCGATCTGCCCTTCGCCCTGCCGACCGCCGTCGCCGGCATCGCGCTCACCGCGCTCTACGCGCCCAACGGCTGGATTGGCCGCCTCTTCGAACCCTACGGCGTTAAAATAGCCTTCAGCGAAATCGGCATCTTCATCGCGCTCACCTTCATCGGCCTGCCCTTCGTCGTTCGCACGCTCCAGCCCATCATCGAGGAGCTGGAGCCCGAGTTCGAGGAGGCCTCGGCCTCGCTCGGCGCCAACCGCTGGCAAACGATCCGGCGCGTCATCTTCCCGCAGCTCCTTCCCGCCTTGCTCACCGGCTTCGCCATGGCCTTCGCCCGGGCCCTCGGGGAATACGGTTCCGTCGTCTTCATCTCGGGCAACATGCCCATGCGCACCGAGATCACGCCCCTGCTCATCATCACCAAGCTGGAGCAATACGACTACGCGGGCGCGACCGCCATCGCCGTGGTCATGCTCGTCGCCTCCTTCGCCCTCCTGCTCGTCATCAACCTGCTTCAGAAATGGAGCCGCCGGCACGCGGCGGTCTAGGCGCCCGCGGAATTTCGAATCCCCAATTTCAGATTTCAAAGCCTTATGGCCTCCGCCGTCTCCAGCCTCTCCCGCTCCGCCGGGCACGCCGCCCGCCCGCTCGCCACTCGCGACGTGGCGTGGGTGCGCCACGCGCTCACCGCGACCGCGCTCGGCTTCCTCGCGCTCTTTCTCCTGCTCCCGCTTGTCGCGGTGTTCACCGAGGCGCTGCGCCGCGGCTTCGGCGCCTACTTCGCCGCGCTCGCCGATCCCGACGCGAGGCATGCGCTCAAGCTCACGTTGATCACCGCCGCTCTCGCGGTGCCCGCCAACCTGGTCTTCGGCGTCGCCGCGGCCTGGTGCATCGCCAAGTTCAAGTTTCCCGGCAAGAGCCTGCTGATCACCCTCATCGATCTGCCCTTCGCCGTGTCGCCGGTGATCTCCGGCCTCATCTACGTCCTGCTTTTCGGCGCCCAGGGCTGGTATGGCACCTATCTCAACGCCGAAAATCCCTGGTTTCCCGCGCTCCACGCCTGGCTCGTCGAGCAGGACATCAAGGTCATCTTCGCCGTTCCCGGCATCGTGCTGGCGACGATCTTCGTCACTTTCCCGTTCGTCGCGCGCGAGCTCATCCCGCTCATGCAGCAGCAGGGCAGCGACGAGGAATACGCCGCCATCACCCTCGGCGCCTCCGGCTGGAAGACGTTCTGGAAGGTCACGCTCCCCAACATCAAGTGGGGCCTCTTCTACGGCGTCATCCTGTGCAACGCCCGCGCGATGGGCGAATTCGGCGCCGTATCCGTGGTTTCAGGACACATTCGCGGCGAGACCAACACCCTCCCGCTGCACGTCGAGATCCTCTACAACGAATACCAGTTCGTCGGCGCCTTCGCCGCCGCCTCGATCCTCGCGCTCCTCGCCCTCGTCACCCTCGTCCTCAAGTCAGTCGTGGAGTGGGCGCACGCCCGCCGCACGACGTAATCGTCACAGAGCCAAGCCGGAGCTCCGACACAGAGATCACGGAGAACAAACACCCAGATTCCTTCACCTCGGGCGGATCGAGCCTCTGTGGACTCTGTGTCCGAGCTCCGTGTCCTCCGTGACCCAATCCTCTTTCCGTCATGTCCATCATCGCCCGCAACATCACCAAGACCTTCGGCGTCTACGCCGCCCTCGCCGACGTCTCGCTCGAAGTCCCCGCCGGCAAGCTCGTCGCGCTTCTCGGCCCGTCTGGCTCGGGCAAGACCACGTTGCTGCGCATCATCGCGGGCCTCGAGTTCGCCGACGCCGGAAGCGGGCGCATCGAGTTCCACGGCCAGGACGTCACCGACACCCCCGCGGGCAAGCGCGGCGTTGGCTTCGTGTTTCAGCACTACGCGCTCTTCCGCCACATGACGGTCGCGGAGAACATCGCCTTCGGACTCACCGTGAAGCCCCGGAAGGAGCGCCCGTCCAAGGACCAGATCGACGCCCGCGTGAAAGAGCTTCTCAAGCTCATCCAGCTCGACGATCTCGGCGGTCGTTATCCCACCCAGCTCTCCGGCGGCCAGCGCCAGCGCGTCGCCCTCGCCCGCGCCCTCGCGGTCAACCCGAAGGTTCTCCTGCTCGACGAGCCCTTCGGCGCTCTGGACGCCCGCGTGCGCAAGGACCTCCGTCGCTGGCTGCGCCACTTCCAGCGCGAGATCGGCGTCACCACCATCTTCGTGACGCATGACCAGGAGGAGGCGCTCGAACTCGCCGACCAGGTCGTCGTCATGAACAACGCCAAGATCGAGCAGGTCGGCACGCCGCAGGAGGTCTACGACCATCCCGCGTCGCCCTTCGTCATCGAGTTCCTCGGCAACGTGAACCGCTTCGCCGCCCTCGGCCACCCGTTGCCCGGCGCCGGCTCCGACGTGCTCTACGTCCGTCCGCACGACGTCGACATCCAGCGCCACTACGAGGGCGA